>NZ_JALBWV010000089.1 GCF_022678645.1 Saccharopolyspora soli | reverse complement strand
TGATCACTCACGGCCATGCCCGTCCTACTCCACCACCCACGCCAAGATCAGCAACCCCGCCTACCGCCGGAGCCTCTTAGTCAGCAGGGGTGCTGCGCAATTTCGCGAGAAATTGCTTGGCTCTGCTGTCCGCGGGCCGGTCAGCCGGTGAAGGCGGAGGCTCGGGTGCCGGTGCTGGTGTTCGGGAGGACGAGCAGGCAGCCGTCCGCATCGGTCGGGTCGGTGACGCCTTCGCGGGCCGAGGTGACGTACAGGTCTGTCAGGTCGGTGCCGCCGAAGCAGCAGGCCGTGGGGCGCCGCACCGGCAGCGGGATCGTCTGGTCCAGCTCGCCTTTCGGCGTGTAGCAACGGATTTCGCCCTTGTCGCGCACCGCGACCCAGATGTTGTCCGCCGCGTCCACGCACAGTCCGGCGGGCTCGCCGTCGACCTCGCACAGCACCCGGTGCTCACCGGTCGCACCGGAGGCGAGGTCGAAGTCCAGCACACCGATGCGCCGCGTCGCGCTGTCCGCGACGTACATCCTGGTGTCGTCCGGGCTCCAGCCGATGCCGTGCCCGGCGGCCAGACCGCGCAGCACGATGCCTGCCGCACCGTCACTGCCGATCCTCGCCAACCAGCCGTCGCCTCGTTCGCCCTCGTGCACCGTCGTCGCCCACAACCGGCCCTTGCGGTCGATCATCGTCTCGCCGCCGTGCACGCCGTCGCGAGCCCAGTAGACGAGCCAGGTCCGGTGCTCGCCGTCGGCCTCGAACAGCGCGATCCCGCCGGAGAGGTGCAGCACGAGCCCGCCGCGGCTGCGCGGCTTCGCGGCGCTGACCTGCTGTGGAACCTGCATCGTGTGGTCGGTGTGACCGGGTGCGTAGCGGTGCACGGTGTGCGTCGGCGGATCCACCCAGAGCAGGGTGTCGGTTCCGATGTCCCAGGTGGGCGCCTGTCCGGAGCGCGCCGCCGCCTGAACTGCGATGTCGACCTGGGCCTGCACGCGTCACCTTTCCGAACACCCGATGCAACGGCCCAAGACCTTACCGCGACGTCGAAGAGCCCTTTCCCGTAGTCGTTTTGCGGGCTGCGGAGCCTCGGACGCGGCGGTGCTAGTGCGGTGGAGCCTGCGCCCCAGTGCCGGAGTCGACTGCCGCGAATGTCCGGAAAACTCAGGGTCATCCCCGAGACCGGGACTGGGTGCGCCGCGTAGCCTCGATGGTGTGAACCGACTGCCTGATCGTCGCCGCGTGCGCGTGCTACCGGAAAACCCGCTGCGCGCCGCGATGGGCATGCTCGTCGCCACTGCGGTGCTGTACGCGATCGAGTTCTACGACACCGCCACCCCGGCGTCGAGCCTGGAGGTGAACGGCATCGAGCCCCGCGAGGTCAGCGGACTGGACGGCATCCTGTGGGCGCCGCTGCTGCACTTCGACTGGGCACACCTGTTCGCCAACACCCTGCCGTTTCTGGTGCTCGGCTGGCTGGTGCTCGCCGGTGGGCTGCGGCAGTTCATCGCCGTGACCGCGATGGTCTGGATCGTCGGCGGCCTCGGCACCTGGCTGGTGGGCGCGCCCGGCGTGCACATCGGGGCGTCCGGGGTCATCTTCGGCTGGATGGTGTTCCTGCTGCTGCGCGGTTTCTTCCAGCGCAGCTTCGCGCAGATCCTGGTCGCGGTGGTGCTTTTCTTCTACTGGGGCGGCATGTTGTGGGGCGTGCTGCCCGGCCAGCCCGGAATTTCTTGGGAAGGGCACCTGTTCGGCGCGCTGGGCGGGGTGCTCGCGGTCTGGTTGGTGGCGCGCAGCACGCGTCGGCAGGCCGCCGGACCCGCGCCTGGCACACTGGCCGGGTGACTGACGCCCCGATCGGGATCTTCGATTCCGGCGTCGGCGGGCTGACCGTGACCCGCGCGATCATGGACCAGCTGCCCGGCGAAACGCTGTGCTACGTCGGCGACACCGCCAACGCCCCGTACGGCCCGATGCCGTTGGCCGAGATCCGCGCCCGTACCCTCGCGATCACCGATTCGCTGGTCGACGAGGGCGTGAAGATGCTGGTGATCGCCTGCAACACGGCGTCGGCGGCCTGCCTGCGCGATGCGCGGGAGCGCTACGAGATCCCGGTGGTCGAGGTGGTGCTGCCCGCGGTGCGCCGCGCGGTGGCGACGACCCGCAGCGGCCGCGTCGGCGTGATCGGCACCAAGGCCACCGTGCAGTCCCGCGCCTACGACGACGCGTTCACCGCTGCTCGGGACATCACGCTCAGCACGGTGGCGTGCCCGCGTTTCGTGGACTTCGTCGAGCGCGGCATCACCAGCGGTCGGCAGATCTTGGGGCTGGCGCAGAGCTACCTGGATCCGCTGCAACGGGCCGACATCGACACGCTCGTCCTCGGCTGCACGCACTACCCGATGCTCACCGGCGTGCTCCAACTCGCGGTGGGTGATCAGGTGACGTTGGTCTCCAGCGCGGAGGAGACGGCGAAGGACGTGGTGCGGATGCTCACCGAGAGCGATCTGCTCGCGGACTCGGAAGCGGCGCCCGTGCACGAGTTCCGCGCGACCGGTGCACCGGACCGGTTCGCTCGGCTCGCCGCCCGCTTCCTCGGTCCGGCGCTGGTCGCCGATGCCGTGCGCCCGCTGACCATGTCAAGCTCGACCGCATGAAGCTGACGATTCTCGGCTGTTCCGGCAGCATGCCCGGTCCGGATTCGCCTTCTTCCGGGTACCTGCTGGAATCCGGTGGTACCCGCATCGCGCTCGACCTCGGCAACGGCACGCTCGGCGCGATGCAGCGGTTCGTCGACCCGTTCACGCTCGACGCGGTGTTGTTCAGCCACCTGCACCCGGACCACTGCGCGGATTTCGCCGCCCTGGCGGTGCTGCGCCGGTACCACCCGAACCCGCCGTACGACCCGGCGGTGCGGCGGTTGCCGGTGTTCGCGCCCGAGAACGCGCCGCGTCGGCTCGCCGCCCTCTACGCGCCGAACGAGGCGGAACTCGCCAGAACCGATCTGTCGGACGTGTTCGAATTCATCCCGATCTCCGCCGAGCCGATGCGCATCGGTGCGTTCGAGGTGCAGGCCATCCCCGTGGCGCACCTGTGCCCGGCGTGGGGTTTCCGCGTCGCAGCGGAGGACAAGGTGCTGGCCTACACCGGCGACACCGGCTGTTGCCCGCAGCTGACCGAACTCGCGGCGGATGCCGATGTGCTGCTGTCCGAGGCGTCCTGGACGGACTTCGCGGGTGCCCCGGACGGCGTGCACCTGTCCGGGCGCCAAGCGGCCGAGGCGGCGAAGACAGCCGGGGCCCGACGCCTGCTGCTCACGCACGTCGCGCCCTGGTCCGATCGGGACGCGATCCTCGCCGAGGCGGTCGCCACCTTCGACGGCCCCACCGAACTGGTCACCCCCGGCGGCAGCTACGACGTGTAGGTGCCCGTGACCGGCGGGCGAGCGGTCGGGCTTAGGGTTGGGGCGTGGCACGAACGGATGGGCGGAGCGACGACGAGCTCCGCGAGGTGCGGATCACGCGCGGGTACCAGGACTGGCCAGCCGGATCGGTGCTGGTCGAATTCGGCCGGACGCGGGTGTTGTGCGCGGCCAGCGTCCAGGAAGGCGTACCGCGCTGGCGAACCGGCTCCGGACTGGGCTGGGTGACCGCCGAGTACGCGATGTTGCCGTCGTCGACGAACACCCGCAGCGCCCGCGAGTCGGTGAAGGGGCGCATCGGCGGACGCACCCACGAGATCAGCAGGCTGATCGGCCGTTCCCTGCGCGCCTGCATCGACATGGCCGCGCTCGGTGAGAACACGGTCACGTTGGACTGCGATGTGATCCAGGCCGACGGCGGCACCCGCACCGCGGCGATCACCGGCGCCTACGTGGCGCTGGCGGACGCGGTGACGTGGCTGGGCGCGGCCGGTCGGCTGTCCGACCCGAAGCCGTTGTCCTGCTCGGTCGCCGCCGTCAGCGTCGGCGTGGTGGACGGCCGGGTCCGGTTGGACCTGCCGTACGAGGAGGACTCCCGCGCCGAGGTGGACATGAACGTGGTGGCCACCGACCACGGCACCCTGGTGGAGGTGCAGGGCACCGGCGAGGGCGCCACCTACACGCGGTCCACAATGGACAAGATGATCGACGTCGCGCTGGCGGGCTGCGCCAAGCTCGCCCAGCTCCAGGCCGCCGCGCTGGCCGAGCCGTATCCGGGCGAGCTGCCGGGGAGCGCCGCATGACCCGCGTCCTGCTGGCCACCCGCAACCAGAAGAAGCTGGTCGAGTTGCGCCGCATCCTGGCCGCCGAGGGCGTGACGGGTCTGCAGGTCGTCGGCTTGGCCGACGTGCCGCCGTTCCCGGAGGCGCCGGAAACCGGCGCGACGTTCGAGGAGAACGCGGTGGCCAAGGCCGCCGACGCGGCGCAGGCCACCGGCCTGCCCGCGGTCGCCGATGATTCCGGCATCGCCGTCGACGCGCTCAACGGCATGCCGGGTGTCCTGTCGGCCCGCTGGTCCGGCAAGCACGGCGACGACCAGGCCAACCTGGACCTGCTGCTGGGCCAACTCGCCGACGTCCCGGACGACCGCCGCGGGGCGGCGTTCGTGTCGGCGTCGGCCCTGGTGCTGCCGAACGGCAAGCAGGTGGTGGTGCGCGGGGAGTGGCGAGGCAAGGTGATTCGCGAAGAACGCGGCACCAACGGCTTCGGCTACGACCCGATCTTCGTCCCCGAAGGCGAAACCCGGACCAGTGCGGAGTTGACTCCGGAGGAGAAGGACGCCGACTCGCACCGCGGCAGAGCGCTGCGCCTGTTGCTCCCAGCACTGCGCGAACTCGCGGGTTGAGAATCTGTCTTCCAAGCTCGTTTTGCTTTGCGGTGCGGGTAGCGGAACCTCAGACGCCGTCTCGGTCCGGGATCCCCGACATCATGTATGCCCAATACACCACGTCGTGGCTGTCCTCCCGAGATGACGTCTGAGAACCCGCGGCGGTGCAAGCGCGACAGGTGGGCTAAGCGGCTGCGCCGCTTCAAAACAAGAACGAAGACACGGGCTGAGCCACGTCCGTCCGACGGATCCATCAGTCCAATGTGGTAACCCCTTTTTTGTGACACTGTTACCAAACGCTTCGCCGCAGGCAGTGAGGCGATCGAGATGTGATGCCGCTCGCCCCGCGCGGAAATTCGGCCGTTCTAGAAGCTAGCTTCGGATGTCGTGTTCACCGATTGGCTCGAACTAGCGCTGCTCGTCGTTGTCGGCTTCCTGTCCGGCGCGATCAACGCAGTAGCCGGGGGCGGCTCCCTGCTGGTCTTCCCGGCGCTGTTGGCGACCGGGATGCCCGCGCTGGTCGCCAACGTGACCAACTCGGTGGCGCAGGGACCTGGGTTCGTCGGGGCCGCGATCAGCCAGCGCGACGACCTCCGCGGAACGCCTCGGCGGGTGTGGGTGACGTCGGTGGCCGCGGCCGTCGGATCGGCGCTGGGCTGCGTGCTGCTGATGGTCCTGCCCAGCGAGGTGTTCGACGCCGTGGTGCCCGCGCTGGTGGCGTTGTCCGCCGTGCTGATGGCGTTCCAGAACACCATTCGCAAGTGGCTCGGCTCACCAGGCGAGGGCGCCCCGGATCGGACCGTACTGCTGACCGCGGGGATCTTCCTGGCCTCGATCTACGGCGGCTACTTCGGCGGCGCTCGCAGCGTCGTGCTGATCGCGATCCTGGTGCTCGCCGCCACCGACAGCATGCGCCGGTTGAACGCGTTGAAGAGCTGGCTGGGCATGATCGGCAGCGCGGTCACGCTGGTCGTCTACGCGCTGATCGCCCCGGTCGACTGGATCGCGGTGCTGACCCTGGTGCCCACCACGGTGCTGGGCGGCTTCGCTGGCGGCAAGATCGCCCAGAAGCTGCCGCCGAGCCTGCTCCGCTACCTGGTGGTGGTGATCGCCGCCGCAGTGGCGATCTACATGGCACTGGACTAGGGACCGCTGCGGCGGTGGTTCGCGTGGCGGCCGTACCCGAATGCCCGTTCACCACGTGGGCTGTCCTCGCGCGAGGTCTTGGGGGGCGACACCGTCCACCTCGGCGACGAGCCCGACCTCGCCGCGCTTTACGAGATGGCGGTAGGCGGCACCCTGCTGCCCGCACTCGTCGGCTTCTTCCAGGGCGCCGCCGCCGTACAGGCGCGCGGGCTGAAAGCGAGCACGTTGGTGCGGTTCACCGCCAAGTGGTTCGAAATGATCAACTCCGTGCTACCGGTCTTCGCCAGAGAGATCGACAGTGGCGACTACACCAGGCCCATGTCCACCGTCAATCTCTTTCTCGCGGGAGCGGTCCACGACCAGAACCTCGGCGAAGAGGCGAACATCGACGTGACATGGCACGCGCCGTTGCGCGAACTGCTGAAGCGCGCCGTCGAATCAGGCCACGGCGACCACAGCATCTCAGCCCTGACGGAGGTGCTCAAGAAGCCCGAACCGGCGGCGTGACATGCAGAACTGCCGGGAGTGCGGGCTAACGCATGTGCGCTCAACCGAGGTCGGCTACTGGCTGTCGAGGGTCAGGAGAACGCGCTGTCGGCGGCAGAAGCGGATGTTCGATGGCCGTCAAATCATCGCCTTGAGAGTCGGTCGGCCAGTCCCGTTCTCCCGCATTTTCGGGGGTACGCAACGATCTCGTGGTGATGGTCCTTCCGTGGAGGGCCAAGGCACCATCCTCCAGCAGTGCTTGCCGCTCGGACCATCGCGATCGGTACGGGTCATGGCTGACCCGGTACCGGGACCGGTGGGTCCGGTGGCCCGTCCTTGTTGTTGGCCGGGTGCCGAAAAAAGATGGCCGAGGATGTCGAGACCGTGACGTCGGCTCCGTCCCCGGGACACGAGCGGCCACGAGGGGCCGTGCGACACAGGAGGATTCCGTGACGATTCACCGGATGGATCATGTCGGCTTCGTGGTGGAGGATCTCGCGGCGGCGATCGCGTTCTTCGTCGAACTGGGCCTGGAGTTGGAGGGCGAGACCACGGTCGAGGGTGCCTGGGTGGACCAGCTCGTCGGGCTGGAGGGCGTGCGATCGGACATTGCTGTCGTGCGGACCCCGGACGGCCAGGGCCGGGTCGAGCTGTCGACGTTCCGTCGGCCGGTGGCCACCGGCAGTGCGCCGTGGGAGCCGGTGAACACCCCGGGCATCCCTCGGCTCACGTTCGTCGTCGACGCAGTCGAGGATGTCCTCGACCGGCTGCGCGGCCACGGCGCCGAGCTCGTGGGCGAGCTGGCGCAGTACGAGGATTACTGCCGGTACTGCTACGTCCGCGGCCCCGCCGGCGTCATCATCGGGCTGGTCGAGGAACTCCGCTGAACGACGCTGCGTGCGTCCGTGTGATAGATCGCCGACCATTACCATCCGCATCGAAAGGACCGCCGCCATGGCCGTCGCTGATGATCTCGACCGTGCCACCGACTCGAAGTGGGACTGGGTCGCCGAGCAGACCCGGACGTATCTGGCCTCGGGCGGAACCGAGGGACACGAGTCGGACGGCGTGTACACCCTCGTGCTCGCCACGACCGGACGCAGGACCGGCGAGCCGCGTCGCACCTGCCTGATCTACGGCACCTCGGGGGACGACTTCGTCGTCGTCGCCTCCAAGGGCGGCGCCGACGAGGATCCGGAGTGGTTCAAGAACCTCCAGTCGGACCCGAGCGTCGGCGTGCAGGCCGGCACCCGCCGGTTCACCGCCCGCGCCCGGGTCGCGTCTCCGGCCGAGCGCGAGCCCCTCTGGGCCCAGATGGTGAGCATCTTCCCTCTGTACGCTGAATACGCGCAGAGGACCGACCGCGTGATCCCGATCGCCCTGCTCACTCCACAGGACTGACTCAAGTCATCTCCGGCCTGCGGTCCATGGCCCTGAACTCGAACGTTCGCGACGTGTCCTGGCATGGCTAACCGAACCACCCGATGATCCACCGACGCCGTGAGCGGCAGGCAGACGCTCAGCTGATCGACTCCGTGTCCTGCTCTCAGCGCGCTGTCGTCGGCATGACAGGACGTGGTGGGCCGTCATCTCGGTCGAGATGTGGATGTTGTTCGACCGGCGAGTGGGCTCCCATCCGTCGTCGGTCGATACCAACTGCCCAGCACGGGGAACCACAAGACAGGGCAGGTTCCTATCCGAATCCAGGGGGTCGATCACGCGGGCAAGCTACCGACACCCTCGCAGCACAACGCCAGGAGCTGCCCAAACTCGGCAGTTAGTTCAGTCAACGGGGCATGGCGTGGGGATTCCCGATCTTGGACCGGATCGGAGGGCACCGGCCGGGGCGGTGCCCTCCGAGTCAGACGCCGAGGTCCTTGCGGAGGCGTTCGACGTGGCCGGTTGCCTTGACGTTGTACAGCGCCTTGGCGATCTTGCCTTCCGGGTCCACCACGAACGTCGACCGGATCACACCCTGCACGATCTTGCCGTAGTTCTGCTTCTCGCCGAACGCGCCCCACGCCGTCATGACCGATTTGTCCTCATCGGACAGCAATGGGAACGTCAGGCCCTCGGCGTCGCGGAACTTCGCCAGCTTGGCGGGCTTGTCCGGGGAGATCCCGAGGACGTCGAAACCAGCATCGTTGAGCACCACCAGGCTGTCCCGGAAGTCGCAGGCTTCCTTGGTGCAGCCGGGGGTGCTCGCCGCTGGGTAGAAGTAGACCACCACGGATCGGCCCCGGTAGTCGCTCAGCGACACCGTGCCGCCGTCGGCGTCCGCCAGCGCGAACTCGGGCGCCTTGTCGCCGACCGAAAGTCGATTCTGCTCACTCATGCACCCGACGCTAGCCGATCGGGCCGACCGCCTCGTCGGCGGTGAAGCGGGGGTCACTCGCGCACGGCTCCGGCTCCGCCAGCTGCCGGGGTGACCTGCGAAACCTGGGTTGTCGCTGGTTGCTCGGGGGCGCGTTCCGCCATCGCGATGAAGCCACCAACGAGCAGCCCGGCCACCGCCGAGGCGGTGAGGGCCAGTGCGCACCTGGTGTAGATCCGGACGCTCACCGCATTCCCCTCCCACGGCAGTGACTTCGACACAGGGCAGATCGGGCTGTTCGACCAATTCGTTACGCATGTTCACGGCAGGGACGATGGGGGGTCAGCGGGGTTGCGCGGCCGGAATTCCACGCGTAGACGGGGAAGTGACATGCCGTCCAAGACCGGAGGATCACCATGCCCACTGTCGCCGACCAGTTCATCGAGGTGCTCGTGCAGGCCGGGGTCCAGCGGATCTACGGCATCGTCGGAGACAGCCTCAACCCGGTGGTCGACGCCGTACGCCGCACCGAGGGAATCGAATGGGTGCACGTGCGCCACGAGGAGGCCGCCGCCTTCGCGGCCGGTGCCGAAGCGCAGCTGACCGGGCGGCTGGCGGTGTGCGCGGGCAGTTGCGGTCCGGGCAACCTGCACCTGATCAACGGCCTGTTCGACGCGCACCGCAGCGGAGCGCCGGTGCTGGCGCTCGCGTCGCACATCCCAACCGCGCAGATCGGTACCGGTTTCTTCCAGGAAACGCACCCCGAGGAACTGTTCAACGAGTGCAGTCATTTCTGCGAGCTGTTGTCGCAGCCCGAGCAGATGCCACGGCTGCTGCGCACCGCGATCCAGACCGCGGCTGGCCGTCGTGGAGTTTCGGTGCTGGTGCTGCCGGGCGACGTCGCGCACCGGACGGCGGCGCACCCCGTCGGCAGCGGGATCGTCGAATGCGAGCCGCCGACCGTGGTGCCGTCGCACGAGCAGGTGATGGCGCTGGCGGACAAGCTCAACCGCGCCGAGCGGCCGATGCTGTTCTGCGGGGCCGGAACCCGGAACGCGCACCAGGAAGTCATGGACCTGGCGAAGCGGGTGAACGCCCCGGTCGGGCATGCCTTGCGAGGCAAGGAATGGATCCAGTACGACAATCCCTTCGACGTCGGGATGAGCGGTCTGCTCGGCTACGGCGCCTGCTACGACGCGATGCACCGCGCGGACCTCGTCGTGCTGCTCGGCACCGACTTCCCGTACGACAACTTCCTGCCGCAGGCCAACACCGTGCAGGTCGACATCGAACCAGCCCACCTGGGGCGGCGCACCGTGCTGGACCTGGCCGTGCACGGCGACGTCGCGGAGACCATTCGCGCTGTCCTGCCGCATGTTTCGCAGAAAACGGACCGGTCCTTCTTGGACCGGATGTTGCGCGAGCACGCCGGTCAGTTGGAGCGCGTCGTCGACGCCTACACGCGTGATGTGCAGACCCAGGTGCCCATCCATCCCGAGTTCGTCGCCGACGTGCTCGACGACCTCGCCGCCGACGACGCGGTGTTCACAGTGGACACCGGGATGTGCAACGTCTGGGCCGCCCGCTACATCACCCCCAACCAACGGCGCCGGGTGCTCGGATCTTTCGTGCACGGTTCGATGGCCAATGCGTTGCCGCAGGCCATCGGGGTGCAGACGGCCGCGCCGGACCGCCAGGTCATCTCGATGTCCGGGGACGGCGGGCTGTCCATGTTGCTCGGTGACCTGCTGACCCTGCGCACCCACCAGCTGCCGGTGAAGGTCGTGGTGTTCAACAACTCCTCGCTGGGCATGGTGAAGTTGGAGATGCTGGTCGACGGATTGCCCGACTTCGGCACCGATCACGAGAGCGTCGACTTCGCCGCACTCGCGGCCGCCGCCGGGATCTACTCGGTCCGGGTGGAAAAACCCGGTGCGGTGCGCGACGCGCTGGCCGAGGCGTTGCGCCGACCGGGTCCAGCGCTGGTGGATGTCGTGACCGATCCCAATGCGCTGTCGATCCCGCCGCGGATCACCGGTGACCAGGTGAAGGGCTTCGCGCTCGCGGTCAGCCGCACCGTCCTCTCCGGCGGGGTGGGCAAGATGATCCAGTTGGCCCGCAGCAACCTGCGCAACGTGCCGCGGCCCTGAGCAGCGGGCGGAACTTCGTTCCCCCGGCCGGAAGTGCCGTTCAGGGGTGCGCGAGCTTTGCCCGACGCCCACCGCGTCCGTCCCAACCCGCGAGTTCCTACTTGGTCTTGGTCTGGGAAATCGTGCGGCTTTGGAATATCCTGGCGTGCCGAACAGCGCCGCGACGTGGACCTGCGGTCGACACGACGCGTGCTGACCACCTGGGCAGACCGTCCGGGCAAACCGTTCAGGCGTGTGCTTGCCGGTGTTTCGGCCGGTGCGCGCGGCGGCGGAGCGTACGGTGCGGTCGGGACTTGCCCGATCTGCTTTCGGATTTGCTTGCCTGCCACCACAGCAGGAGTCCGGAGCCGAACAGCACGGCCCACAGCAGCACCGAAATCGCAATCAGGACATACAACTGTAAACACCCCGCTCGTCGGCGAAGCGCGCTCGCCCACCGCACAGCATCCGCCGGAATATGCCATCCGACCAGATGTCGTAAGGGTGATGGGGTGGTGACGCAGCGTGGACATCCGTGGAGGATGGGATCATGACAGTGAGTCCCACCGTGCGTCGTCGTCGCCTCGCCGCCGAGTTACGCCGGCTGCGGGCGCAAGCGGAAGTCACCCAGCAGCAGGCGGCCAGCCACCTTGGCTGCACGCAAGCGAAAATCGGGCGGTTCGAAACCGCGAAACGGTCCCCTTCGGTCGGTGATGTCTCGGCATTGCTGGATTTCTACGGAGTGGACGGAGCCGAACGGGATCAGCTGATCAACCTGGCGCGGGACGCCCGCAAGCGAGGTTGGTGGCATTCCTACAGCGATGTCCTTCCGGAATGGTACGAGACCTACGTCGGCTTGGAGGCCGAAGCCTCTTCGATCCACACCTACGAGTCCGAGGCCATTCCTGGACTGCTCCAAACACGCGAATATGCGTATGCGCTTACTAAATCGACACTCATTCGGGCGGACGATTCGGAAATAACCCGAAGGGTCGACTTGCGGATACAGCGCCAGCAACGAGTTGTCGGACCGAACCCGTTGGAGTTGTGGGCGGTGGTCGGGGAAGCCGCATTGCGCCGCTGCGTCGGAGGTAACGGCGTGCTGCGCCGACAACTGGAACACGTGCTAAAACTGGTCGAGTTGCCGCACGTGACGTTGCAGGTGATGCCACTGGATGCGGGGGCGCATCCAGCCCAGGCCGGACCGTTCGTCATCCTGCGCTACTCGAATCACATTGACCCCGATGTGGTTTATTTGGAAACCCATGTGGGCGGGCTTTACCTCGAAAGGGAGATCGAGCTGTCCAACTACGTCCTGATGATGGACCATTTACGAGCGCATGCGGTAGATCCGGAAGGTTCCATTCAACTCATACAAGAACGCATAGGAGAGCTGTAGATGGCAAACATCACCGACTGGCGCACGAGCACTCGCACCCAGGGGCAGGGCCAGTGCGTCGAGGTCGGCTTCGGAGCAGATTGCGTCGGAGTTCGCGACACCAAGAACCGAGCCGCTGGGCACATCACCGTCGCCCCGCAACGCTGGCACGATTTCGTCCGCGGTCTCAAACACGGCTGCTTCGACTCCTGACCATCAGTGGCTCCGCTCGACCGAGCGGAGCCACCAATCCCCGGTGAACCCGCCGCGCTGCCGAGCCGGGATCGCGGACCCCGGACCTCAGATGTCGCCTCGCTGACCGGAAATCCGCGTGGTCAGCGTTGTTCCAGGAACGGCGCGAGCAGCCCCGGCACCGCCTTTTCCGCCAGCTCCAGGCCGACTTCGGTGTTGACGTCGTGCACCTCGTAGAGGCTGCCCCCGGCAGCCGTCGTGGCGCCGACGCTCACCAGCTTCGAGCGTCGCTGGAACACCGTCCGGGTGATCCGCCAACCGATGATCGCGCTGCGTTCCAAGGCGACCGTGCGCCGCATCCCACTGCCGGACCGGGCGATCAGATAGCGATCGGTGATCTCGTGGCCGAGGTTGCGGTAGGCGTCCACCGCGAATCCGAGGGCCGCCAGGACAGCCACCACCCCCGCGATGACCGACACCGCGGGCGGCACCCAACCGACCGCCGCCACTACCACCGCCGCGACCACGACCGGCGTCGCCGATACGAGCCCCCAAGTCAGCCTTCGCCGCAGTGCGGCGTGCGGGTGTCGGCGTAGTGCGACATCGGTGGGCGACTGCGGTTCGCGCAGCACCGCTGTCGCCACCCGCTGGGCCTCGGCGCGGGGCGCGGGCGGCAGCAGTGTTTTGTTGTCCGGCTGGTGTTCTTCCTTCTTCTGGTTCAGTCCCGTTGCGACGGCGTTGAGCCGGGCGCCACCAGCCCAGCGCAGCAGCAGCGGTTCGGCCAGCTCGACACCGCGCAGGCGGCGTTCCTCAAGCGACACCGATCGGGCGGTGAGCAGGCCGCGCTTCACCCGCAGCGTGTCGCCCCGCTCCCGGGTCAACCGGAAGCCCCACCACATCTCCACGGACAGCGCGACGGCCCCGACCACGCCGACGACCAGGACGATGGCGAGCCCGATCGCGACGACCGCGACCAGCGACGTCGACACGACGATGTCGGCGATGGCGTCGTAGACGCCGACGGCCTGCAGCAGTTCGCTGAACGAGCCGATCGCCGAGCCGATCGCGCCCCAGACGATCAGCGCCAGCGACAGGGTCAGCGCGGAGTAGCGGAACCACTTGGGATCGAGCCGGGCGAGCGTGCTGTCATCGCCCGCCTCGGGGGTCGCGGTGGCGGTGTCCGCAGTGGACGAATCGCCGAAGAGCAGTTCCTGGCGCAGGAATTCGGCGTGGTGCCGGGCGATCGCGTCGAGCTTGAGCTCGCTGCTGTCGCCCGCCTGACCACCGGTGCCGACCTTGACCGTGGTGACCTGGAACAGCCGGTGGCTCGGATCCGCGGTGAGGTCCACGCTGCGGATCCGGTCGCGCGGGATCCAGCGGTGGCTGCGGGTCAGGTTGCCCCGGCGCAGTTCGAAGCGCTCCTCGGTGATCCGGTACCAGGTGAACCACCAGTCGATCGCGGCCAACGCGGCGATCACCAAACCGACGCCCGCCCAGATCGACACGGTGATGAGCAGGGCCACCGCCCCGACACCGGAGATCAGCATGACCGCCGCGGTCGGCAGCAGTGGCGCCATCACCAGAGTCGTGATGGCCGCGATCGTCTTCGGGTCCAAGCGGTGCCACTGCCCGTCGATGACGGTGCTCATGACTGGTCCGCCTCTCCGCGATTCACAGTTGTGGTGCGTCCAGCACGAATCTCGCGTTTCGTGGTTTCTTGTGGCTGGCTTGCGTCACGGTCCCCTGAGGTGCGGTTGAGGAGGACTGGGGTTGACACAGCGCTACTCATGTCGCATCTCCCGGAGTTGCCTGGGTGGTGGCCGTCAGCTGCTCGACCACCGCCACCGCGACCTCCCGGTCCAGGCCGTCGATCGTCAGCGGACCCGCGGCGGAGGCAGTGGTTACGGTGACGCTGGACAGGTTGAACAACTGCTGCAACGGGCCCCGCACGGTGTCCACGGTCTGGATGCGCGACATCGGCGCGATGCGCCACTCCTGGCGCAACCACCCGGCGGCCGTGTAGACGGCGTCCTCGGTGGTTTCCCACCGGTGCACCCGGTACCGCCACTGCGGCATCACCAGCACGTAGGGCACTGCGAGTACGGCGACCACGACGAACGCGAGCACCAGCCAGAACCGCGCGGGCGGGATGAACAGCGCCGTCACCGCCAACGCGATCAGCGGTGGCAGGACCAGCACCAAGGCTTGTGTCGTCCACCAGCCGATCGCGCGGCGTTCGACGCGGTTGCGCGGTGGCCGCAGCCGGAGTCCGGCGGAGTCCGCGTTGGGTTGGGTGGCCACGATCGGCCCCTCTCTTTCTCGCCTCGTTGAAGCCATTGTCGCAACGCTGGTAAACCTGCAGCTGAACTGGTGATCGCCCGAGCCCGTCACAAGTAGCGGAGTTGTGGCCACAGCTGCGCCCAGGTCCAGGAGCCCTGCTTGCCGGTGCACAGCCAGATCGGGACACCACCGGCCTGCACCTGCCGAACATCGGCGAACAGCCGTCGCGCGTCCGTTGGTTCCGAGCCGACGTACAGCACGGAGTCGATCTGCTCGGTCGGCGGCTCGAAGTAGCCGTAACCGCGGTGCGGACTGTAGACGCTCGGCAACGGGTGCTGTTCGCCACCTACTTCGAGCATCGCGGCCAGGATGTAGCTGTCGCCGATGACCGCGGTGTGCTCCTGCTGTTCCGGTGGCAGTGCGGCGAAGGCGGCCGAGGTCTCGCGGGCCAGCGAGTCGGCCGTCGGCACCCCGAACGTCGGAGTGAGCATTGTGGACAGCCAGAGCATGAATCCGGCCGCCGCCGCCGACAACGCGTAGAGCGGCCAAGCCGTCCAGCCCCAGCGGGACGGCCTGGATTCCCGGCGACGCTGCAACCCGACGACACCGGCGGCCATCACCACACCGTAAAGACCGAGCAGGTAGTAGGGGCGGGCGGCCGTGAGGACGAAGAAGCCGTACAGCAGCACGGTCGTCACAGCGAAGAACCGGTACGAGCGCAGCTCGGCAGAGCGCACCAGCCGCCACAGTCCGATCAGGAACAGCGTGGTACCCACAACCCCGGCGTAGAGCACGAGGCTCACCGCCGTGCCGCTGCGACCGCCGGAGAGCAGTGGTGACTCGCTGGCCACGACCGCACCCATCTTCAGCTGCGGCCAGCCGTTGAGCGCCTGCCACAGCAGCGTCGGCAGGGCGATGACCGCCGCGATGCCGACCCCGCCCCAGAACATCGGGCGGCGCAGGATGTCCCGCGGTCCGACCGCGAGCACGCTGATCAGCAACGCCACGCACAGGATCGCGACCTGGAACTTCGTCTGCATGGTTATGCCGAGGACCACGCCGAAAAGCAGCAGTAATCGATCGTTCGGCCGCCCCAGGTCGCGCAAGCGCACCCAGCGCACCAGCAGACAGGTCAGCACCAGCCACAACGGTGGTTCGAAGGTGTACGGGGCGACCCAGTGGCCGACCAGCGCGGTCCACAGCCCGGTCGCACCGGCTCCGGCGGCCAGCACCTGGGCCCGCCGGTCACCGCCGAACTCGCGGGCCAGCAACGCGGTCAGCACGGCCACCGCGGCGGTCGCCAGCACTGCGGGCAGCCGCAGCACCAGCAACGATCCGGGCGCGATCCAGCCCATCGCCCCGGCGATCAGCGGCACCAGCGGTGGCTGGTCGACGTACCCCCAGTCCAGGTGGTACTTCCCGGCGGCGAGCATGTACACCTCGTCGATCCAGTAGCCACCGAACGGGCTGAACGCCAACTGCGCGATCGCGACGAGAGCGGCGATGGTGAACACCGGCCACTTCGCCAGTGGCCACAAGTCGGGTTTGGTCGGTGCTGATGGCTGCGGGCTGAACACTGCCGAGCTCATCGTTTCCCCCAGGTGTCGGATGGAATGTAGGTCCATTCAAGCCGGGATGATCGACCCGCCAACACTGCGCTTCGTAGCGCATCGGCCAACCGAAAGTTGTGAGCGCCTAGGCCGGGTGCAACTTTCGTCTAGTGCTGACCTGCCGGGCGGAGGTATCTCGGCTGTTCAGCGCGGCTGGTTGACTACCGTGTTCCACGTGAAGCGCCCGCTGTGGCGGCTGCTGTGGGACTCCAAGCGGGAGGCCGCCTTCGACGTGGCCCTCGTCATCGGGTTGCACTTGCTGGGCCGCGTATTAGGAGTCCTCTTCCCCACGGACACCCCACCGGAGGCGTACGCCTGGGTCGGCGGGCTGTGGGTGAACGACGTGCTGATGACCGGCCTGAACGTGGCCCTGCTGGCCCGACGGCGCTTCCCGGTGGTGCTGATGGCGGTCGTCGCGGTGCTGTCGGTCGCGCAGGCGCTGCTGATCGAGTTCGGGCCCGGACCGCTGCTGGAGGTCAACCAGACCGGTGACCCGTGGGTCCCCGGCCTGACGATGTGGGTGATCTACGCGGCAGTGGTGTACACCCGTGGCCGGACCTGGCGGTTCTTCGCCTGGGACCTGATCAGCATCGTCGCCTTGGTCGCGGTCCGGCCGTGGGAGGAGCCGGGTGGGGACACGATTGTCAACGGCATCGTGTGGACCATCCTGCCCGCCATCCTGGGGCTGTACGTCGGCGCGCGGCGCCGCTTGGTGGGCGCGTTGCGGGAGCGCGCCGAGCGCGCCGAACACGAGCAGGAGTTGCTGGCCGAACAGGCGCGGGCGGACGAGCGGACCCGGCTGGCCACCGAAATGCACGACGTCGTCACGCACCGGGTGAGCCTGATGGTGCTGCAGGCCGGAGCGCTGGGCGTGGCGGCCGAGGACCCGGAGATCCGGCGGGCCGCCGAGGAACTGCGCACCAGCGGTTGCGAGGCGCTGGAGGAGCTGCGGGACCTCATCGGCGTGCTGCGGCGCGGCTCGGCGGAACCGGACGTCCCCGAAGCGCCCCCGCCGACCGAGGTTCCGGACCTGGCCGAGCTGATCGGGCAGTCCGAGTCGGTCGGGGTACCGGTCGAGTTCACTGTGGACGGTGATCCGGCGATGGTCTCCTCGGCGGTCGGCCGGACCGCCTACCGCGTGGTGCAGGAGGCGTTGACCAACGTCCACAAGCACGCGTTCGGCGCCAGCGTGAGCGTGCACGTGGTCTACAGCGACGACCGGTTGCGGCTGGTCATCCGCAACACCGAGCCGCCCACCCGGGCGGCAGCGGATCTGGCCAGCAGCGGATCGGGTTCGGGCCTGCTGGGGCTGCAACAGCGGGTCGAGCTGGTCGGTGGCACGTTCCACGCCGGGGCCGGTGCCGACGGCGGTTTCGAGGTCGATGTGATACTGCCCGCGTACGTGCCGACGGGGGAGGCGGTCGCCGATGAGTGATCCGATCCGGGTCGTCGTCGTGGACGACGAGCCGATGGTCTGCGCGCATCTGCGCACCATCCTCGGCTCGGCCGACGACATCGAGGTGGTCGACGACGCGCAGGACGGCGCGGCGGCGGTCGAGTGCGTGGTGCGGCACCGGCCGCACGTGGTGCTGATGGACCTGCGAATGCCCGGTGTGGACGGACTGACCGGCATCGAGCGGATCTGCAAGTTGCCCGACCCGCCCGCGGTGGTCGCGCTGACCACCTTCGACGCCGACAAGTACGTGCTGCGGGCGTTGCGGGCCGGGGCGGCCGGATTCCTGGTGAAGTCGACGCCGCCGGAGGACCTGATCGGGCTGGTGCGGGTCGCCGCCGACGGGCACACGGTGCTCTCCCAGCAGGCGAAGAAGCGGTTGCTGGCGGCGTCCGCCGACGAGCAGAGCACCCGGCAGCGGGCGGTGGAACTGGTGCGGGACCTCACCGACCGCGAGATCGAGGTGCTGACCTGCCTGGGGCAGGGGTTGTCGAACGCGCAGATCGCCGAGCGCCTCTACCTGTCCGAAGCGACGGTGAAGAGCTACGTGTCGCGCATGCTGGTCAAGCTGTCCTGCTCGAACCGGTTGCAGGCCGGACTGCTCGCCTACGACGCCGGACTGGTGCCCAGATAGCCCCGTTGACCTGCGGTTCGGCGGCGTTAGGCCGACAGGTTGAATGATCAATCGGGGCAAGCTGCGCCGATTGGCTCTGGAATATTCCACCGGAGATTAGGTACACCAGATACGGCACGTTCATCTCGGGGCGGTCGGGGCCCTTTGGACGTGCCTGCCGTCGGTTCGGGGATCGATGGCGCAAACCGGTCGGAGGGGTCCGGCCGCGGTTGGAGGTGTCCCCGGTGCAATCGGGGTGCGCCGGGGACACTTCCGAGGTTCGCGACGTACCAGGCCCGTTCGACGCGCCACGGCGAATTTCCGCGTGCAGCAAGGAAAAAGTGCTTCGCTGCTTGGCTGGTGGACGCGCCTCCCTACCGATTATGTCCGACTTCCGATCTGCTCAAAGTGCTTGTCGTACTGGTTAAAACGGCAAATTCAGATGCTTCCCGGCAGGTGCGCGCGCCGATATCGTGCGATCAAGTTCGTCGCTGTGCGTGACCGCCCGGGGGAAGGCAGGCCGCCGGGTGCCGACGTGCAGCGACCCTTGGACGACAAGGAGAAGCACGATGGTCGATGCCCCACGTCGCCTGGCCCGGCTCGCCGGAGTCGCCGCGATCGCCGTCGCCGCCTTAACCACGGCATCCGTCGCGCATGCGCAGCCGTCGGATGTCACCCCGAACATCGTCGGCGGCCAAGACGCCGACATCGCGGACCACCCCTTCACCGTCGCCCTGGTGACCCCGGACGGGCAGCAGTTCTGCGGTGGCTCGCTGGTGGCCGCGGACAAGGTCCTCACCGCCGCGCACTGCACCGTCGGCCAGCAGGCCGCCGACATCAACGTGGTCAGCGGTCGCACGGTGATGAGTTCCCAGGACGGCACCGTTTCAGAGGTGACCAACATCTGGGTGCACCCCGAATATACCGACGCCGCACAGGGATTCGACGTCTCGGTGCTCACCTTGGCCGCGCCGGTGCAGGAGGCGCCGATCGAGTTGGCCACGGCCGACGATCCGGGCTACGCGCCGGACACCCAGGCCACCATCCTGGGCTGGGGCAACACCTCCGAGAACGGCCAGCAGTCGGACAACCTGCAAATGGCCACCGTGCCGGTGACTTCCGACGAGACCTGCTCGGGCGCGTACGCCGAGTACAACCCGGACGCGATGGTGTGCGCCGGGCTGCCGGAGGGCGGGGTGGACACCTGCCAGGGCGACTCGGGCGGACCGATGGTCGTGAACAACAAGCTGATCGGCGTGACGTCGTGGGGCGAGGGCTGTGCCCGGCCCGGCAAGCCCGGTGTGTACGCCCGCGTCGGCTCGTACCACGACGTGATCACCGAGCAGATCGGTTCGTGACGCACTGACCCCCGTCCATTGCCTGCGGGCTGAACGGCGGAGACGAGAAGTGGAGGCCGTGGGTGGCATTGCCGCCCACGGCCTTTCCAATGCGTCGTGCAGCTTGCCGTGCGACGGTGTCGTGAGTGGCTACGGCCGCTCTGGCGGCCACAACCACTCACGACCCCTGGTCGGACCGTGGACGGTTCTTGCGCAGCCACACCGTCAGAGCCAGGTCCGGATCGACGTGCTCGGTGAAATCAGCTGCGGGA
Source organism: Saccharopolyspora soli (assembly GCF_022678645.1). Classification (GTDB taxonomy): domain Bacteria; phylum Actinomycetota; class Actinomycetes; order Mycobacteriales; family Pseudonocardiaceae; genus Saccharopolyspora; species Saccharopolyspora soli. The sequence continues at coordinate 8,718 of NZ_JALBWV010000089.1, read as the reverse complement.
GAGGTGGATTCGGCGATGTCGATGGCCAGCACGGCAGCGGCGATCTCATCGGTGTGCGCGAGCAGCGCCTCGCGCAGCTCCCCCTCGGCCTGCCAGCGCAGCACGATCCGGTCCACCACGTCGAGTCCGGCCTGCTTGCGGCAGTCCTGCACGAAGCGGATGGCCTCGCGGGCCAGCCCGGCCCGCTTGAGCTCAGGGGTGATCGTGGTGTCCAGCGCGATGGTCACCTCGCGCTGCGATTCCACCACCCAGCCGGTGCGGGGCACTTCGCTGATGGTCACGTCATCACTGGTGATCCGCTCCGGCTGCCCGTCCAGCACGACGGTGCCGCTCCCGGCCGAGCGCAATTCCCGCGCCAGTGCGGCCGGATCCGCGGCGCTGACCGCGGCCGCCGCCCGTTGGGTGCGGTTGCCGAACCGCTTGCCCAAGGAGCGGAAGTTAGGCTTCACCGACACGTCCAGCACTTCGCCCTCCTCGGCGGAGCTGCCGAGCGGGTCGATGCGGCGCACGTTGAGCTCGTCGGCGAGGTCGGCGAGCAGTTCCGGCGGCAGCGCAGCGCTGACCAGCGCCCGGCCGAGCGGCTGCCGGACCTTGATGCCGCTGCGCTTGCGCGCGGCGCGACCGGCCTCGGCGAGCTGCCGCTCGGTGTCCACTTGGGACAGCAGCGCGCTGTCGACCAGCCCGAACTCGGGGAGCGGCCAGGTGGCCAGGTGCACCGATTCCGCGGAATCCGGTGCACCTGGCCGGATTACGTCCTGCCACACCTGCTCGGTGATGAACGGCACGAACGGCGCGAGCAGCCTGGTGAGCACGTCGAGGCAGTCGTAGAGCGTGCCCAGCGCGTTGATGTCGCCGTCCCAGAACCGCTGCCGCGAGCGGCGGACGTACCAGTTCGACAGGTCGTCGACGAACTCGGCCAGGGCTCGCCCGGCAGCCCCGGTGTCGTAGTCCTCCAGCCGCGCGTCCACCTGCTCGGCGAGCCGGTTGACCTCCGCGAGCACCCAGCGGTCCAGGATCGGGCGCTGCGCGGGCGGATCCGCGTCGGACGGGATCCAGTCGACGAGCGCGGCGTAGCGGCTGAAGAACGACGCGGTGTTCCAGTACGTCATGAGCACCTTGCGGACGATCTCGCGCAGCGGCGCGTGCCCGACCCGTCGATCCGACCAGGGCGAACCAGTGACCAGCATGAACCACCGCAGGGCGTCGGCGCCGTGCGACTCCATCAGCGGCAGCGGCTCCAGCACGTTTCCGAGGTGCTTGCTCATCTTGCGGCCGTCCTCGGCCACGATGTGCCCCAGGCACACGACGTTCTCGTACGCGGAGCGGTCGAACAGCAGTGTTCCGACCGCCATCAGGGTGTAGAACCAGCCGCGCGTCTGGTCGATCGCTTCGCAGATGTACTGCGCCGGATAGCTCTTCGCCAGTTCCGCGACACTTCCTTGGGCGTGCGGATAGCCGAGCTGCGCGAAGGGCATCGAGCCCGAGTCGAACCACGCGTCGATCACCTCGGGCACCCGAGCGGCGGGGTGTCCGCAGGTCGGGCAGGGGAATTCGAGTTCGTCGAGGTAGGGCCGGTGCGGGTCGAGGTCGGGGCGGTCCTGGCCGGTCAACTCGCCGAGTTCGGCGCGCGAGCCGATCGCGGTCACGTGACCTTCGGCGCAGCGCCACAGCGGCAGCGGCGTGCCCCAGTACCGGGTTCGCGACAGCGCCCAGTCGACGTTGTTGTCCAGCCAGTCCCCGTACCGACCGTGCTTGACGTGCTCCGGGTACCAGTTGGTGCGCTCGTTCTCCCGTTGCAGCGCCTCGCGAATCGCGGTGGTCCGGATGTACCAGGACAGCTGCGCGTAGTACATCAGCGGCGTGTGGCAGCGCCAGCAGTGCGGGTACGGGTGCTCGAACGTGCTGTACCGCAACACCAGATCGCGATGTTGCAGGTCCTCGATCAGCACCTCGTCGGCGTCCTTGAAGAACATCCCACCGACCAGCGGCACATCGTCGAGGAACCGGCCGTCCCGGCCGATCGGGTTCACCACGGGCAGGTCGTTGTCCCGGCCGACGGCCAAGTCGTCGGCGCCGAAAGCCGGTGCCTGGTGCACCAAACCGGTGCCGTCGGTGGTGGACACGTATTCGGCGAGCACCACGCGGTGCGCGTTCGGGATGTCGACCAGGTCGAACGGCCGCTGGTACCGCAGCCCGGCCAACTCGGTGCCCGGCAGCGTCGCCAGCACCTCGCCGTGCGTGCCCAACACCGCGTCGACCAGCGGTTCGGCCACCACGAAGGTGCCCTGCACGGTTCGCACCACGGCGTAGTCGACCGCCGGGTGCACCGCGACCGCGGTGTTGGACACCAGCGTCCAAGGCGTGGTCGTCCAGACCAGCAGATCGACATTCTGTTGTCCGGCGACCGGACCGGCGACCGGGAACCGCACGAAGAGCGATGGATCGTGGACGTTTTCGTAGCCCTGCGCCACCTCGTGGTCGGACAGCGTGGTGCCGTCCCGCGGGCAGTACGGGGCCACCCGGTAGTCCTCGACGAGCAGGCCAGCGGTGAAGATCTGCTTCAGCGCCCACCACACGCTGTCGATGTAGTCCGCCGACATCGTCCAGTAGGCCGCGGACAGGTCGATCCAGTAACCCATCCGCCTCGTCACCGCTTCGAACGCGCCGACGTAGCGCTGCACCGACTCGCGGCAGCGCGCGTTGAACTCGGCGATGCCGAACCGCTCGATGTCCGGTTTGCCGTTGAGGCCCAACTCCTGCTCGACGGCCAACTCCACGGGCAGGCCGTGGCAGTCCCAACCGGCCCGGCGCGGCACGGAGCAGCCCTTCATCGTCTTGAACCGGGGGAAGACGTCCTTGAACGCCCGCGCTTCGACGTGGTGCGTACCGGGCAGCCCGTTGGCCGTCGGCGGGCCTTCGTAGAACACCCAGCGCGGACCGTTGGCGGTCTGGGCGAGGCTGCGCTCGAACACCTCGCGGGCGCGCCACCAGTCGATGATGTCCCGTTCCATGGCTGGCAGGTCGATCGTCGGCGCGACCGGCCGGAACGGCGTACCGGACTGCTCCATCCCCATATGCTCACACCTCCGCCGCGCGCGGACCTGATGAGGACTGCTTCGAGAGCAGGAGCCGGGGAGTTACTGCCGCCGCCTGGTTCTGGTATCCCCGACATCACGCATGCCGCCGCGAGACGACCGCAGCGGTGCAAGCTGAAGCAGATCTTAGTGGAGGTGCGATGTCGTTGCCGGTGGTTTCCGACGAGGTCCGGCAGGCCGTTTCCGACGGTCGACCGGTCGTGGCGCTGGAGTCGACGATCATCACCCACGGGCTGCCGCGACCGACAAACGGCGAGGTGGCGCGGACCGCCGAACAGCAGATCCGGGATGCCGGGGCGGTGCCCGCGACGATCGGTGTCGTGGACGGGGTCGCCGTGGTGGGCCTCGCCGAAGCGCAGCTCGACCGGCTGGCCAGCGACAGCGGCGCGGTGAAGGCAAGCGTGCGCGACCTGCCGATCGCCGCGGCCAAGCGGGTCAACGCGGGTACCACCGTCGCGGCGACGTCGTTTCTGGCGCACCGCGCGGGAATCCGGGTGTTCGCCACCGGCGGCATCGGTGGGGTGCACCACGGGGCGGCGACCAGCTTCGACGAATCGGCCGATCTGGTGACCTTGGCGGCAACTCCGCTGGTGGTGGTCAGCGCCGGGGTGAAGTCCATTTTGGATGTCGCCGCCACGCTGGAACGCCTGGAGACGCTCAACATCCCGGTGCTCGGCTACCGGACGCTGCGCTTTCCGGGGTTCTACGTGGCCGATTCCGGCCATGCGATCGAGCATTCCGCCGATACGCCCGAGGCCGTCGCGGACGTGGTGACCGCGCGGGACGCGTTGGGCCTGCGTTCGGCGGTGCTGGTGGCCAATCCGGTGCCAGCGGCCGAGCAGTTGGACTCGCAACTGCACGAGCGGGCGCTGGCCGAGGCGTGGCAGCAGGCTCGGGAACGGGGTGTCGGCGGTCACGAGATCACGCCCTTCCTGCTCGACCACATCCGGACTGCGACCGAGGGACAGAGCCTGGCGGTCAACATCGCGGTCTACCGGAACAACATCGCGCTGGCGATCGACATCGCCAGCGCCCTTGCCGCGGCCTAGGATGCGGGTTTTGCGCTGGTCAGATGGTATGCGCCGGAGTACTCGCGGGGCTGGGCAAGGGAATCGGCCCAGCGGTGCGGTGGCTTCGGCGGACGAGCTGCGCGCACCCGGCGCTCCCGCTGTACTGTTCAGTAGGTCGTGCAGGGGCGAGCGCGGCAACGGAGCAGGAGGAAATTCGGCGTGAAGGCGGAACCGGCCACCGCTGAGCAGGCGGGCAGTGGGCAGAGCGTGGTCAAGTCCGCTGACCGCGCGCTGGTGATCCTGGAGTTGCTCTCCCGCGGTCGGCACCGGCTCAGCGACATCGCCGAGACGCTCCGGTTGCCGCTGTCCAGCGTGCACGGGCTGCTCGGCACCCTGGTGCACCGCGGGTTCGCCGAGTTCGACCAGACCACCCGGACCTACGGGCTGGGGCTGAAGGCGTGGACGGTCGGGCAGGGCTACACCGGGCACCGCGACATCGTGGGCTTGGCGCTGCCGCTGATGGAGCACCTCGCGCAGGAGACCGGCGAGACGGTGCAGCTGTCCCGGCTGGACGGCATTGAGAACGTCTACATCGCCATCGCCGAGTCGCCGCAGCCGATGAAGCTGGTGTCCGCGGTCGGCATGCGGCTGCCCGCGCACGCGGTGGGGCTGGGCAAGGCGCTGCTGGCCGGGCTGTCGGACGACGAGTTGGTGCGCCGCTACCGCGACGTGGAGCTGGAGCGCTTCACCGAGAACACGGTGAGCGAGTTCGCCGAACTGCTGGCCGAGATCGGGCAGACCCGGTCCCGCGGCTACGCCGTCGATGACGAGGAGTACATCATCGGCTGCCGCTGCGTGGCGATGCCGATTCGCGACCACTCCGGCGAGGTCGTCGCCGCCATGTCGGTCTCGGCGCCAACACCCCGTTGCGGCCCGAACTGGACCGACGAGACCCGCGGACCACTGTCCGTTGTGGTCGCATCAGTCGAGCAGCAACTCCGCCGCTGACAGTTGGGTGTTTTATCCTTCTTGGTCTTGTTTTCGAAGCAGGGCAGCCGATGCACCGCGACGCAAAACGAGTCAAATACTCGTGACTCACCAGCCGAACTGGATTGAGCGTTTGGCCAGGCCACGCCAGAAGCCGTCGATCGTGGTGTGCTGCTGGTTTAGGTCCGGCCCGGCTGCGCCCAGCGTCACGAACAGCGGCGCGAAGTGGTCGGGACGCGGGTGCGCGAGGCGACTCGCCGGGGCCCTGTGCTCGAAATCGAGCAGCGCATCGATGTCGCCCGCTTCCAGCGCCCGCCTGCCCCAGTCGTCGAACTCCATCGACCAGCTCGGGGTGCTCTTGGCGACCAGAGCGGCGAGGTTGTGGGTGAAGAAGCCGCTGCCCACGATGAGCACACCCTCCTCGCGCAACGGTTGCAGAACCGTGCCGAGGTGCATCAGGCGCTCCGGTTGCAGACTCGGCATGGAGAGCTGCAGCACCGGTATGTCGGCGTCGGGGTACATCTCCGCCAGCGGCACGTAGACGCCGCGGTCGAAGCCGCGCGCCGGGCTGTCCTCGACCGCGGTCCCCGAATCGCGCAGCAGGTCGTGGACGGCCGTGGCGATTTCCGGGGCACCCGGCGCGGTGTACTTGACCGAGTAGAAGCGATCGGGGAAACCCATGAAGTCGTGCACGAGCGGCGCGGGCACGGTCGCGCCGAGCGTCAACGGCGCGTGTTCCCAGTGCGCTGAAACGATCAGGATCGCCTTGGGGTGGTGCAGATCGCGGGACCAGTCAGCGAGTTGACCTGGCCACACGGGGTCGTCGGCGAGTGCTGGAAAGCCGTGGCTGAGGTAGATGGTGGGCATCCGGCTGGACGGCGCATCGACCATCGCGTCCTCCCGGTTCGAGGTTGCCCCGCAAACGGTAGTGGCTGGTTCGAGTTCGGGGAACCAGACGTGACGAAGCAGGCGGTAACCGTCGACAACGGCCGTCTACCAGGCCGTTCAGGAGTGCGGTCACGTGCGGTTGGGACCGGTCGCGGGTACTTGACGGACACCGGACCACCTGGTCAAATTTCATGAGAATGAACTCTGTTCACCCATGTGAAGTTCTTGTGTTGAGGGGATCCGATGCGCGCACTGGTGTTCCACGGTCCTGGATCGATCGCGGTCGAGGAGCGCCCGGACCCGGCACCCGGTCCAGGGGAGGTGCTGCTGGAGATCATCGCGACCGGGATCTGCGGCTCCGACGTGCACGGCTTCACCGGCGACAACGGGCGGCGGCACCCGAACCAGGTGATGGGGCACGAGACCGTCGCACGGGTGCGTGGCGGCGACCTGGCCGCCGGGATGTCGGTCGGCGACGTCGTCACGGTGAACCCGGTGATCGGCTGCGAGCACTGCCCGACCTGCGCGGCGGGCGAGGAGCAGGCATGCCCGAAGAGGCGGGTGATCGGCGTGGACCCGGCGATCAGTTCGGCCTTCGCGGATCTCATGGTCGTGCCGACCCGCAACGTGGTCCCGTTGCCCGCCGGGGTTCCCGAGGAGCACGGCGCACTCGTCGAACCCCTGGCGGTCGGCTTCCACGCCGCCCGGCGCGGCCGGTGCAGCAGCGCGGACGCAGTGCTGGTGCTCGGCGGCGGACCGATCGGCCAGGCGTGCGTGCTCGCCGCGCAGCGGCTGGGTGCGGAGCGGATCGTGGTCAGCGAGCCCGACCGGCAGCGGGCGGCGCTGGTCGCGGCCCTCGGTGCCCGGTTGGTCACCCCGAGCACGGTCGGCACCGAAGTGGAGCAGTTCCTCGGGGCCGAACCGACGTTGGTGCTCGACGCGGTCGGTTCGTCGGCCACCCTGACCGCCGCGCTGACGGTGGCCGCTCGGGCCGCTCGCGTGGTGCTGGTGGGCATGAACGAACCCACTGTGACGCTGCCCGCCTACGAGGTCAGCACGTCGGAGCGTGAGCTGATCGGCGCTTTCTGCTACAACCGCGAGGATTTCGCGAGCACGGCGGCCTGGATCGCCGAGGCGGGGACGCTGCTGGACCCGCTCATCAACAGCCGCGTCGGCTGGTCCGGCGCACCCGGTGCGTTCCGCGACCTGGCCGCCGGTACGGCACACGCCAGCAAGATCCTCGTCCTACCAGCCAAGTCATGAACCCTTGCTTTCACCGCAGGTTTCGATGGAAGGTCTTGGAGACTGTCCGTGTACTCGTCTTGGTTGGCGGTGCGGGTAGCGGAACCTCAGACGCCGTCTCGCTGTGGGATCCCTGACATCATGTATGTCCGATACACCACGTCGGGGCAGTCCTCGCAGAGAACGCCAGTGGGCACAGTCTGAGAACCCGCGGCGGTGCAAGTGCCGTACATGGGCTAAGCGGCTTCGCCGCTTCAAGAACAAGACGAAGACGAGAGTTGGGCAGCTGAATCGCGCTGGTCCAGGGGTGTGCCGCACCTCACCCGGCCCGTACCAGCAAGACGCACATTTCGAGGAGTGAGATGAAGTTTCTCAGGTTGGGTCCGTTCGGGGCGGAGCGACCGCACGTGGCCGACGATGCGGGCCGGGTGTTCGATCTGAGCCCGATCACGGCCGACATCGACGCCGAGTTCCTCAGCGGCGACGGCATCCAGCGGGCTCGCGCCGCGCTCGCCGCCGGTGAGCTCCCGGCGGTCGACGACGCCGGTGACGGCACCGGTCTGCGGGTCGGTGCGCCGATCGCCCGGCCGATGGCCGTGCTGTGCATCGGCCAGAACTACGTCGCGCACGCCGCCGAGTCCGGTTCGGCTCCGCCGGAGGTGCCGATCCTGTTCTTCAAGCACCCGAACACGGTCGTCGGGCCGTACGACGAGGTGTTGATCCCGCGCGGCTCCGAGCAGACCGACTGGGAGGTGGAGCTGGGCGTGGTGATCAGCCGCCGGGCCCGGTACCTGGACAGCGCCGAGCAGGCACTGGAGTGCATCGCCGGATTCGTGGTGTCCAACGACGTTTCCGAGCGGGCCTTCCAGAAGGAGCAGTCCGGCGGGCAGTGGTCCAAGGGCAAGTGCTGCGAGACGTTCAACCCGGTCGGTCCGTGGCTGGTCCCGGCCGACGAGATCGCCGATCCGCAGGCGTTGCGGTTGCAGTCCTGGGTCAACGGCGAGCCACGGCAGGACTCCAACACCGCGGACATGATCTTCGGTGTGGCGGAGATCATCCGGGACCTCTCGCAGTACCTGGTGCTGGAGCCGGGCGACCTGGTCAACACCGGAACGCCGGAAGGCGTCGCGATGTCCGGGCGGTTCCCCTACCTGGCCGCCGGTGACGTGCTGGAGATGGAGATCGCGGGTCTCGGCCGCCAGCGCCAGCAACTCAAGTCGGCCTGATCGACGAAAGCGGCCCGGCACCGAAGATCTCGGTGCCGGGCCGCTTTTCGCGTTGGTGGCGGCGGATTCCCGCAGATCAGGTGTCGTGAGTGCCCAGCCGGGCGCCAGCCCGGTTACGCACTCACGACCAACGCGGTGGGGGGGCCCGCCCCCCCCCGGGGGGGCCCCCCCGGGGGCCGCCCCCCCCCCCCCCCCCCCCCCCCCCCCCCCCGGGCCCCCGGGCCCCCGGGGGGGGGGGGGGGGGGGGGGGGGGGGGGGGCGGCCCCCCCC
>NZ_JALBWV010000088.1 GCF_022678645.1 Saccharopolyspora soli | reverse complement strand
CACTTATCCGGTGGCGGGGGGTGGGGGGGGTGCCTATTTCGCGCAAAATCGCCCCCACAACCCGGTCGCGGGCCCGCGAAATCAGCCCCGGGGGGGGGGGGGGGGTGCGGGCCCCCCCCGGCCACACCCCCAGTCCGGGGCCGTGCGTGCTCGACCGGGCTCCGGCCAACCCACCACGTCGTGAGTGGCAGCGGTCGTAAGAACGGCCATTACCACTCACGACAGTGCCCCTACCGGTACAGACTCCCGGGCGTCCCGGAATTCATCGGTCGGCCGTCGGTCGGCGTGGCCGCATGATCAACGCCGCGACGTAGTACGCGCAGGGTTCGTCGGTGGTGTTGGCGTAGCCGTGCGGCGTGTCGGCCGCGAAGTACAGCGAATCTCCGGCCGCCAAGTCGAAAACCTCCGCGCCGATGGTCAGCCGCAGGCAGCCGGACTCCACCACGACGAACTCGTGCGAGCCGGGTGCGTAGGCGGGGAAGAGCCCGGCATCGCACCGAGCGGGCAGCCTGGACCGGATCCACTCGAAGTTCACCCCTGGCACCACCGGGCTGAGGATGGTGCGTTGCCATCCACCGACTTCGTCGATGGCATCCTGCTCAGCCGCGCGCCGGACGATCACCCGCTCCGGCGCGGTGATCAGGTCCGCCATCGGGACGCCCAGGCCGTCAGCGATGCGGGCCAGCACGACGATGGTCGCCGCCTTCTGCCCGCGTTCCACGGCGGACAACATCCCCGCGCTCACGGACGCAGCCGTTGCCAAGTCCTGGAGCGTCATGCGCCGGTCGATCCGCAGCGCTTGCACGCGTTTGCCCAGTTCCACCAGGTCCATGTTTTCACTATAATGGCAAGTCTATTCACTATAGAGAAATTGGGAGTGTTGATGGGCGCAGGAGACGCGTGCGTGCGGTCCGGCGTTGACGCGGATCTCGACGTAGTGGCCGAGATCTTCGCCCACTACGTCAACGACAGCACCGCCACGTTCGAGACGGTGCCGCCGAGCGCGGCCCAGTGGCGGCAGAAGTTCGACGCGCTGACCCGAAACGGGCTGCCGTTCCTGGTCGTCGAGGTCGGCACCGAGCTCGTCGGCTTCGCCTACGCTGCGCCGTGGCGCCCCAAGCCCGCCTACCGCTACACCGTCGAGGACACCGTCTACCTCGCGCCGGGTTGGACCGGGAAGGGACTCGGGCGGCTCCTGCTCGGGGACTTGGTGGCGAGCAGCGCACGAGCCGGGGTCGCGCAGATGATCGCGGTCATCACCGACGACGGGGACGGCTCCTCGGCGGCACTGCATCGCGCCTGCGGTTTCCGGGAGGTCGGTCGGCTGCATGATGTGGGCCACAAGTTCGGCCGCTGGATCGGTACCTTGCTGTTGCAGCGGAATCTGTCCGCGAAGTCGTAAACCCTGGTCATGTCAGCAGTTTTCGCGGCTGCCCGGTTGCGCATCCGGAGTTCAGTTGAAGTACTCCATAGGACATTTGTCCGTTCTGATTGTTCCGTCTGGGTGCTTGTGGCAACGTGACCGCCGTTGGACCAGACCTATCAATTCGTGTGAGGAAAATTGAAGAGGCTGATTGCGCCGTTAGCCGCGGCGTTGTTGATCGGGTTAGCAGGCTGCGGTGCCGCGGAGTCGGACGCGTCGGACGGTGGGAACTCCGCCTCGACGGAGGGCACCAGCCAGAGCGGCACCGAATCCGAGGAGTCCACCGGCCCGCAGAACGTCGCCTTCGGGCAGCCGATCACGTTCCAGGCGGACGAGGACACCCAACTGCAGGTGACCATCGGCGCACCTGCCGACTACGACGCCGCGCAGGCCGATTTCCCGCCCGAGAAGGGCAAGTTCGTCGTGGTCGAGGGTCAGGCGTCGCTGCTCAAGGGCATCGCTGGCAATGTCAGCGAGGACGAGTTCATCCTGGTCGACGCGCAGGGCAACCGGTACGAACCCGCCATCGCGTCGATGGAGATCTCGGGGTCGTTCATCCACCTGCTGACCGCCGACGGTGAGGTCGCCACCGGCCAGATCATCTACGACGTGCCCGCGGACGCCACCGGATTCACCGTCGAGTACCAGCCGACGGACTCCAACAGCCAGCCGCTGGGTCTCGCCGCCACCTGGAAGTGACATAGCGAGCTCCTGACAGGCCGGGTCTTCCGAGTCGCCCCTCGACTCGGAAGACCCGGCCTTTTGTCGCTCAATAGAGGTAAAAACCTCACACGATCGAGCGGTCTATATCGCGTAACGATCCAAAGTTGACAGTCGCACTGGCTTGTTTGTCCTGATCAGGCAGGCAATGTGCGTGGTCGTGCTCCGGATGGTCTGCGTCGTTGCTCGCCGGGGACGGGTTAGCTTCCCGGCGGCACTTGATCTCGCAGATCAGGCTGCCCGCCGCAGGTGCTTCCCGGCCATCGCCGGACGCTGCCGACAACAGGTACGCAAACGGGCCAGGAGCCGATCATGAGACCTCGCACAACTGGTGCCAGACGAGCTGATTCCGCCGATCGCCGAGTCCGGGCGACGACGGCCGCCGCGCTCGGCGCGCTGTGCCTCGCGCTCACCGGCTGTGCGGGCGCCACTCCGATCGAGCCCGCGCACGCGATGGCCCGCGCCGACCTCGGCATGCAGGTGTCGGCGACCACCTTCGCCGACTTTCCCTCGGCGCCGTTGGATCCGGCGCCGACCGCGGACACCGATGGCGTCGTGCTGCACGTCAAGCAGGACATCCCCGTGCACCAAGCGCCCGACGGCCCGGTGTTCGCCCGCCTTCCCGCCACCCAGCTGGAGAACCCCACCTGGGTGCCGGTCATCGCGGAACGCGGGCCGTGGGCGCAGGTGCTGCTCCCGTCGCGCCCCAACGGGGCCACCGGCTGGGTGCGCCCCGATGGCCGGGTCGACCGCGCTCGGTCGCCCTACGTCGTGGACGTCGACATCGACGCACGGCGGCTCGTGGTGCGCAACAACGGTGCGGTGGTCGGGGAGTGGACTGTCGGTGTCGGCGCGCCGGACTCGCCGACACCGCGTGGCCGCACCTTCATCATGGCCGCGATCGAGGAGACCGTGACCCGGTTCAGCCCGATCATCCTGCCGCTCGGCGTGCATTCGGAAACCTTCAACACCTACGGCGGCGGTCCCGGCACGGTCGCGCTGCACGGCTGGCCCGACCCCGCCGTGTTCGGGCAGGCGAGCAGCGACGGATGCGTTCGGGTGCCCGATGACGCGCTGCGGCTGCTGACCACCTTGCCGCTGGGCACCCTCGTCCACCTGCGGTGACGCCGCGGCTGGAGTTTTCCCGGAAAACACAGAAAAGGAAGTGCGAGTATGCGTAGGACGGCTTGTGTCGCGGGGATTTTCGCCGCGAGCGCCGGAATGCTGGTCAGCGGTGCGCCAGCGTTCGCCGACAGCACCGACAACGACGGCGTGAACTTGGGCAACGACAACAACCTGAGCTTGCTGCCGATCCAGCTGTGCGGCAACAACATCGCGGTGCTCGGTGCCGTCGTGCCGATCCTGTCGCCGCTGGCCAACAACTGCGTCAACGCACCGATCGTGGACCACCCGCAGACGGGGAGCCCGGGGCCGGGGACCCCCGAGCCGCCGGGGCAACCAGAGGAACCGAACCAGCCTGAACAGCCAGGTTGCCCACCTGGGACGACTGGTCCGGGCGGCTCCAGCGGAACGGGTAACCCCGACTGGCCGGGTGGCCCCGGTTGGCCGGGCGGATTCGACTGGCCAGGGGGCTCCGGAGGTCAGCCGGGCCCGGGTGGGGCGGATTGCGAGCCCGGACCTGGTGGGCCAGGTGGACCCGGCGGACCTGGCGGCCCCGGTGGGCCGGGTGGACCTGGCGGCCCCGGCGAGGCCACCTCGCCGAGCCTGCCGACCGCGCCCACCCCGGACCCCGTCCGCGGGCACCACGCGGTCACCGGCTGAGATCATCCGGACGGCTGGCTTCCGCCACCTGAACAGGTGCGTTCCGACGATGCCGCTGGCCAGCGTTCCATGATCACTACTACATTCCGTGCTGCGTAGATTGCTACGCACTCCAAGTGGTCGTTTCGGCTCAAGCGACCACACCCCCCTGCGGTGGTGTTCGGCGAAGTACTCCCCCTCTCTTCGCTGAACACCACCGTATTTTATGAGTGCTCGGCGTGGCTTTCGTGGCGGTGCCGGTAGCGGTACCCCTGTCCTCGCGAGAAAACCTCTGAGAACCCGCGGCGGTGCAAGTTGCGAGGGTGGGAGGAAGCGGCTGCCGCCGCTCGCCTGACGACCACCCCGACACACCAATCCGCGCGCTCTTATTCGCCGTATTTGTTCGCAGCTGGAGACAACAGACGCGGTTGTCCAACGAATGTCGTACTACGCAAGCAGATCGCGGGCTTCGGCGAAGACCGCGCGGTATGCGGGGCCGAAGGTGTGCGCCATCGCGAACAGCGCGTCCAGCGCGCCGCGGAGCGGATCGGTGTCGACGGCGGCGAACAGCGCCGGGAGCGCCATGGCCTGCTGCAGCATCCGCGGCGCTGGTGGGGCGTCGAAACCGTTGGCGTCCAACGGAACTTGTGCGACGGTCGTGTGCGGCACCTGGTCATCGCGCAGCAGCCATTCCCAGGCTTGCCGTTCGTCGTCGAACGGCGCTGGAAGCGGCTCCTGCCGATCGGCGGCCGCCAGTGCTCGCTCGACGCTGTCGAGCACCACGAGTCCGGCTTCGGTGCAGGCCCGACGAGCCGCCCACCGCGCGAGCATCCGCTGCCGATCGGGAGAGATGGCTTCGACCGCATCCACCAGATCGCGGTCCAGTTTGGCCATGCCCCAGACGTTGCCGCCGAGGGTGCGCAGCCGTTCCGAAGGCGGGCGACCACCCCAGCGCTCGGCCTCGCGGTCGTCCTTCGCCTGCTTCAGCGCCAGCTGCTCGCGCCGCTTCGCCTCGGCCTTCTCCTCCGGAGTCGGCGGCGGCGTGGTCTTCCGGGCGATGTCGTGCCAATACGCCGCGCTGTCGCTGGTCTGCTTCACCACCTGATCCGGCGCGGGCGGGGATGGCCAGAACTGCAGCAGATACCGGTCCAGCGGCGGCCCATCGTCGAGAATCGTGTCCGCCTCGCGCGCCTGGTCCATGCCGGTCGCGCAGTACCGGACCCGGTAGTTGGTCAATTCGAGATCGAGCGGCCACGCCGCCTCGCCCGCCCACTGCACCAGCGCGACGTCCGGTTCGACGGGGCGGAAGGAGACCTCGACGATCTCCTGCCACGACTCGTCCAACGGCGGCGGCTTTTCGTGCAGCTCCACGGTGAAAGCGATGTGCCCGGTGTGCAGGCCGGTGGTGAGGAACAGCGAACCCGGCACTGCGGCACCGCAAAGGCCGTTGGACTGACCCGCGCAGGCGTCGGTCAGATCCAGGTTCAGCCCGCTCGCCACGTAGATCTGCCGGTAGTGGACGTGCGGCCGACCGTTGAACAGGATTCGCATCGGTCACCTCTGGGAAACCTGTGGAGGGCACCCCGAACCGTTCGAGGTGCCCTCCACAGTGGAATTCGATCAGCTGCTGGCCCGGTCCAGCACTTCGGTCAGCGCTGTGGTCCGCGCGGCGGCGGTGTCCCAAGGCGTCTTTTCCGGCTCCAGGGTGAGCAGCACGATGATCTTCTCGTCGTCGCCGACGGTGCCCGAGGTGTGCATGGCGGGCCGCTTCAGGTCGATGTCGTCGGCCGCCTGGGGCGTCGTCTCCTCACCCGGCGCGATCTCCCGGGCCTGCCGCACCTCCGGCGAGCCGAGCACCTTCAGGCTCAGCTGCGGGTCGCTGGAGTCCTTGCACTCCTTGCCGGGCTCCGGCGCGGCGCCGAACCCGGACCAGCCCTGCTTGACCGCGCCCGGTTCGTCCACCGCGCTGGGAATCCCGAAGGACTGGTCGAACTTGTCGTCCGCGCACTTGGTGTGCGCGTGCAGGTTGGTCAGCATGAACTCGCGGACCTCGGGGGCCGCGTCGTGCAGGATGTACTGGTAGATCTTGGCCACGTCGGACGCGCTGAGCGCGGTGTAGCCCCACATGCCTTCGTCGACCGGCGCCGCGGTGTCCACCAGCCCGATCTTGGCGACCATCCGATCGACGATCGCCTTCTGCCCGCCGCGCACCCACAGCGCGCTGGCGGCGTCGTCGTTGCTGGAGCGCAGCATCGGTTCCAGCAGCGCGCGGTCCTCGGCCGGGATCTCCCCGCCGTTCAAGGCTTCCAGGTAGTCGATCGCGATCAGCAGCTTCACCAACGACGCCGAGCGGAACTTGTCGTGCTCGTGGTGCTTCAGCGCGGTTTCGCCGGACTCGACGTCCACCACCACGTAGGCCGCGGTCACGTCATCGCTGATAGGCGCCGCGTAAGAGGGGGTTGCCGCGAGCAGCATTCCGGCGGTCGCAGTGGCCAGCCCAGCGGCGGCTTTCTTCGCGAAATTCACTTTTCGCCCCATTGATCGCACTGCGTTCATCGGTACGCGTGAACTCTATAGGTCGAACGCGAGACATGATCAAGTTTTGCCGGAAATGGCGCCCATTCCGGTGCGCCCGGATTCGCCGACGCACCGGAATGGGCGAGGGTTATTCCGCCACCTGGCGGAACGACCGGGCGGCGGCCAGGAACGCGTCGTTCTCGTCGGGCGTTCCGATGGTGACCCGCGCGCCCTCACCGACGAACGCGCGGACCACGACACGGTTCCGCAGGCAGTGCTCGTTGAACTCGGCGGTCTGCTCGCCCAGCGGCAGCCACACGAAGTTCGCCTGCGTTTCGGGAACCTCGTACCCGGCGGCCACGAGTTCGCGGTGCACCCGCTCCCGCTCGGCCACCACGTTGGCGCACCGCTTGGTCAACTCGTCCGGCGCGTCGAGCGAGGCGATCGCGGCGACCTGCGCGAGCGCGTTGACGCTGAACGGAATCGCCACCTTCCGCAGCGCCTCGGCGACCTTCGGCGGCGCCACGGTGTAACCCACCCGCAGCCCGGCGAGGCCGTACGCCTTGGAGAAGGTCCGCATCGACGCGACGTTGTCGCGTTCGAGCGCGATCTCGATGCCGTCCGGGCCGTCCGGGTCGGTGACGAACTCGAAGTACGCCTCGTCGAGCACCACCAGCACGTCCGAGGGCACCCGGTCCAGGAAGGCGTTGAGCTCCGCGCGCCGGACCAGGGTGCCGGTCGGGTTGTTCGGCGAGCAGACGAATACCAGCCGGGTGGCCGGGGTGATCGCGGCGAGCATCGCGTCCAGGTCGAGCGCGTGCTCGGCGGTCAGCGGCACGCGCACCTGCTTGGCGCCGACGACCTGGGTGATGATCGGGTACGCCTCGAAGGACCGCCACGGGAAGACGACCTCGTCGTCGGCGGTGCAGGTCGCCTGCACCAGTTGCTCGCACAGCGCGACCGAACCGCAACCGACGGCGATCCGCTCCGGATCCACCTTGAGCCGCGCGGCCAGTGCCTCGGTCAGTCGCCCGACGCCCATGTCCGGGTAGCGGTGCACCTCGCTGGCCGCCTGGTTGATGGCCGCCACCGCGCTGGGCAGCGGACCTTCCGACACCTCGTTGCTGGCCAGCTTGATCGAGCCGGGGATGGTGCGTCCCGCGACGTAAGCGGGCAACTGCTCAAGGTCGGCACGAGTGCGCACGGTCATTTACGACTCCTAGCTCCAGTGGGACACCTGGACGTTAACCCGCCGACGCGGCACCGTGCTCCGCTGCTCCCGGAAAACGCGCGTGCGGCGGTTGGCCCAAGCCGACTGCCTCGTCTTGGTGACCGTCGGTCGAATTCACTCGTCCGACCGGCTGAACTCGTTGACTGGTGTTCACCTCGACGTGATTACCTGCTCCGCATGACCCAAACCCGGACCGAGACGCTTGCGCTCACCGACGGCACCCAACTCCGGTTCACCCTCGCCGAACCGAACACCGTGGTGCGTGGTGGGCTGGTCGTCCTGCACGAGGCCCGTGGTGTCACGGAGCGGGTGCGTCGGTTGAGCAGCGCCCTCGCCGAAGAGGGCTGGCTCACCGTCGCGCCGCACCTTTACCACCGGGACGGCACCGACGAATTCCACGACCACCATCCGGACGAGCACGTGCACGACCAGGTCCAACGGCTCTCCGGCGACTCGATCCTGGCCGACACCGACGCGGCCTTCCTATGGCTGTCCGACCGGGGCGTACCCGCCGACCGGCAGGGGATCATCGGCTTCGACGTCGGCGGCACCGCGGCACTGGTGGTGGCCGCCAGCCGCACCCTCGGCGCAGCGGTGAGCGTCGGCGGACGCGGCATCCTCGACCCGCTGTCCGCGGCGGTTCCGCCGCTGGTGGAGATCGCCGGGGAGTTGGCCTGCCCGTGGCTCGGGCTGTACGGCGACGACGACGAGATCGAGGCGGGCGAGGTCGAGAAGCTCCGCGAGGTCACCGACGCCGCCCCGACGGTGACCGACGTGGTCCGCTATGCGGGTGCGGGGCACCGTTTCGACCGCGACTCGGAGGCCGCCTCCGAGGCGTGGCAGCGGGCCCGCAACTGGTTCGACCTCCACCTGCGCTGAGAGAGTGCGCGGAGTGGCTTGCCTGACGACTACTCCTGGCACACCAATCCGCTGAAGCGGCGGTGGCAATTTCGCGAGAAATTGCGCACCCGGCACCGACGGCGGACCTCGCCAGCGCTGGAGGCTGGCTGAACGGGGTAGTCGTGGGTTAGGAAGAGCCCATGACATCGAGCACCCACCCGGAATCGACTCCCGAGTTGTTGTGGCAACCGAGCGCGGAGCGCGTGGCAGCCAGCCGGATGGCATGGTTCCGCGCATGGTTGCGCATCGAGCGCGGCCTCGACCTGCCCGACTACCGGGCGCTGTGGCAGTGGTCGGTGTCGGACCTGAGCGGGTTCTGGTCGGCGGTGGCGGAGTTCTTCGAGGTCCGCTTCCACGACCGCGCCGAGCAGGTGCTCAGCGCCGAGGTGATGCCGGGCGCGCAGTGGTTCCCCGGCGCGACGTTGAACTACGCCGAGCACGCGTTGCGCGGCGGCGCGGGCAAGGCGGACGACGACCTGGCGGTGATCTTCGCGCGGGAGGACGGCCGCACCGAGGAGATCAGCTACGGCGAACTGCGGGCGCGGGTGGCCGCCGCGCGCGCAGGGCTCGCGGCGTTGGGGGTGCGGGCCGGTGACCGGGTCGCCGCGCTCGCGCCGAACAGCCCGGAGACGCTGGTGGCGTTCCTCGCGGCGGCGAGTCTCGGGGCCACCTGGTCGTCGTGTTCGCCGGACTTCGGCGCCCGCGCGGTCGCGGACCGCTTCGTGCAGATCGAGCCCAAGGTGCTGATCACCGTCGACGGATACCGCTACGGCGGTCGTGAATTCGACATCCAATCCACTGTGGACCAACTGCGCGAAGCGATGCCGAGCCTGTCTGCCACGGTGCTGATCGACTACCTCGGCGCGGGCGCGGAGCTGGCCGGGACGATCGACTGGGACGACATGCTGGCGCAACACCGCGGCGCGCCGCTGGAATTCGACCCGGTGCCCTTCGACCACCCGCTGTGGGTGCTGTACTCCTCGGGCACCACCGGCTTGCCGAAGGGCATCGTGCACGGCCACGGCGGCATGGTCCTGGAGCACTTCAAGGCCATCGGGCTGCACTGCGACCTCGGTCCCGGCGATCGGTTCTTCTGGTACACCACGACCGGCTGGATGATGTGGAACTACCTGGTCAGCGGCCTGCTGACCGGCACGACACTGGTGCTGTACGACGGCAGTCCGGGCTACCCGTCGCTGACCGCGCTGTGGGAGCTGGCGGCCCGCCACCAGGTCACCTACTTCGGCACTTCGGCGCCGTTCATCCAGAGCTGCCTGAAGCACGAACTGCGCCCCAAGGACGACTTCGACCTCACCGCGCTGCGCACCGTCGGGTCGACCGGAGCGCCGCTGACCACCGACGGGTTCCGCTGGGTGGCCGACGCGGTCGGCGAGGACGTGCAGATCGCCAGCGTCTCCGGCGGCACCGACCTGTGCACCGCGTTCGTGGGCGCCGCGCCGGACGTTCCGGTTTGGTTGGGGGAGATCTCCTGCCCGATGCTCGGCGCGGCGGTGGCCTCCTACGACGAGTTCGGCAAGGAACTGCACGACGAAGTCGGCGAACTGGTGCTGACCAAGCCGATGCCGACGATGCCGGTGTTCTTCTGGCACGACCCGGACGGCTCCCGGCTGCGCGAGGCGTACTTCGACACCTTCCCCGGCATCTGGCGGCACGGCGACTGGGTGCGGCTCACCGACCGCGGCACCCTGGTGATCTACGGTCGCAGCGACTCGACCCTCAACCGCGGCGGCATCCGGATGGGCACCGCCGAGTTCTACCGGGTCGTGGAGGGTTTCGAGGAGATCGTCGACTCGTTGGTGATCGATACCTCGGGTGCCGGTGAGACCGACGGTGAACTGCTGTGCTTCCTGGTGCTGGCCGACGGCGCGGACCTCGGAGAGGTCCAGCCGAAGCTGGCGGCGGCGCTGCGCACCGAGCTCTCACCGCGCCACGTGCCGAACCGGTTCATCGTCGTCGACGAGGTGCCGCGCACCCTCAACGGCAAGAAGCTGGAGGTCCCGGTGAAGAAGATCCTCGCGGGCACCCCGCCGGAGCGCGCGGTCAGCCGCGATGCCCTGCGGAACCCGGCGTCCTTGGATCCGTTCGTGCAGCTCAGCGCCGATCTGGCGGACTGATCGACAGCTGACCCAGCCACCCCGGAGCCAACATCGACCCCCCTTTGTCGACCGGTCGGCCGGTTGTGTAGTCTTTTCTCCGGTGGCCACGAGGGTTACCGGGAGGCTTCGCCTAGTCTGGTCTATGGCGCCGCACTGCTAATGCGGTTGGGGGTTACGCCCCCTCCCGGGTTCAAATCCCGGAGCCTCCGCTGCGGCCTTCACCGCGAGGTGGAGACCCAAAATTGAACGAGCGCCCGTAGCTCAACGGATAGAGCATCTGACTACGGATCAGAAGGTTAGGGGTTCGAATCCCTTCGGGCGCGCGTCTGGTCGAGACAGCAGAAACCCCCTCCAGCAGGGGGTTTCTTGCTTTCCAGAGTCTGTTCGCTGCGCATGTGGAGGCTCCCCCGTAGTCGTTTAGGCGGGTTGTGAGACCGAAGTGAGACCGAAGGGTCGGCGGTGAGTCCGTGGGACCAACACTTCGGTCTCGGGCTACCCCGGTGTGTCCGGCACGCGTCTTGTGAACTTCTTGCGGCGCAAGGTCTTCGCTTCCACCGATTTGCGCGTCGTGCGTGCCATCGAGCTCCCTCTGTGGTGTGCGTGACCGTCGCTACCGCTCTGCCGGGTCTGTCGAGATTCGGTTGGGTTTCGTTCCAGCCACTTGCGACACGGACGGGCAGAGACGCCACGAAAAACACGGACAGTAACTGTTTTGTGGTCAGCATTGCTTCCATTGGGGCGACAAAGGTAGGTAATGCATTACGCCATGTGGCCCTGGTTCTTACACCCACAGTTAACCCTTTAGGGCTTTGCGAGTGAACATATAACCGTTCGTGTTCAATTACTAACGATCAGTGGTCACACGAGCTAGGTTGGTCACTGTCCGCGACGATCGGACTCAACTGGGGAACTCTCTTAGTTACTGAGTGCAACTGGGGTGCGCTCCGCGTGGAGTCTGGCGCGGGCATGTTCCTTACGCCATCTGATTGGAATGAGGATTCAATGCCAATTAGCCCGAATCAGGGATCCAGTGCCGGGGGGACCGCTGTGGTCATCACCGGCACCGGCCTGGCAAACGCAACTGCGGTCCGTTTCGGTTTGAACCCCGCGACGATCACCGCCAACACCGCGACCCAGGTGGACGTGGTCAGTCCAGCGGGGCACGGTTCGGTCGGCGTCACCGTCGCGACGCCGGGTGGGACCAGCAACGCCTTGCCGTTCTTCTACATCGAGCCGCCGACCAAGACCAGCCTCAGCCCGTCTTCCGGGGTCACCGCTGGCGGCAACTCGGTGACGATCACCGGCACGAACCTCAACACGGCCAGCGCCATCACGTTCGGCGCCAACGCTGGCACCATCACCAGCGCGAACGCGGGTACCGTCGTCGCGACCGTGCCTGCGGGAGCGGCTGGAACCGTGCCGATCACCCTCACCACCTCGGGCGGTAGCACCAACGGCCTGTTCTACACCTACGTCGCCGCTCCGACGGTGACCGATGTGGATCCGGCGGAAGGGCCGACGGCGGGCGGCACACCGGTCACCATCGGTGGAACCGGGCTGACGACCACCAGCCAGGTCACCTTCGACGGTGCCCCGGCGAGCTTCAGCGTCCTCTCCGACACGGAGCTCACCGCCGTCACCCCGGCTGGAACTGCGGGAACGGCGGACATCGTGGTCACCACCACCGGTGGTAGTGACACCTTGGCCGCTGGCTTCAACTACCTCGCAGGGCCAGGTATCTAGCAAATCGGTGAGCCAGGGGCGTTTTCCGCGCCCCTGGCTCCACCCCAAAACCAAGAGTTCGCCGACTTCGGCGGTCGAAAACCACAACCGGCAAGTACTAGTCACTACCGGCGCCGGTTCCGGCTCAGCCGTCCTACTGCCTGCGCTGCGATGGCTCGTCAAGCGATGGCAGCGTTGGCTTCGCGCATGAAGGACATCATGGTCACCAATCCACACGCAGGCAGTTCAAACGTGGAAAAGCCAGCGAACGACACCGATTCCGCGGGAGTGCTGGTCATCCCCACGGTCACCGGGGTCAGTCCTGGCTCGGGGCCGACGACGGGTGGCACCAACGTCACCATCACCGGGTCCGCATTCATCGGCGCGACCGCCGTCACCTTCGGCGGCACTTCCGCCATCTTCAACGTCAATTCCAACACCCAGATCACCGCGACCACCCCTGCCCGGCCGGCGGGCGCCGCCCAAGTCCGCGTCACCACCCCGGGCGGAACCAGCACCAACGCGGTGTTCTTCAACTACCAGACACCACCCACGCCCACGGTGGTGAGCGTCAGCCCCAGCAGCGGGCCGACTGCGGGGGGAACGGTCGTCACGATCACCGGCACCAATTTCTCCAGTGCTACGGCGGTCGCTTTCGGTGGGACTCCGGCGGCGAGTTTCACGGTGAACTCCAGCACGCAGATCACCGCGACCACGCCCGCTCGTCCGGCTGGCGCGGCGCAAGTCGTCGTCACCGCCCCTGGTGGCACCAGCAACAACACGGTCGCTTTCTTCTACCTCAACGCCCCTGCGTTGGTGGGGCTCACACCGGACTTGGGGCCGACTGCGGGGGGAACGGTCGTCACGATCACCGGCACCGATCTCTCCGGTGCTACGGCGGTCACATTTGGCGGGACTCCGGCGGCGAGTTTCACGGTGAACTCCAGCACGCAGATCACCGCGACCACGCCCGCTCGTCCGGCGGGCCCGGCGCAAGTCGTCGTCACCACGCCTGGTGGCACCAGCAATTCGCTGTCGTTCGGCTACCTCAGCACGCCGACGATCACCAGTCTGGTCCCCGCCCAGGGCCCGGAGGCCGGTGGGAACGGGGTGACGATCACGGGTTCGAACCTGACGTTCACGACTGGGATCACCTTCGGCGTCAACACCGCGTCCTTCGTCGTCCTGTCCGACACGCAGATCGCCGCTGTCGCGCCACCGGGCACCGGGACGGTACTCGTGGCGGTGGCCACGCCAGCGGGTAACAGCGGAACCTTGGCGTACAACTACATTCCGGCTCCGCAGATCTGATCCCGGACGCGTTTGCGGCGATCGTTTCGCGGTGGGACGGCGATTGCGGTGTCTTCACCCCGCGAACATCAACCCCGGCTCGAATTCCGAGCCGGGGTTGATGCGGGGTGCGGCATCGGGAACGGGCTCGTCGTTGGTCCGCGCCCGATGCCCGTTGTGGCAACTAGTTCGTCACGGTGTAATCGCCGAAGTTGATGTCGCCGATGATGAGGTCGAGCAAGCCGCAGCGGCACGGGGGCGCTGGCGGCGGTACGGGTGCGGAAGACACCTGGACCATGGTTGTGTCGCTCGACGCCCCGCAGTTGTCATCACCGTTGTAGGCAGCCGTGATCTCGTAGCTCCCGGCGGTGTCGAAAGAGGTGGTGAGCGACGCGTTTCCACTCGCGTTGAGGGGCACCGTGTCGAGGATTTCCGGACCGTCCCAGAAGGTCACTCCAAGACCGCCGGGAGTGCCCGCCGAGCAACTGACCGTCGCGCTCAGCACGACTTGTTGCCCGACAGTCGCGGAGGATGGCGATGCCTGCACCGTGGTGGTCGTCTCCACGGGTTGAGCCGACGCTTGTGGGGCGAATGCCGTCATCCCGGCCAGCGCGGCGAACGCGACCGCCATTCCGCGAAGGTTCCGCCTGAGCCCAGATTTCACAGTTGTTCCTCCTAATGAAAGTTTCGGAGTAATCCGCGGTGTCGAACGAACCACGCGAGAATAGCTAGTCGTTCGAAATTCTGGTTGCAACCGGAAATGCGTCAGGCTAATCCTTATGTGCGACGCTGTATTCCACGAACGGGCGGTATTTCGGCGTCGGCGAATCGAATCGGGCAGTTATGCAAGAATTTGTCACATTTCACCTGGGGTTGGTTGGCGCGGGTGTCTAATTGCCCGCGCAATTAGTTGCCAGCGGTCGTGCTGGGCCGATGATCCGAGGCTGTGTCCGGGTTCCACGGCGGCCGATCGAACGGCCGTGTACTGGAGGTGGGTGGCAACGTACGAGCTCAGGGGCCTTGTTTCGGTGTGACCGAGCTGCTTGCCGCTGCGATGGCGAGGTCCGTCGACTTGGGATACGATCCCGTTCCCGCTGATCAGATCTGGTCGTGCAACGGGTTCCGTTTTTGATTTCCAGGCCGTGTGTGACCGGCTTCGCGGGAATGCGCGCGTGGAAAGTATCGGCTGCTTTCGGCGTGTCGTGAAAATCGTTGGCATGGCAATTCGAGGAGAATCTGATGGTCGCTCAGAGCCGAATCCGTCAGCCGCATCCCAGGGGTTGCCGAACGCAACGCGCTCGGCAAGTGGATCAGTTCCAGGTGGCGGCAATTGATCAACTTCGCCGGTCCGCTGTTGCCAGATGACGCTCCCGCGACCCTCGGCAGGACTGGATATTTTGATTGGGATCAAGCAACCTCAAGGCTCGACGCTGCCCCGAATCGTCAGCGGCCGAGGAGGTGGCGAGCGTGCCGCCGAGGACCTGGTCGCGGCGTGGGCCTAGTGCGGTGACTCGTTCGATCGTGGCGCGGGCCAGCACCGGGTCGCCGTAGGGCGCGTCCGAGCCGAACAGGGTTCGGTCCGGGATTTCGTCGATCGCCACGCGTACCGCGAAGATGATGCTGGCCGTCGACAGTTCGAGGAACATGTTGGGCTGACGAACCGGTACGAGCGAGCGGCTGCTGCGCTACTACGAGCGCGTCGGACTGCTGCGGGCGCAGCGCCAGGACAACGGCTACCGCGACTACGACGAGAACTCGGAGCGTGTCGTCGGTCAGATCCGCGCGTTGCTGGCGGCCGGGCCACCCACTCGACTCATTCGCGCGGTCTTGCCGTGCGCCCGCGACGACGGGCGACTGCGGCCCTGCTCCGGCGTGCTCGACAAGCTGCGCGATCGGCTGGCCGAACTCGACCGGCGGGCCGCAGACCTGCGGGTGGCCCGATCGATGCTGGAACGAGCGATCGAGGAGACCGAGCGCGCGGCGTGATCGCCGTGCGGTCGTGAGCGCGTAACCGGCCTGGAGCCCGGTCAGGCACTCACGACTTTCCACAGCCGGTCCGCTGCGACGTGGGAGAAGCGCCAGCCCTGGTGGGTGCGGACCGCTTCGAACCGGTAGCGCTCGCCGATGGTGAAGGCCGGTTCCAGGGCGTCCGGGTCCGGCACGAAGATCGCGATGAGCTTCGCGCCGACCGCCGCCCGGTCGCCGTCCAGATCGATCAGCACGTTGCTGGTGACGTGCTGGGTCCGGGCGAATGCCGCATGACTGCGGCGGGCCTGCGCGGCCAGCTCGCCGAGCCGACTGATCACCCAGACTGCCGTGCACGCTCACCGGCTCGTGTCCGAAGGGCTCGCCGACGCGCACCGCTACCACTTCTCGCTGCTCGCGGCGCTGGACGAGTTCGGGCCGTCCAGCCAGGCGGCCCAGAGCACCTGCTGGATCCAGTGTTCGGCCACCTGCGGGTCCACGGCGCCGTCGGCGTGGCCGAGTTCGAACAGCTGTTGGCAGCGCCGGTCTAGTCGAGGCGCTGCGGATTGCTGGAGCGAGCGAGAGTGCGGTGGAGGCCGGATGATGACCAGCGGTCGTCCGTACGGAGGGAACCACATGATCGACATCGCAAAGCAGGTCACCGCCGTGCAGCGGGTGGTCAGCCAGCACTCGATCGACGGCGGCGAACGGGTGAGCGTGCTGCTGCGCCGGAACTACGCCGCCCCGATCGAGGACGTCTGGAGCGCGCTGGCCGAACCGGGTCGGTTGCGGCGCTGGTTCCTGCCGATCACCGGCGAGCTGCGGGAAGGCGGCCGGTTCCAGCTCGAAGGCAACGCCGGAGGCGAGATCATCCGCTGCGAGGCACCTCGCCTGCTGAAGATGACCTTCGGCGCGGAAACCAGCGTGGTGGAGCTGCGACTGTCCGAGGTGGACGGTGCTACCGGGTTCGAGATGATGCACTCGGTCCCGGTGCAGCTGGCCGGCAACGGCGCGGGCGCGCTCTTCGTCGGCCCCGGCTGGGACG
The DNA here is from genome assembly GCF_022678645.1 of Saccharopolyspora soli. GTDB lineage: Bacteria > Actinomycetota > Actinomycetes > Mycobacteriales > Pseudonocardiaceae > Saccharopolyspora > Saccharopolyspora soli. The sequence goes on along the minus strand of NZ_JALBWV010000088.1, from coordinate 12,843 downwards.
TCAACCTGCTCGCGCTGGAACTGTTCCTCCGAGGGGAGGTCTTCGCCAACCCGGTCGGGTGGCAGAACTCCCCGGAGGTGCAGCGCTTCTCCCGGCAGACCATCAAGGCCTGGGCCGCCGCGGCCGAGGACTCCGGCACAGCCGACGGCGACCAGATCGCGCAGGGCATCGCCACGGCGACCGCGCAGTTCACGCCCGACCTCGACCCGTCGACCGCCTGATCGTGGTCGCCATCAGGGCGGCTGCGGCGCACAGCGCGGCCGTGCTGATCCACACCGTGTCGTAGGAGCCCAGCAGGTCTCGTGCCACGCCGCCGAGGAAGGCGACCAGCCCAGCGCCCACCTGGTGGGCGGCGTTCACCCAACCGAAGACGATCGCGCCGTCGTCGCCGTAGATCTCCCGGCACAACGCGATCGTCGGCGGCACGGTGGCCACGTCGAGCAGCCCGAACAGCACGACGAAGACGATCATCGTCGGCCGCACCGTCGGGGCGAGCAGCACCGGCAGGAACAGCAGGGAAGTGCCGCGCAGCGCGTAGTAACCGGCCAGCAGCAGGTGCGGGCTGAACCGGTCGGTGAGCCAGCCCGACCCGATCGTGCCAGCCACGTTCACCACCCCGATCACCGCGAGCAGCGAGGCCGCCACGGTGGTCGGCATGCCGTGATCGTGCGCGGCGGGGGTGAAGTGGGTCCACATGATCCCGTTGGTGGACGCCCCGCAGATCGCGAAAGTGCCAGCCAGCAACCAGAACGGTCCGGTCCGCGCGGCGGCGAACAACGCCCGGAGCGCACGTGGCGCGGCGCCCGGAACCGGTGCCGGTTTGGGGACGAACTGCGTCGCGCCGTACGGGCGCAGGCCGAGGTCGGCGGGATGGTCCCGCAACACCGCCCAGACCAGCGGCGCCGTACCCAATGCGAGCACCGCCAGCGTGACGGTCGCCGAACGCCATTCGAACCGGTCGATGAGCCAGGACAACACCGGGAGGAAGGCGAACTGGCCGAAAACGCTCGCCGCGGTGAGCAGGCCGGTCACCAGCCCGCGCCGCGTGACGAACCAGCGGTGCGTCACGGTGGCGGCGAAGGCCATCGCCAGCGCGCCGCAACCGACCCCGACGAGCAGACCCCAGCCGACCACCAACTGCCAGGAGTTGGACATGGCCGTGGTCAAACCCGCGCCGGAGGCGATCAGCAGCAGCGCGCCGATGACCACCCGCCGGATGCCGAAGCGGTCCATCAGCGCCGCCGCGAACGGCGCGGTCAATCCGTACAGCGCCATGTTCACCGAAACCGCGATGCCGATGGTGCCGCGCGACCAGCCGAATTCGTGGTGCAGCGGAGTGACCAGCAGACCGGCCGTGGTGGCGCAGGCACCCGCGCCGATGATCGCCAGGGCGGTGACGGCGGCGACCCACCAGGCGCGGTGGATGCGGGTTCGCGGAGCCGGTTCGGTCCTGATGGCAGTTGTCATGGCATCGACCCTGCGCCGTCGCGCGCCGCGGAACGAGTGGCCTGATAGCCAACATGTGCAAGAATCAGGCCATGACTGGTCGAGTCGCGGTGTTGGTCCGCCACGGCGTGATGCCGATGGAACTGGGTTTGGTGCACCAGCTGTTCGGACAGGCGCGCTCGCCTGCCGGAGATCCGCTGTACGAGGTCGTGACCTGCACCCTCGTTCCTGGTGAGGTGCGCACCGACGCGGATTTCCCGATCTACGTCGCGCACGGTCCGCAGGCGCTGGCGGACGCCGACACCGTGGTCGTCCCGGCATCGCACGAGTACGACGAATCCGACACCTTGGGCCGACTCAACCCAGCCATGGCCGACGCGTTCGCGCGCATCCGCCCCGGCACGCGCATCGCCTCGATCTGCACCGGTGCTTTCGTGCTGGCGGCGGCCGGGTTGCTCGACGGCCGCCGGGCGACGACGCATTGGAAGTCCGGGGAGGTGTTCCGGAAGCTCTACCCGGCGGTGCACCTGGACCCCGATGTCCTCTACACCGACGACGGCGACGTGCTGACCTCGGCTGGCGAAGCGTCCGGAATTGACCTGTGCCTGCACATGATCCGGTGCGATCACGGCGCGGCGGTCGCCAACGAGGTCGCGCGGGCGACTGTCGTCCCGCCGCACCGCGACGGCGGCCAAGCCCAGTACATCCGACGGCCCATGCCCGAACCGCAGTTCTCCTCAACCGCGCAGGCCCGCGCGTGGGCGCTGGAAAACCTGGACCGGCCGCTGACCCTGCGCGAACTGGCCGCCCGCGAGTCGATGAGCGTGCGGACGTTCACCCGGCGATTCCGCGACGAGGTTGGCATCTCGCCGTTGCAGTGGCTCACCCAGCAGCGCATCGAGCGCGCTCGCCAGCTCCTGGAGGAGACCGATCTGTCCGTCGACCGGATCGCGGTGGACACGGGCTTCGGCACGGCGGCCTCGCTGCGCCAGCACCTCCAAGCGGCACTCAGCGTGTCACCGAGCGCCTACCGCAACACCTTCCGGGGCAGCGAGACTGCCGCGGCGAGCTGATCATCCTCTTTGTCCACATCGGATCGATCGGGAGCGGCTTCGTTGCAGCGGAACCCTCCGATTGATCTACTGCGCAGCGCGGCGCGACCAGGTGGAATGGGGAAAACGACTGGAGGTCTCCATGGCAGATCAGCAGTGGACCGCGGTGGACGATTACCTGGGCGGGCTGCTCGTGCCGGAAGATCCGGTGCTGACCGCCGCGCTGCGGGCTGGCGACGAGGCCGGACTGCCGCACATCAACGTCTCCGCTCTGCAAGGAAAGCTGCTGCACCTGCTGGCTCGGTCGGTGCGGGCGCGCAGCATCCTGGAGATCGGCACGCTCGCCGGTTACAGCACGATCTGGCTCGGCCGAGCCCTGCCGCCGGACGGTCGGCTGATCACCCTGGAAGCCGAGCCGAAGCATGCCGAGGTCGCCCGCGCCAACCTGGCTCGGGCAGGCCTGGACGGGATCGCCGAGGTGCGCCTCGGCCTCGCCCTGGACACCCTGCCTGAGCTGGTCGAGGACTCCTTCGACCTGGTCTTCATCGATGCGGACAAGCCGAACATCCCGGATTACTTCCGGTGGGCCATGGTGCTCACCAAGCCGGGCGGGATGGTGATCGTGGACAACGTGGTCCGCCGCGGCGCGGTGGCCGACGAGCACAGCACCGATCCAGCGGTGCGCGGGGTGCGCCGGTTCCACGAGATGCTCGCGTCCGAGCCGCGGGTGGCGGCCACCACGATCCAGACGGTCGGAGTGAAGGGTCACGACGGTTTCACCCTTGCCGTAATCCTCCGGCCTGATGAATGATCGCGTGGTCAGACCAGTACGACGGCGTGCGGTTGTGCCCGGCGGGCTGGTCCACAGCGGACCGATCAGCACCGGGAGGAATCTGATCATGAGCAATCGGCTCGCCAACCTCTTCCAGCTCGACGGGCGCAAGGCGGTGGTCGTCGGCGGTGGCAGCGGACTGGGCCGCTCCAGCGCGGTTGGCCTGGCCGAGTTCGGCGCGAAAGTGGTCGTCGCGGACGTGAACACGGCCGGTGCCGAGGAAACCGCCGAGTCGATCAAGCAGCTCGGCCACGAGGCGAGCTGGTGCGAGCTGGACGTGCGCAACGGCGCGCAGATCCAGCAGCTCGCGGCCGTCGAATCGGACGCCGAGGTACTGGTCATCACGCCCGGCATCAACGTCCGCAAACGGTTGGTGGACACCGTCGACGAGGAATTCGACCGGGTCGTCGACGTCAACCTGAAAGGCACCTACCGGCTGGTGCGGGACTTCGGTGTCCGGATGGCCGAGCGCGGCCGGGGCAGCATCATCACCTTCGCCAGCTTCCGCGCCGAAGTGGTCGAACCCGGTCAGGGCATCTACGCCGCGACCAAGGCCGGTGTCGTGCAGCTCTCCCGTGCGCTGGCGGCGGAACTGGGGCCGAAGGGCGTGCGGGTCAACGCGATCGCGCCCGGTCCGTTCGAAACCCCGCTGACCGAGCAGATCAAGTCCGACCAGGCCTGGTACGGCGCGTATGCCGAGAAGACCGCGCTGAAGCGGTGGGCCACCGCCGACGAGATCGCGGGTGCCGTGGTGTACCTGGCCTCGGACGCCGCGTCGTACGTGACCGGCAGCCTGCAACTGGTGGAGGGCGGCTGGACCGCGATCGACGGCCGCTTCGAGCCCAGCGTCTGACCCGAATCGCCAATGTTGGTGCCAGCAAAGCAAAAGCGAGGCCCAGCCGGATGGGCGGGGCCTCGCTGATCGATCTCGGTCAGTCGATGATGCCAGCGTTGATGATGTTCACGTCGTCATCGCTGATGTGGGTCCAGTCCCACTTGAGGTCGTTGCAGCTGATGAAAATGCACGTGTTCTTGTCTCCGTCGTCTTTGTGGGTTCCATCCCAACCCCACGGGGCAGCAGCAGCCATTCCCGCTCCGCCGATGGCCAGCGGCAGGGCGAAAGCGCTCACAACAGCAATGCGGGACAGCGAACGCATCATGCTTTCCTTCCAATTCGGGGGATACTGGTTCCCGGATCTGGGCTGGACCCGGAATGTGTTGCGTTCCCATGTCTACCGGCCCGCGCTTTCGCTCGCCGATCCCACCAGGCCCTTTCACCTCAAGGTGTGCCAAACGGGTAATGGCGGTAACGGATGGGGTGCGGCGAGCGCTGCAAAAGCCCACATGAATCGTATTCGCACCTGGTGTGACCTGGTAATCTTTTGGCCGGATACCCGGAAGGGTGGTGTGTCGATCAAGGTCGTGGCGGCAATTAGAAATTGTCCGGACGCGACTCGCGCGAGGCGTTGTCCGAAGACCACCTGAAGGTGGAATTCAGGGTTTCTCCACATCGGCGACGAGACCGTCGGTGATCCGCACCAGTTCGTCGAACGACGTCGGGAACATCGCGTGTTTGCGGCCTGCTCCAGCCCAAACCACGGGGTGGTCGGCCAGCTGTTGGTCGACCACGGTCCGGATCCGCTGCGGATGGTCGACCGGACCGACCCCGCCCACCGGCTGCCCGGTCACCGCCAACACGAACTCGGGCGTGGCACGCCGGATCTTGCGCACCCCGAGCAGCCGGGCCACGTGCTTGGTGTCCACCCGGTGCGCGCCGCTGGCGATGATCAGCAGCGGCTCGTCGTCGGCGGTGAAGACCAGGCTGTTGGCGATCGCGCCGAGTTCGCAGCCGAGCTTTTCGGCGGCTGCTGCGGCGGTCGGCAGGTCGGTGTCGAACTCGACGACCTGACCAACCACGCCGAGCTCGCGCAGGCAGGAGGCGAAGGTGTCCGTGGCATTGCTCATGCGGCGCAGAATCCCGCAGGCGGCGGCGGTGGACAAGTCAATTACCGGTGACGCGGGCGCACAACTCGATCAGTGCCCGAAAGCGTCCACTGCGGTCGGATTGATGGCGTGGGCAGTTCCGCCCGTAACCGGCATTTCGCCTCTTACGGGCAGAACCGCCAGTGCTGTCAGCTGAGCAGGAGGGGGAGCTTGCGGACGCCGGTCACGTTGGGACTGGGGATGAACTCGGGCGCGTCGTCCGGGTCCGTGCGAAGGCGCGGGAACCGGTCCAGCAGGATGTTCAGCGCGACCCGTCCTTCCAGCCGGGCCAGCGGCGCGCCTAGGCAGAAGTGGATGCCTCGGCCGAAGCCGATCTGCGGGTTCGGGTCCCGCGTGACGTCGAAGACGTCCGGGTCGGCGAACTGCCGGGCGTCCCGGTTGGCCGCCGCGACCCACGCCAGCAGCAGCTCGTCGGCCGGGATCTGCTGGCCAGCGAGCTCGACCTCCCGATCGGTCACCCGGGAAACCGCCGCGAACGGGCTGAGGAAGCGCAGCGACTCCTCGATCGCCGAGGGCACCAGCGCTCGGTCCGCCCGCACCTTCGCTAGCTGATCAGGGTGCGCGTCCAGGCAGAGCACCGTGTTGCCCAGCAGCATCGTCGTGGTGATGTGCCCGGCGATCAGCAGCACCATCCCGAAGTTGACCACTTCGGCGTCGCTGAGCCGCGCACCGTCCACCTCGGCCTCGACGAGCTTGCTCAGCAGATCCGCCCGCGGACTGCGCCGCCGCTGCGCGACGTGCTCGCCCAGGTAGTCGGCCAGCTGCTGCACCTGCTCCATGGCTTTCGCCATGTAATCGTCCTGCTCCTTGCTGCGCTTCTTGAGCGAGAACTGGTTGGAGGTGGTGAACATCGCGTCCACCCACTTCTTGAACAGGCCGCGGTCGCTGGCGGGCACGCCCAGCAGTTCGGCGATCACGATGACCGGCAGTGGATAGGCCAGGTCGGTGACCAGTTCGGCCCGGTCGGTCACCTCGTCGAGCAGCTCGTTGGTCAGCGCGGCGATCCGGGGTTCCAGATCCGCGACGACCTTCGGCGTGAAGGCGTGGCTGACCAGCTTGCGCAGCTTGTGGTGCTCCGGCGGGTCCATCTGCACCAGGTTGCCCTCGGTGAAACCGGTGGTCTCGGGCATCAGCCGCTGGGTGTTCGAGGAGAACGTGCCGGGTTCGCTGAGGACGTACAGGATCTCGGGGTAGCCGTAGACGTTCCACATGCCGGTCTCCGAGTCGTACTGGACCGGCTGGTCCGGCTGCACGCCCCGCAGCCAGAACTGCGCCTCGTTGATTCCCCAGGTGTCGGCGAGGGTCGTCATTGTTGCCCCTTCTCGATGACGTCCGGCGCGGGATCAGCCGCGCTCGGGATCAGGTGGGTAGATCCACTCTCGGTAGCTCGCGTTGACCTCGTCGAACAGCGCGCTGATCTCGGCTGCCGCGGCGGTCAGCGAAACGTGGTCCGGTCCGCCTTCGGGTTCGAAGGCGCGGTGCACGGTGTCGGCCAGGGCCTCCGCCTTGTCCTGGTCGGCCAGCTCCTCCAGATCGGGGTTGATGCTGGCGGCCACGAAGAAACCGGTGATCGTCGCGTTCATCGAGAAGACCAGGTGCGGCACGTCCTCGCGCACCAGGCCGTACTCGGTGATCAGCGCGAAGTACCGGTCGGAGAACACCTTGCCCTGGCTGCGCGTCGGGGACTGTTGCAGGCTGCCGAGCAGTTCGGTGTCCCCGACGACCAGCGCCCGCATCAGCGGCCTGCGCTGCGTCGCCAGGAACGAGGAACGCGCGAACCGGTGCGGCCGGACCTCTTCGGGGTCGCGGCGCATCCCGTCGACGAGCTCGGCGATCAGCTCGATCGACTCGCGCAGGATCAGCGCCTCGAACAGCCGTTCCTTGGTGCGCCAGTGCAGGTAGACGGTCCCCTTGCCGATGCCCGCCTGCCTGGCGATGTCCTCGATGGTCACCTTCCGGTAGCCCAGCCGAATCATCAGTTCGCCCGCCGCATCGAGGATGCGGTTGGCGCGTTCGGTCGGCTGCGGCACGGGGCGCCTCCAGGGTCGAGTTCGCATCGGATGACTGGTTGACTGATATTGAAATTTGGTCAAGCAGTCACACGATAGCTCGGCCCGGCGGCCGCGGCAATGGTCACCCGGAAGCGCAAAACACCCCGGTCGAGTTGCCTCCACCGGGCGAACCTCGGCGCGCGCGACCACGTCGGCGGGCTTAATTTCTGCAGGTGGCGCGCATGCCGCAGGGCTTTTCCCGCAGCTCCGAAGGGAGCACCATGGGAGATGGAGCCCGCGCGGACCTCCTGCGGGCAGTTCGAACATCGCCGCCCGACCCACGCTGACGAGCGGGACCAGGTGAGGGCCGTCCTACTCGGCAGTGGTCGGAGCGGATCATGGAGAGGCCGCCTCAACGCACAGGGCGGCCTCTCTTAATGTCGTGGGTCGTCGCGGCGGCGAGAGCGGTTCTCAACTGCCCACCGGCAGTTCCACACTCGCGGCTTGCGCGGACAGTGCTACCACGCGTCCGCCGCGCTCGCCGAGTTCTCGCAGACGCTCCAGTGCCGTGCTGTTGAACTGCACCGTCGCGGTCGTGCGCTCGCTGGTCGCGAGGTTTTCGAGCGCGCCGCGCGCGGCGTGACCAGCATCCACTGTGGACTTCAGCCCGCCGGTCGAGGCGAGTGAACCGCGTGCCGCGCCGAGTCGACCCAGGGCGTCATCGACGGCGTCGAGCAGCGCGACGCGATTGCCCTCGGTCATGGCCCGCACGAGTTCCGGCGCGCTACCCGCGACGCGGGTGCCATCGCGGAACGAACCGGCGGCCAGGGACAGCGCGAGCGGGCCGCCATCGGCCCCGACGGCGGCGAGCACCGCGGCGAACAGGTGCGGCAGGTGCGAGATGCGCGCGACCGCCGAGTCGTGCGCGGCCGCCGAGGTCGGCACCACCTGGGCGCCGCAGTCCAGCGCGAGTTGCGCGGCCTGCTGCCACGCGTCGATCGCGGTGTCCTCCTCGATGGTCACCGCCCAGGCAGCACCCGCGAACAGCTCGCCCGACCCGGCCGACCAGCCGGAACTGGACACCCCGGCCATCGGGTGACCACCGGCGTAGCGGGCGCCGGGCAACAGGCTGCGGACCTCGGCGTCGACCGGGTCTTTCACGCTCACCACGTCGGTCAACCAGACATCGGGAGCGTGTCGGGCGACCTGCCGCAGCACCTCGCGCACGGCGGTCAGCGGCGTCGCGACGACCACGAGCGCATCCGCCTCGGCCGCGCGGCGCAGCGCTGGCTCGATCTCGATCACGTCGAAGCCGTCGGCCCGCGCGGCGGCGGCATCCGCCTCCGACGCCGTTGTCCCCCACACAGGGCGTCCGGCGGTTGCGGCGGCCCGCAGCACGGAGCCCCCTATGAGCCCCAATCCGATCACGCACACGGCACGCATTGGCCCATCCTGCCCGACTTCGCTGACGACCACGCACCCGGTTGAGCGGCAAACAATGCCCGGATGGTTACGAGCGCGCAATAGTGCTTTCGGGTGGCGTTCGTACGCTCTACGGTGTCCTCATGACGGTGCAGGAGCCGGTCGCTGGCTTCGCCGTCGCCGTGGTGCGGGAGGACGGGCGGTGGCGGTGCAGCATGATGGACAAATCGGTGCTGACTGGCCTGGACGCTTCGATCACGGCGTTGCGCGAGCTGCGTTCCACCGGTGCGGTGTTCGGTATGTGCAATGTGGACGACGAGTTCTTCGTGCTGATCAGACCGGTGCCCGGCGGCGTCGACCTGTTGCTGTCGGATGCCGCGGCGGCGCTGGATTACGACATCGCGGCCGACGTCCTCGACCTGCTGCGCATCGATCCGCCCGATGAGGACGACGAAGAGGTCTGGCCGGAGGGCAACCTGGCGATCCTGTCCGATCTCGGGCTCCCGGAGGGCGAGCTGCTGGTGATCATCGAAGAAGTCGACCTCTACCCGGACGAACAGCTGGAGATGATCGCCCAGCGCTGCGGCTTCGGCGAGGACTTCGCGAAGGTGCTGGAGAAGCTGGACCAGTGAGCACTTCCGGTGCCCGTGCCGGGGATGCCGAACTGGTGCGGGCCGCGTTGCGAGCCGCTGCCGAGGCACCGTCCACAGGGGATGTTCCCATCGGTGCGATCGTGGTCGACCGAGCCGGGCGGGTGCTCGCGCGAGCGCACAACCAGCGGGAGGCGTTGCAGGACCCCACGGCGCACGCGGAGATCCTCGCGTTGCGCGCTGCGGCGGCAGCGCACGGCGATGGCTGGCGCCTGGACGGCTGCACCATCGCGGTGACCGTGGAGCCGTGCACGATGTGCGCTGGCGCATTGGTGCTGGCCAGGGTGGCCAGAGTGGTGTTCGGGGTGTGGGAACCGCGGACCGGTGCGGTGGGCTCGCTGTGGGACGTGGTGCGTGATCGCCGCCTGAACCACCGGCCGGAGGTGGTCGGCGGCGTGCTGGCCGACGAGTGTGCGGCCGTGCTGGCGGACTTCTTCGCGGAGCACCGCGAGTAGGACCTGCGGCGATTTCGCGCGAAATCGGCACGGGCCACCCACCGGGTAGGTGTCCCCCGGTCCCGTTCCGGTGGCTGAACTTTTCCACCGGTTCGGGCGGCCTGTCCGGGCCACGATCGACAACCCGGACTGTGACCATGAATTTCGTCCCGCTCCAGCTGGGCGGGGCTCATCGCGTTGCAGGGGGTGACGTGGATCCGACTGACGCAGTTCTGGCCACCCGCATCGCGGCGGGCGATGCCGACGCCTTCGAACTGTTGGTGCGTCGCTATTCCGACGGGGTTCTCGGCATGGCGCTGCGGATGCTCGGCGACCGGGCCGAGGCCGAGGACGTCGTGCAGGAGGTTTTCGTCACGGTGTGGCGGCGATCCGGCGGCATCGCCGCTCCCGCGGCCCTGCGGGCGTGGTTGTTCCAGGTCGCCCGGCGACGCTGCCTGATAGTGCTGCGCCGCCGCCGGACGTCCCGCACCGAGCCGGTCGACGCGGTACCCGAGCATCGCGCCGCGCTCGGCTCGGCCGTGTTGACCGCGGACCCGCAGCGTGTCGTGGAGGCGGGCGCGGGTGTGCTGGCGCTGCGCCGCGCGCTCGCGGGGCTGCCGACGCGGCAGCGCGATGTCTGGTTGCTCGCCGAGGTCGACGGCCTGTCCTACCTTGAGATCGGCGAGCGGGTCGGGGCTGGCGAGCAGGCGGTGCGCGGTCGGCTGTTCCGCGCCAGGGCCAGCCTGGCCGACCGGATGCGCGCCTGGCGCTGACCCCCTTTGCCGGACGACGTCCGACGACCGGTACCCTGACTGGCGGTAGCGTGTCCGAGCGGCCGAAGGAGCGCGCCTCGAAAGCGCGTGTGGTTAACAGCCACCGTGGGTTCGAATCCCACCGCTACCGCAGATCAGGGCCGGTCCCCGTCAACGATGGGGACCGGCCCTTTTTCGTGCTTGCCAAGGGCGCTTTCTCCCGGCTTGTTCATTTGATCGTGTGTTTTTCGTCGCTCGGTGCGGGTAGCTTCGCGTCGATCATGTCGCTTGGCGAGGGGAAGCCGAAGTGCGCATCGCATCGCTGCTGGCCGCCACCGGGGTGTTGTTGTCGATCGCGCCGATCGCCGCTGCGCAGCAACAGGTCCGCATCCACGACATCCAGGGCGGCACGCGGGTCTCGCCGCTGGCCGGTCAGCGGGTGGTGGGAGTGCCGGGCGTGGTTACCGGGGTGCGTGGCTTCGGCTCGGCCCGCGGGTTCTGGTTCCAGGACTCCGAACCGGACGCGGACCCGCGCACCAGCGAGGGGCTGTTCGTGTTCACCGGGGAGCAGACCCCGGCAGTGGCGGTCGGGGACGTCGTCTCGGTCGGCGGGCTGGTCGCGGAGTACTACCCGGTCGCCGAGGGGGAGACCCCGGAGACCACGCCGAACCAGTCGGTCACCGAGTTGACCGAGGCCAACTGGCAGGTCAGCGGCAAGGGCGGTGTCCCGGCCGAAGTGGTCGGCCCGGAGACCGTGCCGGTCGAGTACGCGCCGCAGGACGGGGCGATCGACAAGCGGGAGCTGGAGCCGCAGCGGTACGCGCTGGACTACTACGAATCGCGGGAAGGCATGTCGCTGCGGGTCGACGACGTGCGAGTGGTCGGTCCGACCGACGCGTTCCGCGCGCTGTGGATCACCACCAAGCCGGAGCAGAACGCCAACAGCCGAGGCGGCACCACCTACACCGGCTACGCCGACGCCAACGCCGGACGGCTCAAGGTCGAGTCGTTGGAGGACGGGCCGTTCCCGGCCGCGAACGTCGGCGACCAGTTGCGGGGCAGCACCGAAGGCCCGCTGGACTACAGCCGCTTCGGCGGATACGTGCTGGAAGCCGCGCGGCTCGGCGAGCACGTGCCGGGCGGCTTGCAACCCGAGTCGACGCGACCGCAGGGCGATGATGAGCTCGCGATCGCCGCGTACAACGTGGAGAACCTCGCCGCCGGTGGCGACCCGGCCAAGTTCGCGCGGCTCGCCGAGGGTGTCGTCGACCGGCTCGCCGCACCGGACATCGTTGCGCTGGAAGAGGTCCAGGACAACACCGGCCCGACCGATGACGGCGTGGTGGCCGCGGATCGGACGTTGCAGGAGTTCACCGACGCGATCGTGGCAGCGGGCGGGCCGCGCTACCTGTGGCGGCAGATCGACCCGCAGAACAACGCCGACGGCGGGGAACCGGGCGGCAACATCCGGGTGGCGTTCCTGTTCAACCCGGCTCGGGTGTCCTTTGTGGATCGTCCGGGTGGGGATTCGACCACCCCGGTGCACCCGGTGACCGATGGCGACCGGGTGGCGCTGAGCGCGTCGCCGGGCCGCATCGACCCGGTCAACGAGGCGTGGCGGGACAGCCGCAAGCCGCTGGTCGGCGAGTTCCTGTTCCGCGGTGCGACGGTGCTCGTGGTGGCCAACCACTTCACGTCCAAGGGCGGGGACCAACCGCTGCACAGCCGGTTCCAGCCCCCAGCGCGCGTTTCGGAACAGCAGCGGGAGCAGCAGGCGCGGGCGGTGCGCGGGTTCGTCGACGAGGTGCGGGCCATCGACGAGCGGGCGAAGGTCGTGGTGCTCGGCGACCTGAACGACTTCGGGTTCGCCCCGGCCTTGGCGCCGTTGACCGCCGGGGGAGCGCTGGTGCCGCTGGCCGACGCGTTACCGCCGGTCGAGCGCTACAGCTACGTCTTCGAGGGCAACTCCCAGCAACTGGACCACATCCTGGTCAGCCCCGCGATCATCGGCGACTACGACATCGTGCACACCAACGCGGAATTCGCCGACCAAGCCAGCGACCACGACCCCCAGGTCGCCCGCCTCCAACCCTGAGGCTGTTCCCGAGACTTCTCGATCGTGAACCGTCACGGGTGCGAGCGAATGCGAAAAGCCCCGGCGCGTTACCGCGGCCGGGGCTTTCGACCTGCGGAGGATACGGGATTCGAACCCGTGAGGGCTGTTAACCCAACACGATTTCCAATTCCGGTGCCGAAGGTC
>NZ_JALBWV010000087.1 GCF_022678645.1 Saccharopolyspora soli | reverse complement strand
CCAGCCGAGCGCTTAACTAAACTCCTGACCGAAGCCAATTGATCACTCGTGTTGCAACCACCCCTGGAATCCACCGGGTAAGTCGGTCGAAGGTGCCCTTCACTCGGAGTTTTCTGCGCTGCGGGTCAGGATTGTTGTTGGCTGAGGATGGTGTCGACGGTTAGGGCGGACGCCACGACCATGCTGAGCAGCGGGTCCGGTAGCGGCCGGTGGATCTGCAGCACGTAGTTGTCCGCCGTGGTGAACGCCGCCTTCGCGAGGCCCTGCCAGGTCTTGGTGATCTTGCCGATTTCCGCGTCGGCGTGGTCCAGCACCTTGATGTCCCAAGCCCGCAGGTTCTCCGCGTGCAGGCCGCCGATGCGCTGCCCGTTGACCTCGAAGTCGAACCGCGCCTTGCCCCAGACGTTCGTCAGCCGGATGTCCCCGACCGGTGACTGGTCCGGGCGCTGCACGTGCACCGTGCCCTTCCACAAGGTGGCCGGGCGGGTCAGCAGCAGCACCGGGCGTCCGGTGATGTCCCGGATCTCCAAGGTCACGGTCATCAGCGAGTCGAGCTTGGTCAGCAGCCGCAACGCCTTCTGCGCACCGCTCTGGCCGACCTGCATGACCGAACCGAGTTGGCGTCCGTGCTGGTCGTAGACGGCGTACTCGTTCGCCATCTCGATCAGTTTCGCCTTCTGGTTGACCACCAGCACGGGTTCGGTGAACAGCGTGCCCCCACCACCGGAAACCGCACCGCCGACGCCAGCGCGCTGCTGCACCTGGTGCTGGATGGACGAGGTGTCGCCGGTGCCGCCCAACGCCATCTCGATGGGCGACGCGTCGTTCTGCTGCGCGACAACCGGTTGCTGCTGCGCGGCGACCGGCGGCTGCTGGGCGACCGGTTGCTGCTGGGCGGGCTGGACGTGCTGGGTCCACTGCCGACCGTCCCACCAGCGCACGTAGCGCTGATCTGCCTGATCCGGGTACCAGCCGGGCGGGGGTGGAGCGTTCATGAGCCCCAGGCTAGGCGATCGGCACACCGGCTGTCCGGGGTTTGAACCCGCCGCGTTCCGGGTCGGTGACGATGCGAACTCGGTTAAAGTCCCTGCGAGCAAGACAGTTCCGCACCGCAGACGGGGAGGCGCGGGCCTCCCGTACCCCGAGGCCCCTCGATGTCGTTCGCCAGTCCGCTGTTCCTCTGGTACTTCCTGCCAGCCGTGCTCGCGGTCGTGCTGATCGCGCCGCGCAGCGGACGCAACGTCGTGATCGCCGTGGCCAGCCTGCTGTTCTACGCCAGCGGCGCGGGCGGGACCACGCTGTTGTTGCTGGCCTGCATCGTGGTTAACTTCCTCGCCGGGCGGCGCTTGGAGCCCGACGAGTGGGGATTCGACCGGCAGCGGCGGAAACTGCTGCTGATCGGCACCGTCGGGTTCAACCTCGCGATCCTGGCGGTGTGGAAGTACGCCGGGTTCGCCACCGCGCAGCTGGCGATGCTCGGGCAGTGGTTCGGCGGCGACTTCCCGGTGCTGCACCTCGCGTTGCCGATCGGGATCTCCTTCTACACCTTCCACCACATCTCCTACGTGGTGGACATCTACCGCGGGGAGCGCCCGGCGCTGCGCGATCCGGTGTCGTTCATCACCTACATCGCGATGTTCCCGCAGCTGGTGGCCGGTCCGATCGTGCGTTACCGGGAGATCGCCGACCAACTGCCGCAGCAGCGCACGCACCGGCTCGACGACATCGCAGCGGGCTTCCCCAGGTTCGCCTGGGGACTGACGAAGAAGGTCGTCATCGCCGACACGCTGGCGCCGATGGTGGACGCCTGCTTCGCCACCCCGAACGAGGACATGACCTTCGCCATCGCCTGGCTGGGCGCGATCGGCTACGCGATGCAGTTGTACTTCGACTTCTCCGGGTACTCGGACATGGCGATCGGGCTGGGCCGGATGCTCGGGTTCCGATTGCCGGAGAACTTCGCCCGGCCGTACTCGTCGGTGACCATCACGGAGTTCTGGCGGCGCTGGCACATGTCGCTGTCCCGCTGGTTCCGGGACTACGTCTACATCCCGCTCGGCGGCAACCGCCGGGGCACCGCCCCCACCTACCGGAACCTGGCGATCATCTTCGTGCTCACCGGGTTCTGGCACGGCGCGGCCTGGACGTACCTGGTTTGGGGCCTGTACCACGGCGCGCTGCTGGTCATCGAGCGCGCTTTCGGCTGGTCCCACGCACCGGCCAACGCCCGAGCCCGCCTCGGTCGGCGCGCGCTAACGTTGCTGCTGGTGGTGGTCGGCTGGGTGTTCTTCCGAGCGCCGGACCTGGGCAGCGCGTTCGTGATGCTGGGCCACATGCTGGTACCGGACATCGCGGGAGTGACGGACATCGTGGCGGCCTCGGTGACCAACCAACGCCTGGTGTTCCTGCTGGTGGCGCTGCTGGTCGTGGTGCTCCCGGCGAACTCGGGCACCGGCCCGTTCCTGGAAGCGGTCCGAACCCGCCGCGCGTACGCCCTGCGACTAGGGGTCCTGACCCTCGGCCTCGGCTACGCCGGACTCCTCGTCGCCACCGGCTCCTTCAGCCCGTTCCTCTACTACCAGTTCTGACGAACGGAAACCGTCATCAGCGGCTCGCCGCTGCGCATGGCATCTACCAGCAAAAACACTGCCGGTCGGTGACTGTTGTTGACGGCCGGTGAGGGGTGCCGTGTGCCCCATATGTGCCCCAGCAATGTCCACAGTGGGCACACGGCGCGGCCGAGAGGAAACACGTGATCACTCGCGAGCAAGTGCAAGAGGCTCATGCGGCGGGGTACACGGCTGGATCCGCCTTGCAGCCGGCGATGCCGAACCCGTATGCGGGGGTGCCGCTGCGGCCGTGGGAGCGGGCGCGCATGGGCGCTGACGAGGTTCGTCAGTACGAGCGGGAAGCGCGGGACCGGCGACTGCTCGCCCGCGTGTGGCTCACGGCCTGGCGCAGAGGGCTCGACGCCTACGCCGCGGAGCGCGGTCTGGCTCGTCTTCGCGATCTCCAGGTCGACGACTCGGCTTGATCACTGGCCTGACGGGGGTGTGGTCTTTGGCCGTAGGTACACGGCGGGGGCTGCCCGGTCGGCAGCCCCCGCTTTCGTCGTTCGGTCAGCGGTCGAAACGGCCTGACTTCAGGTTGGAGACGAAGGAAGCCCAGGTACCGCGGCCGAACGCCAGGACCGGGCTTGCCTCGCCGAGCTTGGAGTCACGAACTCCTCGCACGTGGGCGGCGTCACCGACCTCGACGCAGTTGTTCGGGTTGCCTGTGCTCCGGCTGGACTTGCGCCAGTTGGTGAACGTCAATGCGCTCATGTCCTCAGCCCCTCTTGCCGCTAGGTGGCGTCGTACTCCTCGGCTACGCGACGCAGCAGGTCACGCGATGCCATTGGGTCCAACGCTGCACCTACAAGTCGATTCCACAACGTAGCGTAGGCGTCGACGTCACTCGGGTGGTCGAGGTACCTGCCGTCCGTGTATTCCTCGACGTAGACGAACTCCAACGGACCGGCTTGTCCAGGCGAAGGCACCCGATAGGTCGTGAAGTTGTAAACGGGCGCGACCGGTGTTCGAGCCTCGAACGGGATGACCTGCATCTGAACGTTCGGAAGCTCGGCGCACTTGATGAGGTGCGTGATTTGGTCGCGCATCACGTCACGGCTGCCGACGACCCTGCGCAATGCTGACTCGGACAACACGAACCCGACGTCTGGAGGGTTCTCGGTGGTCAAGATCGTCTGCCGTTCGAGTCGTGCCTTGATCGCGTCGTCGATCCCCTGGTCAACCGGGCGAACTTCGGCGTCAACGAACAGCGAGCGCATGTATGCCTCGGTCTGCAGCAAGCCGGACACGAGCTCGGTTTGGTACCAGTGGATGGCCGAGGCGTCGCGCTCAAGGTCAACTGCCATCCGGAAGTGCTTCGCGTACACCGAGCGGTAGCCGGACCAGCGACCTCGTTGCTCGTTTCCCTTGGCCAGGTCAAGAACCCATGCGGTGTCCTCGCAGTTGGAGATCTTGCCCCGGTAGAAGTCGAGCAAATCCCCAAGCTGGCGTTGCGTCAGTGCCGTCTGTCCGAGTTCGAGCCTGCTGATCGTGCTCGTCGTCCGTTCGACGATCTTCGCGGCGTTCTCGATGGTCTCGTTCGCGAGCTCGCGAAGGTGTCGGAGCTCGTTGCCGAGCTGAAGGCGCCGCACGGTCGGGGTTGCCATACGTCAGAGCTTCCCACTTGACCGCAACCTGACATCTCACACGTCTGTGTGCATTCCCTCAATGGGAATGCATGGTTTACTGCTACCGTCTTGATCCAACGGGAATGCACGATGGGAATGCACCGTACGTACGGGAGGTCGGCAGCGATGGAGTCTTGGTTGCGTCCGCATCTCGATGCACTGCGCGCGAGCGTGCAGGCCGGTTTTCGGTTCCTGCATCTGCCGAGTGTTGGCAATGTCCTTGCTGTTCAGGGCATGCGGGTCAGTCATGGGGCGATGGACATGTTCCAGGCGAGCGCGGCTGACGACGCCATCGCCGCACGGTTCCGGATTGAGGATCTTGAACTTGGTTCTCCGCCGGCCGTTTGGCACAAGCGTGGTCCGGTTGCTGACGTGGTTCCGGCCTTGCTGGAGCTACCGCCGCACGACTCGCCGGGCGCCCCTCGCCTGGCGGGTTCGCCGGTTTCTGATCTGTGGCTGCCCGGCGATGCGCTGCCGTGACCAAGCTCCGGTCGGACGCGGTGTGCCCGGGGTTGTTTACCGCCCGGCTGCATCGCGTGTCGCCGGTGAACGTCGAGCGGTTGTTGTTCGGGCCGAATCGGGTCCGGCTAGCTCTTGCCGATTGCGGTGCCGCGTGTACGCCTCCGCATCCATCTGTGGTCGGGCGCCTGCCGAGGTGCTCGCGATGTTTCGGAAAGGACTGAACTGGGGTGTCTTCTTTACTGCTTTTTCTCGCCGGCTTGCTGCCTGGTGCCGGGCTGCTGCTCTTTGTCGCGTGGCGGATGCAGATCGCCGAGCCGGGTGGTCAGCACGCCGGCGCTGGTGAGGGCGCGTTGACGGTGGCGCACCTGCTCGACCAGGTCGCGAAGGAGCACGGGCAGATAGCCGTGAGCACCGGGCGGCATGCGTTGCGTGAAGACGTGGCAGCGAAGATCGCCGCGATTGTCGGGATCTAGGGCATGGGTGCCGGTTTCACGGCTCGTGCGGTTCCGATACTGCGCACGAGTTATCAGCGTCCGGAGGATTACGAGCCCGTCGAGCGGCTTGTTGAGGCTTACGCCTGTCCCTTGGGCGACACGTTCACCGTTGTTCTCGTCGCTGGCTGCGAGCCGCCGGAGACGTGGGAGTGCAGACGGCACGGTCTCGCTGCCGTTCGCACTGGCCTACCGCCGGCGGCCATAAGCGAAACCAGAAGTGCGGGATTGCCCAGGGCTCCGCAGGGCCTTGCATCGAAAACACATCTGGAATACGTGCGGGAGCGCCGCACTGAGGGCGAACTTCGGGAGCTTCTCCGCGAGCGGCTCGCCCTGCTTGCCGCCGGGCGGTGTTGGTGATGACCGGTCGCACGGTCCGCCGCTGCCAGGTGCGGTGCCCGTCAAACCAGCTAGGCAAGAAACCGCGATCACAAGGGTGGCTATGCGGAAAATTCAGCGACGTGCCCGGGTAACCGGGCCTGCCAGGGAAAAGCTGGCGGCTGACCTCAAACGTTGGTACGACGGCGGAACGAGCATCCGGCAACTGGTCGCGGTGTCAGGACGGTCCTATGGAGCTGTGCGCCTGCTGCTCCAGGAAGCCGGCGCCGAGTTCCGTCCGCCTGGCGCTCCCTCCAACACGGCGACGAACTCTACGCCGCAGTGTCCAGAACCGATCTTGTCCCGTGTCGCGCTATGAGCAGGAAGGGGCCGAAGCGGTTTCTGCCGATGGCCTGGCGGGTCGAACGCGTCTCGCCGACCGAGGTCTACACCTTCCGTTGGGGCCGAGGATCCGGTTACTTCACCGTCCACCGCGGCGACATCGGTAGCTCGCACGACAACGACCAGCTCATCGACACAGTCCACATTGGATCCGACTGGGCTGACGAATCGGACGTCGCCACTCAGGCACGCCTGTGGTTGCGCTCGCGCATCGGCCCGCGTCGCCGGAGCGCATGAATCATCCGAGACTCCGCTCGATGTTGTTGCACCCGACCTCCGGCATCGAGCGGACGGCCGGTCGGTGCGGCGCCTCCCAAGGCACCGACCGGCCACCCAATTCCATCCACAAGTGAAAGGAGTCCCGCATGCCCAACTCGCATGACAACCAACCTGAGGTCACAGGATCGCCAATCCCGGTGTCGGTCGAGATCGACCCCGTGGCAACCGGCGTCGGTCACGATGCCGACGAGGAGCAGGAGCCCGATGTCGGGGAGTGAGTAGTTCCGCTCTGTCATGGGCGAGGGCCGGCGCGGTAGAGATGATCTACGGCGTCGGCCGTTGTCGTGTTTGGGCTTTTCGGGTGACGTGTTGTCGACGTCGTCAGGGGGCAAGATCGGCTCGGTATCGTGCCCGCCTGGGAGAACAGTCGTATGAGGGGGAAGTTTGGCTTACGGGAACCGCGACGTGATGCGGGATCACGGGGACGTGGCGCCGTCGGTGATCGGCGCTGACTACGTCGCAGAAGCCAACGGCGAGGAACCCGAGCCAGCGTTTGTGCCGCTTGAACAGCGTCTCCTCAGCCAGGACAAGGACGCCACCGTTGAGCTGCGGCGCCTGGAGGACGGTCGCCTCGCGGTACTGGCGTACACCTCCCTGGAGGCGCTCGTGCACAGCTGCGGGGACCTCCAGCCCTGGGCGTCGCTGCCCGCCGACAAGGTCGCGGAGATCCAGCAGCGCAGCGGCGCTGACCTGGTCCTGTGGGATGCCGAGCTACCAGCCGACCAACGCCGCGATGCCGGGGGGAACTGATGGGTGGAACGCACGCACAGCTTGGGGATTTGGAGGCGCTCGCCAGCAAGCTCCGCACCGGAGCCGGAGAGCTGGATGGGTTCGCCGCGCCCCCGCCTGCCCCGCAGGTGGGTGTCGCGACCGAGGCGGTCGCCGGGGCGATGGCGATGCTGACCCTGTCCGCAGCCGGGATCGTCGAGGCCATGAACTATGCCGGTGACGAGGTCGCACAGGGCCGCAACCTCTACGACGAGACCGACCACGGCAACGCTGGCGACATTGCCCGCACCGACCCGAACGGCCCGCGATAAGTTCCACTGGGGGATTTAGATCATGCCACTCGATATCAAGGTGGACCCACAGCCTGGCACGATCCGTACCGCTGCGGACTGGCTTGACGGGATGGCGCGTGCCGTTGACGCGGCCTTGGACACCATCAACCGCGTTCGTGGTGAGTCCGAAAGCGGTTGGTCCAGCGAGGCCGGAAAAGCCTTCCGCGACGGTATGGGCAAGATCGGGCCGCGCGTCGACGAGGTGTCCATCAGCTACAGCGAGCTCGCCTTCGAGCTGCGCCGCCACGCCGACGCCATCGACACCGTCAAGGTCCGGATGGATCAGGCACGCGAGTTGGCCCTGACGGAGGGGTTGGTCGTCCAGGGTGACCTGATCATGGAGCCCGGCCCCGAGCCACCAGCACCGAGACCGCTGCCCACCGACAAGCCCGCCAGTCCCGAACAGAAGCAGATCCACGCCGACGCCGTGCGTGCGGAGGCAGCCTTCGTGCGCACGGTCCAGGCATACACGGACTGCGCGGCTTTGGTCTCCGAAGCGCGGAGGCTGGAGAACGACTCGATCGCCATCCTCAACCGGTTCCTCGGCGGGTTGATCGAGAAGGCTCCGTTCAACGCCTCGGACGTGCTTGCCGGTCTCGCTGGTGCGACGGCAGGCCAAACCGCCAAGATGCAAGCCAAGGCGATGCAGATCGCACGCAGCGGCTCGATCGAGGTATCGGAACGCCTCGCCAACAACCCCTATATGACCTTGCAGGGTCGAACTCGGGCCGCCGCCATCAACATCACGCGCTCGCAGG
Organism: Saccharopolyspora soli; assembly: GCF_022678645.1. Classification (GTDB taxonomy): domain Bacteria; phylum Actinomycetota; class Actinomycetes; order Mycobacteriales; family Pseudonocardiaceae; genus Saccharopolyspora; species Saccharopolyspora soli. The sequence goes on along the minus strand of NZ_JALBWV010000087.1, from coordinate 21,865 downwards.
CAGCAGCTGAACTGGAACGGAAGGCCATCGGTTCGCGCACCGCACAGTGGGTGGATAAGTTGGGACCCCGAACGAAGGGATTCCTTCAGCTGACCCTTGATTTTGGCAAGAAACCTGAAACAGCTGGCAGCGGGCTTCTGCGCGGAGCACTGAAGGTGGGCGGCAGGCTCCCGGTCGTGGGTTTGCTTATCACCGGGGGCGGAATCGGCTACGACATCGGGATCGCTGGCAAGGACCCGACAACCAGCGTCGCCTCCGGCCTCGGCGGCTTCGTCGCGGGAGCGGGGGCCTCGGTGGGCCTCGCGGCCATGGGCACCCCTGTCGGCTGGGTCGTCGCAGGCGGCGCTGTGGTCTCGTGGGGCGTTGGCTTCGCCATCGAAGAGTGGGGCGACGATACGGTGCAGGGCATGGAGGAGACCGGTAAGCGCCTGTCGGAGATCAACCCGAAGATGACCCGCTGATTATTGCGAGCGTGACGTGACCACAGGACTACCTCCGAAGCCCGATCCCCAAACTGGCGAGCCGCGCCCACCACGTGCTCCGCTGGAGCCGGGGTGGAAGGTGGCGGAGGACAAACACAAGCACGGTCTGTCGAAGGTTTCGCAGCCGCCGGACGGCGAGGGGCCGATCCTGGAGTGGTTTTATCCGACCCGAGGTCGTGCGCTGACATTTGGTGCCATCGCAGTAGCGATCATGGTGGCGTACTTCACTTGGCGTGACTTCGGCTTCGGCTGGATGACGGTGTGGTGGCTGTGGCTGTTCATCATCCCGTGGCCGTTCATCTTCCTCCTCGCCGGGCGCAACATCCGGATCTCAGCGGGTGCCGACTGGCTGATTTACGGCAAGAAAGGCTTGATCAAGACCTATGAGCTGACCAAGGTCAACGTCACCGTCGGCGGCGCGGCGCACTACCTCGACATCGAGGACCGCCACGGGAACGAGCTGTACGTGCAGATCAACAATCTGCAGCTCAACCGAGAGCTATGGGATCTCGTCTATCTCGGCCTGCTCTACTCAGTCCACGAAGGCGGTGCCAGCTCCAATGAGATGGCCCGTAACTACCTTGGCCTCAATATCCCCCCGCACCTTCGGAAGTGGGAATCGCGCGACGCCTGACCCAGTGGTGACTAGCCACAAGATAACTCCACTCACCGTGTGGACGAAGCTGCCGCGCAGATCGTCGAAGCTGGCTCGGTACCCGAAGGCGCCAGAAGGCCGGGGGCGGTGCGCTGGCGCCCTGTGGGATGGCCGATGCCTGCCCCGCTGCACCTCGCGTGTCAAGTCAGATCCTGCACCAGAACTGGCCTGGCCAGCACGATGCGATCTGCAACATCGCTGACGATTCCGACCACGCGAGCTTTTCGGATTGGTGGACGAGGGCGTTCCCAGCTCCGGGCATGCGAGTCCATCTCCGTGGTGTCCGCAGATTCTTGTGCACGTTCGGTCTCCTTCGAGGCGAACCGTGCGTAGCGGCCCTCTTCGAGAACTTCGTACTTGCGGACGCTCTCAAGATGCTCTTGGACTTCATCACTCGTCAATCCAAGCTCATGCTGCACTAACATGCTAAGTACGGACGGGTCAGACGGGTACGAGTGGCCGATCTTCAGCTCGTTCTCCCGAGTTACCCACGATTCGTTCACCACGTTGTCCAACGAACCAAGCAAGATCAATTCATAGGCGCCCAGGTTCGACCGCCAGCGAGACGGGGGAATGAGAGCTTGCGCCCAGAACACGCGAGCCTTGTTCGGTAGGCGCTCTCCCCGGTCACCGAACCAGAGGAACGGCATGACCCCAATCTTCAATCCTGAGACCCGGAGATCGAAGATGCATCCGGGGTCGGATACGCGGCGTACCTTCCGCTTGATGCGGCGAACCTTCTTGGCTCTCCGGAGCGCGAAATCCACCTTGTCCGTCGATCCCGGTGTATCGAGACTGATCTGCGTCGCCCTCGAAGCGCTTATCCCCTTCGCAACCGAGACGATCGTCGTGCTGTTGCTGCTGTACTGCACATCATCGATCTCATTCAGTGCTCGTTGCGAGAAATACAGCATCCGAACGCGTTCTCCCTGTTAGTCCTTCTTCTCTGCCGTACGGTACGTGTCCTGTACATAGAAAGTCGCCCGTTTCTCCCGGAAAGTGCCGGAAACGGAGCTGTTCTATCGCTGACTGGGTTGGGGCCGTTGCTGGTAGCTCGGTGCTCGGGTCGTGCCGACTTGCAGGTTGGCGAGCGACGGATTCCGGGCAGGTTTCCAGTCGGCGAGCGGCGGCGTAGATCAGTGCGCCGGCGACCGAGACGAGCACGGTCGTCGCGAGGGGCTGCCCCTGCTCGCCGAGCTCGGCGGAATGAAGGCGGGCGGAGGCCAGCCATGCGACTGGTGTGCCAAATCGGTGCGGATAAGGGTGCCATATCCGGCGAGCTGGCCGGCATGGTGGCCTGAGGATGCGTCCCTCGAGGTTGCTGTCCCAGTCCGTTACCGTTCGGTGGCTTCCGGCCGTTCGGCGGTGCTGGCCGGTTTGTTCATCGGGATAGCGCTGCGGCGATCTTGCCGGTGGTGGCCTAGGCGATCGGATGCGCCCCTCCGTACGCGTGTAGCGCGTCGATCCTCTGCCAACTGCTCTTACAAGTCCGGCGCGCGGTTCTTCACTACGGAGTCCACCGCTGGTGCTCAGTTCGCTCGTTGTTCGATCCGGGCGAACTCAGCCTGCGGGATAGAGCCGACTACGACCCACCAGCGCCCAGCCGCCGACATTCCTCCGCCTGCACGCAGTAGGTCGCGCTTCCATTCCGGGTTCATGCGTTTGGTCCACTTCCAGTTCTTCCACCGGATCGCGCGTGTGGTGGTTACTGTGATCCGAACCGCTGTCTTGTCGAAGAACGACCCACGGAGGCCGTGAGAGTGGTCGCCAAGGTCTGGGGTGTCCAGCAGCCAAACGACCTTAGGTCCGACGTTCGTGCCGTACGGCTTCAGCATCGGGTTTGCAGACCCGATGTTGGACTCCGTGGGATTCAGCTTCCCAGACGCAAGGATCTTCGAAAGGTGGTACTGGGAAGTGAAGTGATAAAGCGTTTGCCGAGCCACTATCGGCTCCTCCCTCGCGCCACGGTAGCGGCCTCCTTGCCTTGTGGCATGCAAGGAGGCCGCCGTTGATCGGTCGTGAATCAGTCTGCGTTGATGGTGTTACCGACGGGTGTTTTGAGCTGGGCGTGGATGCTGTCGCGCTGCTGCTCGGCGAGCTGGACGGCGACGGCGTCGCCGATTCCGGTTTGGCGTCCTGCCGTTTCGTTCGTGAGGCGGTCGAGGTGGGCGTCGGCGAGCGGGCCGTCGGCCTCTCGGAGTCGGAGCCTGGTCCGTTGTCGTTGCCGAGTGCGCGCCAGCGAGAGTTGGAGTGCGCGCGTGACGTGACTGAGGTCGAGCGGTTCGCCGACGTTGCCATTTGTGCCGTGGGCGATGGTTCTCGACGACTCCAGGTAGGCGGGGAGTTCCGTGGCGAGGGCTCGCACGGTGGCAGCGTCGCCGTTTTCTCCCCGCCTCACAAGATGATCAGTGGACCATTCGCGCTCTGTTAAGCCTATTTCAGGCACCGACTGGCTCTGACGAGGCAGCGGGTCGATCACGCGGGCATGGCCGACGGCGTGCCCCAGTCTCGCGGGAGCACAACATGTTGCTCACTGCTGGTGATGAACGGCTCGGCAGGACGCTTTTCGGGTTCATAGCTCGCAACGAGGATGATGAGGGAGCGAAGGCCGTCTCCGTCCGTGCCGTAACAAGCGGCGTCACCGAGTCGGTTAAGCATCTTCCGCCCTTCGGCGTATCGGCTAAGCGGAGTTGTGCTGTCCAGCACTAGAACGGGTACTCCAAGCCATTGCCGTTCCAGCGCGGCGAACACCCGCTTGAGCAGGGTGTTGAGGTTTGTGGCATCCCGGGTCCCGGGCTCTGCCGCATCCGCAGCAGAGACGATCTCCGGGTTCGTGATGCCGACTTCGTGCATGACAGAGCGCAAGGTAGCTACGAAAGTACTGCTGACGTTGACGACAGGCGCCTCGATTACCTCGCCGAGATGAATGCGAGCCTGCCCCCATTCCCTCATTCCGGTCGTCAAAAGCCGCATCCCGCCACGCTGGACGACCTCGTTAAGCCGTTCTTCGACATTGGCACTGGCTGTTCCTCGCGGGCCACCTGCGGTGGCGGTGCCTGAGCTGGGACGAACATAGGTGGGGGGAGTCGCGTCGGGCGGGACGATCTTGCCTTGCTCGTTCCACTTGACATCGAAGCCTGCTTCGCTCAACAGCGCACATAGAGCGGAGCCACGCGGCAAGCGGTGGGATAGTCCGGGGAATCTACCGTCGAGTCGACGGGCGATGACCTTTCCGTCGACACCATCCGCGGGAAGCCCGGCGCCGGCACGAGCGAGCCACAACGCCTTCGTCAACGACATGTCCTTGGGGTACAGCTCTTGACGTGCGTTGAGTAGTACCCCACCCACAGCTGCGGCAAGTTGCACCAAACGCTGCTCTCCGACGGTGTAGGAGGTGGCGCGTTGTGCCCGTTCTTCGAGCGTGCGGACGACAGCTGTCGATGTGGGGAGGGAATCGGCGTGGGCGAGCTCGCGCGCTTCTTCTCCGATCGCCCACGCCATCTCGTACAGCCTCGGCGCTGAGATCATGTCGATTGGCTCGTTGTCCTCGTCGACTTCGAGGGCAACGACGACCTGGTCGCCGCGGCGGCGGTAAGTAAAGCGGGGGTTTTCTCTGGTCTGTTCGGTTTCGACGACGGCACGAAGAGCGGCGTAACCGTAGGCGAGCCGTTCCTCCCGGTCCTCGATACCTTGGACTCCGTAGCGAGGCACCAGCATCGTGACAAGCTCGTGTGCGGTGGCCACCCGATTCAAGTCGAGCAGCAATGCGATGACGTGCTCGCGGACGATGCCAACACCGGGTTCAGCCGCCCACTCCTTGCACCGGGCTCGCAGGATGTTCGACACGGCCGGCTGAGAGCATCCGCGCAGCTGGGCCACTTTGGTCTGGGTGGCCCACCGTTCGGAGGGCAGCACCCCTTCTTCGCTGTGCAGGCCGAGCACGAGTCGGGTGATAACGGACTTGTTCGTGTTCTTCTTAGTCGCAGACGGCACCAGTCGAGCTGCGAGGTCCCGGAGGTCGACCCGGCCGTTGGTGGCCTCCTCGGCCGCGACACCCTGCCGCTCAGGTGCATTCGTGCGCGCGGTGAGCAGTTCGCGCCACTGTTTGATCCGCTTCGTGAGTTCGTTCCTAGTGCGTTGGCTCAGTCCCCGTGCGCTGGTGACGCTGGAGAAGGGAAGGCCGAGTAGTTCTCCGACGTTGTCCGCACCGAGCCGACGGGCCGCGGCGATGGCTCGCGGGGTGAGCCCGGAGTTCGGTAGCAGCGTGTCGCGGTCGACGCGTTCGGCGGCTTCGTCGCGCAGCTGCTCGACGTTCTCGCTGTCGCTGAGCGACACTGTGGCGGGCAGTTGCTCTTCGGCCGAGCTGAAAACCCGCTGCCACGCGCCTTTCATCTCGGCAATGTCGGAGAATCGGTGAGCGGTGTCGCGGTGCAGGGCGCGGCGGAAGAAGCGGGTGAGCGCCTCGCGGTAGTCGGATTCGAACAGCTCTGGTGAGAGCTTCAACTCGCATTCGGCATCGAACCGGGGGTTGGTGCCGCCGTCTCCCCAGGTGGGACGTTCGGTCGAGGCCATCTCGTGCAAGGTGACGGCGATGGCGTAACGCTCGGCGTGGCCGTCGAAGGCTGGCCGCCGATCCTCCCCGAGGAACGGGTCGAGGTAGCCGCGGGTGCCAGCTTCCACATCGTTGCGCGGCACCCCGGACAGCGAGAAGTCGAAAAGGACGATCTCGTCGGCCTTCTTACGCTCTCGTCTGATGCCGATGTTGTCGGGTTTGATGTCGCGGTGGAAAACGTTGCGAGCTTCCAGCTCGGCAGCGGCGTCAAGAAGCTGGTCGCCAAAACGCTGGAGTTCGTCGATCTGCAACCCTTCCCGTCGGATGCGGTGGGCGAGGGTTTCGTCGCCGGCGTAGTCGATTTCGATGGCGTACCGGCCGCCGAGGTCGAACATGCCTCGGCGGAGTCCGATGATGTGCTTGCTGCGGAGCCCATCGAGTTCGATGCCCTCGTCACGTAGACGGTCGTGCGACCGCTCGTCACGGCCGATCTTGAGCACACTGAGGTGGTACCCGGAGCGGTCTTCGACGAGGAGCGCTCGGGCAGACGAGCCTGTGCCGAGGCGTTTGACGACGGTCTTGTCCCCGTCGAGCACCGTGCCGTGTTCTGCGTCCCACGGGTCGATGACCGTTTCGGTGGCGAGTTCTTTCTCGGCCATCTCGAGGTATATGAAGAACTCGTCGGCGTTGTCGGTGCGGTCGACGACGTTGGCGCGGGTGGCGGCGGCCACGAGTTCGTCGAGCTCGTCGAGCAGTCCGTTGACAATGGAGGATGGTCGCAGACATTGCTCGGTTTGCAGCCTGCTGAGCAGCCCTATCCGGTCTTGCGCCGGAGCGCGCCCAGTGAGTAGGAGGTAAGAGATAGCGCCGAGGCCGAACATGTCAACGCTAACGGTTCCGTCGGCGTGGTCCTCGGCTTCAGGTGCAAGGTAGGCAGCGCTGTCGGGGTGCAGGTGTTGGGCGACGTGTGAGGTGGGGGCGATCTTGCGCTCGTCTGAGCCAGACACGCCGCGCGCAGCAGCCTGCCATTCGCCGACGCGCAAGTGAGGGCGCAGCGAGTCGCCGTTTGTGGGCTCCACAATAACTGCGCGTGGGGTGAGTGCTCGGTGCACGAGCCGGTGTTCGTGGGCGTAGCGGACTGCTTCAGCGACCTGCCGGATCATGCCGACTCGGGTCTTGAGGTCCAGTTCCGGCCAGCGCTCGGCGAGGTAGTGGTCGAGGCGGTGGGACTGCTCGGCTTGCGGGATGACCAGTGCAGCGCCGGCCTCGTGGTCGACGAAGTCCTGCGGACACAGCAGCCCCGGGTGGTCGATCCCGATGACGGCTTCGTATTCGCGCCGTGCGGCACGTTTCGTAGATTCCCGCCGTTGTTTGGCTTCGTTGCTTTTGTCTTTTTCGTAGGGATAGATCCGCACCCGCCGGTAGTCATTATCGACGTCTTCGCGCCAGGCGTGGTGGTCTTGCCAAGTCGGACCGATTTCGTATGGCGGGAATTTGAGTCGCCAGGCTCCGACTTTCTCTGCCGCTACCGAGTGCTTGATACCCACGCCCAGCAGTAGCTTGTGCGCATTCCGAAGGAAGTCGTTGCTGACCTGTCCGGTCGGTGCGCGGTCGATGAGGTCTTGGATGCCGGGCAGGCCGGTTCGGGCCTCGTTCAAGGAGTAGAGGTGGAGACGCTTTTCGCTGTCGTCGATCTCGCAGCGCAGGTCAGGGTTGGTGAGTAGGACCGAGGCTGTGACAAACGGGACACGGCCGCGGAGTTTGCGTTTCTGAAACTGTCTTACCAGGCGATCTTTGAGCTCTTCGGCTTTTGACTTGGCCAGCGGCAGCGGATTGGTTCGGCTGCGCCGCCTGCCGTTTTCGAGGAACAGCCAGGACCCGTCGGGGCTGGTCAGGGTCCCGCCCCAGTGCTTGAGCTCAACGAGGTGCAGCCCGGCAGGGGTGGCGATCAGCAGATCGACTTCGTACACGGGCCCGTGCTTGGAGACGAAGGTGAAATTGCTCCACGCCTCGAACGGGTAGTGGTCTGGCAAGAGGCTGCGGACGTGGGCGAGACCCGCGCGTTCGTGGTCGAACTTCGACGGCGTCATCTCGTGCCAGCGCGGGGAGTCCGCGTCCATGCCACTCCTCTCGACGTGCCGGGCGGCCCGACCCCGGCGGGCTCAATTCTATGGATCGAGGCGACGCCGGTCGCGAGTGCACGCGATGTCACCCAATTTGATCACTTACCTGGGATGGATAGGCTCGATCCGTGTCGGTGTGCCCGGCCGGCTCTCCCCGTAGCGCGGCGACGCTTCGTCGCGGGCTCTGGGCTCGACCGATCTTCAGTTCGGGCTTCCCAGCCTGGCCGGTGGCAGAGTTCCGGGTTTTGTAACACCGAGGGTGACCGAAACATACAGTGGTGGTGTGACTGGTGCTGATCACTCCGAGACCGAGGTGCGCGGTTCGCGGCTGGACCCACAAGCCTTGCTGGCCGACTTGCAACCCGTCCTGAAGAATCTTGAGGACGACCTGCGCGAGCGCTGCGAACGGCCCGGTGAGATGCGCGACTGGGTGCGCGGACAGTGGCAAAAGTCGGTGAAGGCGAACCGCAGCGCCGCTACCGAGTCCGCCTACCGCGAGGACTTGGTCACGCAGGGTGCGGTGGCGTGGGTGCTGGGCACGGTGTTCGTGCGTTGGTGCGAGGACAACGGTCTCATCGACCCGCACCTATCTGGGCCCGGTGAACGACGGGAACAGGCCGAGGACGCGCAGGTGCGGTACTTCCGTGACCCAGCGCACCGGCTGCACACCCACGCGGATTGGATCAAGGAAGGTTTCGCTACCCTCAGGTCCTCCGATGCTGGCCGGCTGCTGTTCAACCAGACGCACAACCCGGTCTACCGGCTCACCCCGTCCGAGACGGCCGCGCGCGAATTGGTCGAGTTCTGGCGCATCCGCACCGGCGACGGCGACCGACTGGTACACGACTTCACCGATGGCGGCGACACCTGGGACACTCGTTTCCTCGGCGATCTCTACCAAGACCTCTCCGCTAAAGCACGCGACAAGTACGCATTGCTACAGACTCCTGAGTTTGTCGAGGAGTTCATCCTCGACTACACCCTCACACCCGCGATCCGCGAGTTCGGCCTCGAGGGGCTCCGCACAATCGACCCGGCCTGCGGCTCAGGCCACTTCCTGCTCGGAATTTTCCACCGGCTGCTCGAAGCCTGGGAAGAACATGCTCCCGCCAAGGACCGCACGGACATCGCCCGCCTCGCCCTCGACTCCGTGCACGGCGTCGACGTGAACCCCTTCGCCATCGCTATCGCACGCTTCCGCCTTATGCTCGCGGCCTGGCAGTACGTCGGCATCACTCGACTGTCCCAGACCAAGAATCAAAGCTGGGGCATGGCTGTCGCAGTCTGGGATTCCTTGCTCGATCCCGAAATCCAGGACAGCCTGTTTGACCAAGTCGATGAACGCGCCAATGACTGGGAAGACATCACCGACTATGGAGCGGAACGGCTTCTTGAACGCGGCACCTATCACGCCGTGGTCGGAAACCCGCCTTACATCACAGTCTCGGACTCCAAGCAGAACGAGATGTACCGCAAATTCTATAAGACGACATATCGGCAATATCAACTCACAGTCCCGTTTGCGGAGCGCTTCTTTCAGCTAGCCAAACAGGCAGACGAGGATCGCCGAGGATCGGGCTTTGTCGGACAGATAACCTCGAACGCTTTTATGAAACGTGAATTTGGCGTCAAACTTGTGACGGAGTTTTTTCCAAAACTTAATCTGACTCACGTTATTGACACGTCGGGAGCCTACATTCCCGGACATGGCACTCCAACCGTTATTCTGTTCGGTCGTCGTACTTGGCCCTTCGATGAGACACCAATTCGCGCCGTTCTCGGCATACGGGGAGAGCCCTCTACGCCAGAAAACCCAGCCGAAGGCTTGGTCTGGCAAGCCATGCTGAAACAGATCGACACTACGGGCAGCGAGTCGGAGTGGGTAAGTGTTGCCGACGTAGAGCGCGCGCGCTTTAGCAGCCACCCTTGGTCTCTCAGCGGCGGTGGAGCGGATGAGCTAACGAACACGATTAGGTGTAATTCGCCAATTTCCCTAGGGGATATAGCGAGCGCAGGATCGGCACTTATCACGGGCAACGATGACGCCTTCACCTGTCCGGCGCATATATTCCAAGGGAGAGGTCCAGCGAATTGTATAGATTTCATTCGGGGCGAGGATATCCTTGAATGGGTTGCCTCGAGCAAGCTGTCCATCCCATGGCCCTATAGCGTCAATTATGGAAAAATATCCGGAACTCAGCTTTTTCAAATCAAGAAGTGGCACTGGCCTAGGCGCTCAATTTTGCGTCGACGAAAAAGATTCGGAACGCCCATCGAGGAAATTTCGAATATCGACTGGTGGGAGCCTAGGGAAATTTATCCAAATAGAACCAAGGGTAGCTGTCGACTCGTATATAACTTTGTGTCAACTCATATTAGATGTGCTCTGCATCGCCAGACGCAAGCAATTAATCACGCGAATGTGGTCATCAACATCACGGGGTCAGAGAACCGCGAATCTAAGCACCTAGAGATTCTTGGTATCCTCAACTCATCCGCCGCTTGCTTTTGGCTTAAGCAGGTCAGCCACAACAAGGGCAGCACGGTAGACACTAAAGGGGCTCGTCAGACGACGATGCCTTGGGAGAACTTTTACGAGTTCACCGGAACCAAGATCCAAGAACTTCCTCTACCCGCCACCTGCCCACTCGATCGCGCGCGCCGACTGGACACGCTCGCTCAAAAGCTAACGAACATCTCTCCCGAAACGCTGGCGAAGAAGGCCACTCCCACAGCCAGCCGCTTGTCCTCCGCGAACCAACAATATATTCTCCTCCGTGATCGCATGATCGCCGAGCAGGAAGAGCTCGACTGGGACGTCTACCAGCGGTACGGCCTCCTGAACGACGAAGAGGCCCTCGCTGTCGTCATCGACGACCCCGAGAGCGTGCCGGGGATCGCGTTGGGTGAGCGCGCGTTCGAGATTGTGTTGGCGCGAAAGATGGCCGCTGGCGAGATAGAGACACAGTGGTTCGCGCGGCATGGGTCGACCCCAGTCACCGATCTGCCCGCGCACTGGCCCGAGTTCTACCGCAAGGTCGTCGAGGCACGGATCGAGCTAATCGAGCGTCGTCGGGACCTGGCGCTGATCGAGCGCCCGGAGTGTAAGCGGCGGTGGAACACCGAAAGCTGGGAGTCGCAGGAGCAACGAGCTCTGCGGACCTGGCTGCTTGACCGTCTGGAAGATCGCGATTTCTGGTTTGACGAGGACTCGCAAGGCTACGTGCAGCCGATGATGCGCAGCGTGCTGGAGTTGACAGACTTGCTCCGGGAAGACGAGCAGTTCACATCCGTGGCGGCGCTGTGGGCCGGCCACGTCTTCGGGGATCCTGAGACACGCCTGCGCGACGTGCTGGGCGCGCTGGTGGACGTGGAGCACGTTCCGTTTCTCGCTGCCTACCGCTACAAGCCCTCCGGGTTGCGGCTGCGCGCCGAATGGGAACACGTTTGGGACCTGCAACGTCGGGAAGACGGCATAGCCGATCGCCTGGGCAAGGAAGTCACCCATCCCAAAGTGCGCGAAGCGGTGAAGGAAAAACTCGGCGAGATCCCGGTTCCCAGCAAGTACAAATCCAGCGACTTCGCCAAGAACTCCTACTGGCGGCATCGCGGCAAGCTCGACGTGCCCAAGGAACGTTTCCTTTCCTACCCGGCTGCCAGCCGCGACAACGACGGCAGCTTGCTGCTGGGCTGGGCCGGCTGGAACCACCGCGAACAAGCCCAAGCGCTGGCGATCCTCATCAACCAACGCTCCACCGAAGAAGCCTGGGAGTTCGACCGCCTCGTCCCGATGCTGGCGGGTCTGCGGGAACTGCTGCCGTGGGTCAAGCAGTGGCACCCCGACGTCGACCCCGACTTCTACGAAACCCCCTACGACACCTACCGTGGCTTCCTGGACACCCACCTGGCCGGGAACCTCGCCGACGCCGAACTAGCCGAGTGGACGCCCACCGCCCGCGTTAACACCAGCCCACTACCGAGGAAGGCCCGCGCCAAGAAATGATTTTGCCGTCTCCGGGGCGCGTATAGATATCAAAGCCTACGAGGAGGCCTCCGTTTGGCCGTCGCCGCCGAGTGGGGAAGTGTCCAATTCTGTTATAGATAATTCAGGTAATCGGCGACCGGATATACACCAGTGGGCAAATACGGAAAGAAGGTGCGTTGTCTGCGCGCTGCACGTCGCCTCGGCTGGTGTCAGTCAGCACTCATCACCCGTTCAGCCCAGTAATTGCACGTCCCTAGCTCGAAACCGTGCGCCACCGCGGACAGTCACTGGGGCTGCGAGATAGAGTCACGGTCGACTGAACAGCCCAGAGGGGGTCGGCCCCGGTCGCATCGGTACGTAGCTGCGGGAGCCGACGGGGAGGGAAGACAGCAATGCCGACCGGGGCGAAACGCGAACAACAGCCCCTGCTCCGGGACCTCATCAAGATCCCGGAACGGGTCAGTTCCGGAGACTTCGTCGTCAAGCTCTCCGAAGGCGTCTTGCAGAGCAAGAACGTCATCGACAGCTACGTCGTGACGACGGAGGTCAAGCAGGCGTTCGATGAAGCGCTCCGCCTGATCGGCTCGGCCCTGGCGAAGCAGCGCTCTGAGGCGACCTACCTGCACGGCTCGTTCGGTTCCGGTAAGAGCCATTTCATGGCCGTGCTGCACGCGTTGCTGCAGGGCAGCACCGACGCCCGCGCGAAAGACGGGGTCTCGGAGCTGCTGCACCAGCACGAATGGCTGGATGATCCCCAGCACAAGCTGATGCTGGTGCCCCTCCACTTGATCGGCTCGGAATCGCTTGAAGACGGCATCCTCGGCGGCTACGTCCGGCACATTCGTAGGCACCACCCGGATGAACCGCTGCCCATGGTGTACAAGGCGCAGTACGACATCAGGACAGTACAGAAGTTGCGCGACACGTTGGGGGACGAGCAGTTCCTCGCCCAACTGCCAGCACCCAGACAGGACGCGGGCTGGGGCAATCTTGAAGGTTCTGGCTGGACGGCCGAGGAGCTCGACCGAGTTCTTAGCAAACCGGACTCGCTCGAAGCACGCTTGCTGATCAACATTGTTGTCGCGACCTTCCTACCTGACTACGACCGCGCGACAGAGGGACAAACGTCGGCGTTCGTGTCATTGGACTCTGGGCTGCAAGAAATCGCCCGGCACGCGCGGTCGCTCAACTACTCCGGGTTGGTTCTCTTTCTCGACGAGCTGGTGCTGTGGTTGTCTGGGCTGATGGCCGACGAGACCCGCGCCACCATGGAAGCCGCGAAGGTCTCCAAGCTCGTCGAATCCAACGACGCCAGTCGAGCCATCCCGGTCATCAGCTTCATCGCTCGGCAGCGGAACCTCAGCGAACTCGCCACGTCGATGCGGACCGGCGCTGATGAGCAGTCCTTCCAGGACCAGCTCGATTACGGCAACGCCAGATTCGGCACGATCACGTTGGGTGACGGGAACCTTCCCGAAATCGCAGCCAAACGCGTGCTCGAACCGCACAGCGACGAAACGCGCGTCCAACTGCGGACGGCGTTCGAACGGACTGGCAACTTGCCCACGGCGGTCCGCGACGTGCTCCTGGGCTCCGACAACGGTGCCGCATTCGCGAAGACTTACCCGTTCAGCCCGGCATTCATGGACACCCTCGTCAAGGTTTCCTCGGCGCTGCAACGGGAACGTACTGCATTGAAACTGATGCAGATCATCCTCAGTGACCGACGCGACACCCTGCGGCTCGGCCAGCTCGTGCCGCTGGGTGACCTGTTTGACGCCATCGCCGACGGCAACGACTCCCCGTTCACCCAACGGCTCAAGTCCGAGTTCGACAAGGCACGCAGCCTCTATACCGGCACGCTGCGTCCCCAAATGCTCAGCAACGCCGGGGTGACCGAAGCTCAGGTCGCCGCGGTCGACAACGAGAGTGACGTGCAGCGGCGAGTCGATACCTTCCGTGGGACTGACCGGCTGATCAAGACACTGCTGCTGGCCGCGCTTGTCCCAGACGTTCCCGCGCTGCGCGGACTCACCGTAAGCAGGCTCAACGCCCTCAACTACGGCGAGATCACCTCACCAGTGCCCGGTGGGGAAGCTGGGAACGCCGCACGTCGGCTGCAGCAGCTCGACAGTCAAGTGGCGGAACTGCATGTGGGAGACGACGGCAACGATCCGTCGGTACACCTGGAACTTGTCGGCATCGACATCCAATCCCTATTGGACCGGGTTTCAGGAGTCGACAACACTGGGGACCGCCGACGGCTGGTCAAGGACGCCCTGCTCGCAGAATTTGGTGTTCACCCCGACAGTCATGGTGCGGTTGAGCAAAAGATCGCCTGGCGTGGAAGTGAACGCGTCGTCGAAATCGTCGTCGGCGGCGTTCGTGGTGACGTGCCGGACGAAGCGTTCGAGCCAAGTCTGCCCGGTCGGTGGCGGGTCGTGCTCGATTACCCCTTCGACGCCGGCGACCACTCACCGAGCGAGGCAGCCCACCGCGTCCAGACGTTGCCTGGCGACGCCTGGACGGCAGTGTGGATACCCCGGCACATCACCGCTGACGCCGGACGGGAGATCGGCCGTCTCGTGCAGATCCGCCATCTGTTGGAAGGCGACCGGATCGATGAAGTCGCCACCCACCTCGGAGCTGAAGACCGGGCACGTGCCCGAGACCTGCTCGGGAACCACGAGCGCTCGCTGGAGAAGTACCTCCGACAGTTGTTGCGCCGTGCCTACGGGCTGACGTCCGACACCACTCACGTGCAAACAGCCTGGGACGCGGAGTTTGTCACTCGCGCACCTGGATTTCAGCCCGGCATTGAATCGGGCCGATCCTTCGCCGACATGCTCACCCAGCTAACGGATCGCTGCTACGAGTACAGCCACCCGAAGCATCCCAACCTGGATCCCGCGCGCAAGCGCGCTGTGGTGACCCGGACCCAGCTCAACCAGGTGCTCGACACCGTGCGCAGCGCGCTGGACTCGACCATCGGGGACCGTGCGGAGGTAACGGACAAGAAACTCCAGGAAACGCTGCGAACGATCGGTACCAGCCTGCAGCTCGGCGACGAGCTCGACGGAGCGTTCTCGCTGAATCGCTACTGGCTCAACGAGTTCCAACAGCGCCTCAACCGGCAGGACGTGATCACCGGCGCGCACCGCGAGCTCAGCGTCAAGGCACTCCGCGCCACGCTGTCCGAAGAGGGCATGCACGAGCACGTCGAGAACCTTCTCATCGCGGCGTTCGCTGAGTTTTCACACCGCACCTGGACCCGCGCCGGCCAGACCATCGAAGCACCCGAAGTACAGGGCATCACCAATGACATGGTGCTCCAGCAGCGGCCTTTGCCCACCGAACAGCAGTGGGAAGAGGCCACCCGCCGCGCTCAGCTGTTGTTCTCTGGCCCATCCCAGCCAGGGGTGCTCTCTCCTCGGTCGGTAAACCGGTTCGCACGGCAACGGGACACGATCCGGCTCTACGTGGAACCGACAGCGGCCCTGGTGTCCGCGCTGGAAGCCCACGCGGGAAACCTCGGCCTAGACCTGACGGAACCGAAGGGCCGCTACGCTACTGCCGTCGCCGCCAGCCACTTGGTCTCCGGTCTTGCTGAGCGCAGCGACCCAGTGGAACTGGTGCGGCAGCTTGCCGACCATCCGCTCGACGTCGACGAATACGTGCTACTCAAGTCCCTGAGCACCGCCGCGGAAGTCGCCGAAGCCATCCGCAACGCCGACTGGTCGGTCATCGGGCAACTTCGCCGCCTCCGCTCCCCACAGGCCGGTGAGCTGTTGCGGTCGTTGCACGAGACCGCGGCGCTGGACGAACGGGTCAGCTCGCTTTCCAAAGCGCTGGGCTCCACCAAGCAGCAGGCCGTGGCTCTGATCGAGAAAGAGCTCGTCAGAGATACGAACACCCCCTCTTCCCCGGCCACCCCCTCCCGTAGCTCGTCCACGAGCACCGCGAGTGGTGATCTCGACTCGATCAAGCACGCCCTCGACGAGTTCGCTCAAGAACACCCCGGTGTGACCTACCGCGTCGAGATCAGCGTCGTGGACCCCGAAGCGGAGAGCGACCGATGACACTGGCAGGCAACAGCACAGTGCTGGAGAAGGCTGCCGAAGCACGGGTTGAGCAACTGATAAGGGACACACGCTCCAAGACCGTCCCGCTGGCCATCGGCATCCGCACTGCGACCGCACCGACCTGGCCGGGAGAACCGCGACGCACCATCGAAGGCCGTTCCGTGCTGTTCGTGGCGTGTCCGTCGGTGTTGTCGATTGTCACCGCACTGGTCGACTGGGACAGCGACCAGGACTCGGTGCTCGCGGTGCTCACCGACCGCGACGACCGAGAACTCGACTCCGGTCTTCTCGCACGGCTGGTCTACAACAGATTGCACTCCGTCAGCTCCACGACGGTGCTGCAGTCGGCGCTAGGCCCCGGATACGACTCTGAGATCGCGCGGACCGGGTGGTTGCGCGAGGCCCTCACTGAGCTACGTGCAGCCGGCAAATTGCGACCCCAGAGCGGACACCGCTTCACCCTGGACGACGCTCACGATTGCGTGCTACTGGACCGCATTGGCGCACGGCTCGACCAGCTCGATCGGACTGAGCTGCTCGCGGCGCTCAGCAGGCCGGACACCGCGCAGCGCTGGCAGTCATTGCCCGACGAGGAACGCACCGAACTCACAGCGCTGCTGGTCAGGCAGTTCGGCGAACCAGCCAAGGTGATCCTGAGCTTGGCGTACACCAGCGACAATCCGCTGCCCGAACTGCTGGTGGCTGACGTCCTGCTCCGCGAGGACTCGGCGGCTGGAGGACGTCTCTACGGCGGGTACCTGCACAGCCGCGGCCTGCATCGGATCGCTCCCTCCGACGACGCGGTCCGTGAGGCAGCGAATACGGCCGTCGCACTCGTGCGATCTCAACTCGAGAGCTCCACGACCAACCCCCGCACATCCGGAGATTCGCTCGCGGCCAACACACACCTCCAACGCGCTGACGAGATGCTCGAGGAGCACGCTGGTGAACACTTCGCCGCGAGCAGCGACGTGCTTCCCCGAGCATTCGAGCAGCGTCTTGTCGACGCAGCGGAGGACCTCAACCCGACCACACTGTTTTTTGCCGAGGCACACGTAATGTGGCGCACCGACGCGGTAGCACGGGAGCGGCTTGAGCGACTCCGCAGCGCATTGCGTCTGAAGCAGTGGATGCACACTTCCCCCGACCTCGTCGTGGACAACGTGGGGAAGGGACTGCGCAGGCACGCCAACGAACTCGCCTGGGTCGACCGCGCCGTGAACCGTGCCCGAGGCGCCGGCGATCCGCACCCGAGCATCGCCAAGACATTGCACGAAATCAGTGGACAGGCCAGGAGTCTGCGGCGGGAGATCGACCTGTCGTTTGCGAAGCGGCTTGCGCACAGCCTCGACCGCGACCCCGGCAGCACGGTCCTCGTCGAAAACGTGCTGCGTGAGGTCATCGCACCGTTGGCAAAGCAGCTGCCCGTACTGCTCATCGTGGTGGACGGGATGTCCGGTGCCGTGGCCGGGGAACTCGCCGACCAGCTAGTCGACGCCGATCAGGTGCACTGGTACGAAACAGTCCGTGGTCCCACCGAACAACGCGAAGCGGTACTGGCCGCGTTGCCGGCCGATACCACCTACAGCCGCACCAGCCTATTCGCCGCGAAACTGACTACGGGGACGCAGGAAACCGAACGGCGAGCCTTTCCGCAGCACCGGTTCTGGGGCCGTAGCACCGACGTTGCGTTGTTCCACAAGGAAGACCTCGGCGCCGGCCAACAGCTCGGATCCGATCTGGAGGCCGCGCTCACCGGAACCCACGACACCGGGCACAAGCAGGTCGTCGGCGTTGTGCTAAGCACGGTCGACGATGCCATCTCCGCTGGACGGCAATCGAACTCGACCGGCTGGAGCCAGAACGAAATCGAGCATCTTCGGGCGCTTATGGAGAACGCACGGCTAAGCGGACGCGCGGTCGTGCTGGTCAGTGGTCATGGACACGTACCGGACCACGGCACCGAAGTGCATTCTGTCCCAGGGGCCGCAGCACGCTGGCGCACCGGTGAGGCCACACTGCCGGACGAGGTGGTCCTGGCAGGCAACCGTGTGCTTACCGACGGCGGCCGCGGAGTGTTCGCAGCCAGTGACTACATCCGCTACGGGAACAAAGCCCGCGGTTACCACGGCGGAGCTACATTGGCGGAAATCGCCATCCCGGTGATTACTCTGTTGCCTGCGCATGTCCAGTTGCCTAAGGGCTGGCACGTGCGTGCCGCAGCCACCGCGCCCACGTGGTGGAAGATCAACCATGAGGCGGAGCTGCGGTCCACCCCACCGGAACCAGTCGCTGCGGCTTCTGTCCCGCGACGCAAGCCCAAGCGATCGACCGAACAGGACGCGCTGTTCGCATCGCCGGGTGGAGAACAGCCGGGCATCTCCGACGAGACACTCGGCCGACGCCTGGTTGGCACAGAAACGTTCACCCAAGCCCATCGCCCGGTTAGCCGGGCACCGAGAGCGGATGTGTTCGCCGACGTCGTCGACGCACTGGCTGGTGCGAACGGCCACCGGATGCCCCTAGCTGACGTCGCCCGCGCAGCGGGCCAGGCGAACCGCAATCCGCGTGGACTCGTCGCTGTGCTCACCCGTGTGCTCAACCGGGACGGCTACGAAGTGCTCAAGACCCTGGACAACGGCCGGACGCTACTGCTGGACATCGGCCTCCTGCAAGACCAATTTCTGGAGAACGCATGACATCCAGCGCACAGAACGCAGTGAGTCCCGCTCGCAGGCGTGATGTGCTCGCTGCACTGCGCCGCGGGACCGTACCCGAATCCGGTCTGGACCTGTTCGCTGTCGGAATTGACCGACTGGCCCCGCACTTCGACGAGGAACTCGACGCCTGCATCTCCGGCGGAGGTCAGTTCAAGGCTTTGCGAGGCGAATACGGCGCGGGAAAGACGTTCGTATCCCGCTGGCTGGCTGAACGCGCCAAGGGCAAAGACATGGCTGTCGCCGAGATCCAGATCTCGGAAACCGAAACCCCCCTGCACAAACTTGAAACTGTCTACCGCAGGCTCTGCGAACGGCTTGCCACAAGTGCCGAACGGCCCAGCGCCTTCCGCAGCATCTTGGACTCATGGCTCTACGCGCTCGAGGAAGACGCGATCAGCCAGCAAACCGACATCGCGGACAATCCTGAAGCCTTGGCTAGTGCAGTAGATCAGTTGTTGGAGGAACGCCTTAGCGCATTGGGTTCTACGGCCACCGCATACTCAGCGGCTCTACGTGCCTACCGGCAAGCCGACGCAGGGGGCGACGCCGAACTCGCCGATGGGCTGGCCGCCTGGTTGGCAGGTCAACCGCACGTGGCGGCGAGTCTGCGCCATCGAGCGGGTATCAAGGGCGAGCTCGACCACTTCCTTGCCCTGGGATTTCTTCAGGGCCTGCTCAGCGTACTGAGAGACGCTGGGCACCCGGGACTGCTGTTGGTGTTCGACGAGGTCGAGACGCTGCAGCGAGTGCGCAGCGATGCGCGTGCGAAAGCACTTAACGCACTGCGCCAACTGATCGACGAGGTGCATTCGGGCCGGTTCCCCGGCTTGTACCTCCTCATCACCGGCACGCCGGCGTTCTACGACGGCAGGCAAGGCGTGCAGTTGCTGCCGCCGCTCGCCGAACGGCTGAGCACCGATTTCCCGGACAACCCGATGTTCGACAACCCACGAGCACCGCAGATCAGGCTCACCGGGTTTACCCTCGATCGCCTCACCGAGCTCGGCGGGCGAGTACGCGATCTCCACGCAGCAGGACAACCTGAGGCGGAACGGATCGTCAATACCGTCGACGACGCTTTCCTCGCCGACTTTGCCGCCTCGGTGACCGGCAAACTCGGAGGCAAGGTGGGGATCACTCCGAGGATTTTCCTCCGCAAGTTGGTCGATGTACTGGACAAGCTCGAGCACCATCCGGCGTTCGACCCGCGCAAGGAAGGCCCGGTCCGGATCAGTGACAACGAGCTGACCGCGACCGAGCGAGAAGCACGCGCGGGCACCGCCGACGATATCGAACTCGATGTCTGAAGAAGCCTTCGCGCAGCTGCACCCGATCGTGCAGCACCATGTGATCAGTACACTGCGCTGGCCAGGACTGCGGCCGTTGCAAGAGGCGGCAGTGCAGCCGGTGCTGGCTGATTCCGATGCGCTGTTACTCGCTCCGACCGCAGGCGGCAAGACCGAAGCGGCCGTGTTCCCCCTGCTGACGCGAATGGCCAGGCAGAACTGGGAGGGTACGTCAGTCTTGTACCTGTGTCCGCTGAAGGCACTGCTCAATAACCTAGAGCCGCGTCTCGACGGATACGCGAACTGGCTCGGACGTTCCGCGCAGCTGTGGCACGGCGACGTTACTCAGAGCCGCCGGGACAAGATCCAGCGCACTGAACCCGACATCCTGATGACAACGCCGGAATCCCTCGAAGCGATGTTGGTGTCAACCAAGGTCGACGCGCGATGGTTCTTCCGGTCACTGCGTGCGGTTGTCGTGGACGAAGTGCACGCTTTCGCTGGCGACGACCGGGGCTGGCACCTTCTCGCGGTTCTGGAAAGACTCTCCAGAATCGCCGGACGTCCCCTGCAGCGGATCGGACTGTCAGCAACGGTCGGTAATCCGGAGCAACTGCTCCGCTGGTTGCAAGGGGCCGAATCGCACCGGCGTGCACAAGTGGTCGCGCCCACAGCGGAAAACGCCGTGGTGGATGTGGATATCACGCTCGATCACGTCGGCACCATTGAGAACGCCGCTAAGATCATCTCGTCGCTGCACGGAGGCGAGAAACGCCTGGTGTTCGTGGACTCACGTCGCCGTGCGGAAGAACTGGGCTCCGCACTGCGAGCGTTCGGTGTGACGACCTTCCTGTCACACTCCTCGTTGTCAGCTGTCGAACGGCGCCGATCGGAAGATGCGTTCAGCGACGCCAAGGATTGCGTGATCGTGGCCACTTCCACGTTGGAGCTCGGCATCGACGTCGGTGACCTGGACCGAGTGATCCAGATCGACGCGCCTCGGACCGTGGCCTCCTTCCTACAACGACTCGGCCGCACAGGGCGTCGTCCCGATACCACACGGAATTGCCTTTTCCTTTGCCTCGAACAGAGCTCCGTGTTGCACGCAGCCGGACTTCTGCTGCGTTGGGCGCAAGACTGGGTCGAGCCGATCAGCCCACCGGTAGCGCCGAGGCATATCGTGGCTCAGCAACTGCTGGCCCTGGCACTCCAAGAACACACCATCGGGCCGCGAAGCTGGCGCGAGTGGTGGGGCGACCTCGACCTGTTCGGGCCGGATGCGGAAGCCATCCTGCACCACCTCATCGACGCCGGATACTTTGCACTCGATGGCGAACTCGCCTTTATCGGCCCTGAGGCGGAACGACGATTCGGCCGCCGTTACTTCTCCGACCTCACCGCCGTGTTCAGCGCTCCTCCTCAATTTACCGTGCTTGCCGGGCGCGAGGAGATCGGTACCGTCACCGACGAGTTGCTGGTAACGGAGACAGAAGGCCCTCGCGTTCTACTCCTCGGGGGACGCAGCTGGCTGGTCACCCATATCGATTGGACGCGGCGACGTTGCTTCGTCGAACTCACCGATCTACCCGGACGGGCACGGTGGGGTGCATCTGGCGGTGGACTGTCCTTCGAGATCAGCAGAGGCGTACGTGAAGTGCTGCTCGGTACTGATCCGGGCGGTGTGACGCTGACCGGACGCGCGCAGCGGGCATTGGCCGAGCAACGCGAGAATCACTCAAGCCACGTCAGCGCAGGAGGCACAGTTATCACGCTTCGTGGCGGAACTGCCTTTTGGTGGACCTGGGCGGGCACCGCAGCGAACCGCACCCTGCAGGCCAGTCTTCGCCAGGTCGCCCCAACCCCCCCCCCGGCGGGGGGGCCCCCGGGGGGGGGGGGGGGGGGCCCGCCGCCGTGCGTCCTCCGCGCAGATCCTCAACGTCCCCGCAGCGGGGCCCATACCAGACGGACTGACCAAAAGGG
>NZ_JALBWV010000086.1 GCF_022678645.1 Saccharopolyspora soli | reverse complement strand
TCTACACAATCCTCTGCCAGCCAACCAACAACCCCGCCGACCTCACTCACACCACTTGACGATCTATAGGAGCATCAGGCTTTAGCGCCGTCCGGCTTCGTCGAGACTGTATGCGAGCAGCATGATCGCCTCGTGCTGCGCCGGGCTGATGGTCCCGGCGTGGACCGCATGGCCCAATACGCGGTCGAGATAGTCGCGTTGGGAGTCGCCTGCGAGTTTCTGCAGTTGGCCTAGAACTGCCCGTTGCGGGCGTGGGTGGCCGTGGAGCCCCTTTCGGAGATCTTCCGGCGGCACCGTTCGCACCACACCGTCTCCCGCCCGACGGTGGCCACCATCGGCGAGCCGGACGTGGACGAGTTTGCGGCCGAGCTTGACGATTGAGCCGTGACTGCGGTGGTCGTCGGCGGCGTGGCTTCCCGGACTGGCGTTGACCGTCACCTCATCGCCAACGCATAGCTCGTTGCCATCGCAATCCAGGAACCTCATCCCGATCTCCACGGTCCTCGGGCGACCCACCTCGACACGGGTGTGATCGACGCCAGCAGCACTGACCGGGACGCAGGACGCGTACGGCGGTCACCTCGATATCGCCGGGCCCCCAGGCATGTTACCGCTCACCCGGTCTCGCGCCTCCGCTCGACGGATAACTCAGTTCAGGGATCTTGGGCTGCGCCGATCCGTCGATCGACATAGGTTCGGGGCTACCGCGCTCCCTCCGCAGCGGCAGGGGCCCGGGCTCCTCCTCCGAGCCCGGGGCCCGGCCACCCTCCCCGACGGCGGGCTCCACATTGGTCGACGGTCCGGGCAGGACCGAACGGAGCTGCACGCGGGCCGCGTTGAACAGCAGGCGCATCGTCGACAGTTCCGTCCCCGGCGCAGCCTTCGTGTCGTCTGTGGACTCCTGCCGTGGGAGCGGTTGTTCGGATGGCAGGTGGTTCACGGTGGTTCCTCTCCATTCGGGGCCGCAACTGGGCGAGTCAGTCTCTCCGCCGACTCGCCCAACCGGGGGGACGCCGAACCCTGACCGTCCGACGGCCTCTTACCGCGCACGACAGTGAGTCCGAGAGCGGCGGCACCTAAAACAGGCTGCAAACCCGATGGTTGCAGACGCAAGTCACCCGATAGGAAGAAATGCGGATGTTTGCTGCCGGGCAAGGTTGTTGATTAGGAACACCCCGTGGCCGTCAACGTCGGCAACCGCCTGGTGCCGCCGGTGGTGCACAGTTCGGTGCGATTCCATCAGGGCCAGTCCTACCTCGAGTTGCGCGCCCGAGCTCAGCGGCCGCGAGCACGCTCCGCGCTGCCCCGGCCCGCATCACCTGATCAGCGGTCGCCGAGCCCGATCAACCCGCTACCGTTGACCATGCCGCACCTACACCCCCACTCGTGTGGCACCGGTGCCCCGGGCTTTACCCACCACGGCCCGGGGCACCGCTGTGCCACCGCAGCCCTCTCCATGCCGACGGCACATGGTTGTCGTGTGGCAACAAGATTGGCAGGGGCGGTATTCACGTGAGACCCAATTGCACCAACAGCAAGAACACCAAGCCTGCGGATCCCAGGTCGCAGGCTTGGCCGCGCGTGCCCACGATATGCCTTCCTCGCGAGCCAGGGGCGCCGTCGGCAACCGCTATGGCAAGCGGAATCAACGCCCACACACAGCAATGCCGTGTCGCGATTGCACACCCCAGCAGGCCATCCTCCTCGGCGTTCACCGAGATGGCCAGTAAGCACAGCAGGCTGCTGGGAAGTTGCATTCCGGGTGTAGCAGGCATCATCGTGAAAGCGGCTGGTGTGGTCCCGGTCCAACATGTTGCCATCGGACAAACAGTTGCCGAATCGAGATCATTCGGTGTGCTGGGCGTTCGGGCGCCAGCGGCCGGTGGTGAATTTCGGAACTATGTCGATCCACTGCGGCTGATCAGGTGTTTTTGGTTGCTGAGTGTGGGTTTTGGGATGCTGGCTAGGCGAGTTGCCCACTCTTGACCACCGATTGTCTCCGGCCCTAGTGTTCGCGCCACCCCGAAGATCAGGACGTAGTCGGCACGAGCAGACAGGTCCGCAGTCGTTGTTGGCGCCGGTGGCGAAGGAGCTGTCATTAGGGCTGTCGTCGCTTGCTCGGTCGTTCCGTTCCAGGCAAACGCAGTTTGGTGTCGTTCTCGTCGGCGAGTGACAGGAAGAAGAGTGAGTCGGCTGTGGCTGCTCGTGGCAGTGGCTTTCGATTTCCTCAGCGAGGACTGCACGTCCTGGCTGCGGTTGCCCTGCTGGCCAGCGGGGCTTGTGGCGCACCGCAAGCGCATCCGTCCGCCCCGAACAGCGGTGTCGTCGAGGTCGCGCCCAAGACAGTTGATGCGGATGCATTCGGACGTCTGCCCGTCGCCGACACCTTCGGAGCCGTTCCGGACGCGCCGCTGGATGCGGAAGTGCGCAGCACCAACGGAATCGTGCTGCATCCCCATCGGGAGCTGCCCGTCTTCGACGGCCCCGGAGGGCGTCCGGTGGCCCGGATCCCGGTGATGCAGATCGGTTCGCCCACCTGGCTCCCCGTCGTCGCCCGGCACGACAAGTGGGCGAAGGTGTTATTGCCGGCCCGTCCCAACGGAGCCGCTGGATGGGTATTCCTGGCGCCGTCCGATGCCGCTGTGGCGCGTAGCGCCTTCGAAGTGCACGTCGAGACCGAGTCGTTCCAGCTTTTCGTCACCGAAAACGGCAAGGAGATCGGCCGGTGGACCGTCGGGGTCGGAAAGCCCGTAACACCAACGCCCAAAGGCCGCACGTTCATCATGGCCTCGCTCCAGGATGCCCGGCAGACCTTCAGTCCGCTCATCCTGCCACTGGGCGCGCACTCCAATACCTACGCGAGCTTCGGTGGCGGCCCTGGGACCGTCGCCCTGCATGGCTGGCCTGACCCGAGCCCGTTCGGCACGCCCTCCAGCGACGGCTGCATCCGCGTGCCCGACGACGCGCTGTCCCTGCTCAGCACCCTGCCGCTAGGGACGCTCGTCCTGATCCACTGACCTTGGACGCCGCCGGTTGGAGTCCACTGAGAAAGGAGCACCGTGTTACAGAAACGAACCGCATGGGCAGCAGGCACCTTGACGGCCTTGTTCATGGCGTCGTCGGCCCTAGCCGCCCAGGGCGCGGAGGACGCGACCTCCTCCGCGTTCGGCATCTCGGCGACCGGACCGGTCACCATCGAGCCGACCCCGGCTGTGACCAGTTCCGACGAGAAGAAGCAGCGGTCGGTTGCCACAGTCGCGGCCCCGGCCGGCTCGATCAGTGCGCAAGCCCTCAATGCCAAGGCGACGCAGGATACCTCCAGCAGCAGCGTGGTGGACCTGCAGGTCCAGGCCGCCCAGCTCACCGCCTCGGCGGTCCGCGCCGAATGCTCCGACGGTGAGGGCACCGCATCGATCGCCAACGTCCAGCTCGCAGGCGAGACCCTCGACGCCTCCCCACCGCCCAACACCGAGATCAGCGTCCCCGGAGGCGGAACGCTAGTGCTGAACAAGCAGACCGAAAACGCCGACGGCTCCCTGACAGTGACCGCGGTGCACCTCGTGGTCGAAGGAACACAGACCATCGAGGTCGCGTCGGCGACCTGCGGTCAGCCCGTCGGGGAAACCACACCTCCGCCGCCTCCGGGCGACGGCGGCGAGACCCCTCAACCGCCCCCGGCCGACGCGCCCCGACCTACGCCGGTACCCGGCCACCTCCCCGTGACCCACTGACAGCCAACAACCTGGGCCGGATGGAAGGGTCAGTGAGGTAGACCCAAGGTCCCGGTTCACCGCGCGGCCGGGACGAACCGGGTCCAGCACAGCCACATACCGCCAACCGGACCTGAAAACCGCAATTCCGCCCCATCCCACCGCGCAGAACGCAGGTGGGATGGGGCGTTTGGAACTGCCTGACCAGGCGGCTCAAGCCAGGCAGTGACCGACATTAACGATCAACGCTGCTCTCTGAACCCATAGGGGAATCACCCTCCGCCTGTGCAGGCAGCTGGCAGGCCACTCCGTTGTCGTCGCGGACACCTTGATGCGCTTGGCGCGCGTAACGCGGCTCGGATTCGGCACGAGTGCTGCGTTGACGAGTTCGACGAGCATCGCGACGACCGTGCGCGGCCCGACCTCGGTGCTCCACCGGTTGATGTGCCTGTGCGCTATGGGGCCTGAAGAGTTCGCGTTCGATGCACTTCAGGGACGGGCACCCGCTGCTGGCTGTAGACGGGCAGTTTGACCAGGTCCGTAACCCCGCCCCACACGCGCGGCAACGCCCACGGCCGAGGAGCGATCGACGAGCTGGGCTTGAACGTCGGCCGCTGCGTTAGGGGCGAGCGCGTTCCCTCCCACGTCGCTGCCTCTGCCGTGTACCGCCAGCGGCAGCCATGGACGGCGTGTGTCTGCCGTGGCGGCTATGGGTACATCGATATATATGCGCCACGATCGCCGGAGGTGGTGGCAGTGCAGGTGATTGATGATGCGTACCTAGCCAGCGCAGTCAAAGTTGTCATGCCCGTGCGGCAAGACGCGAACAATCCGCCGCCAGCGCCGCGGCGATAGCCCGCAAAGACGGGTTCACCGCCGAGCGCGGTGACGACCTCGTGATCGTGGTGCAGGCAGTAGAGCCGAGATCGCGGCGGCAGCCCACAGGTGCGCGCGAAGTGAGCCTGCCCGTGAGCGGAGGCGATGGTGATGGACAAGCAGGAGACGGACCCACAGAGCAAGCAGACCGCGAGCACCACGTCGGGAGGGGCGACCACGTCAGGACGGGTCGCTGAGAGGGAATCTGCGGGTAAGGTCATCGAGACCAGCCAGGGGCGCACATCGATCTCTCCGACGGTGGTGCAAAAGATCGCCGCGATCGCCACCCGCGAAGTTTCTGGTGTGGCCGCGCTGGGTGGTGGCGTGGCGCGGGCGTTCGGTGCACTACGGGAGCGCATCCCCGGAGCCAGTGCTTCACAGACCCCCGGGGTGGCCGTCGAAGTCGGCGAGAAGCAAGCCGCAATCGACCTGGAGATTGTGGTGGAATTCGGGGCCGCGCTAGTCGATCTGGCGCGAGACGTGCGCCGCAACGTCATCACCGCCGTGGAGCGCATGACCGGGCTGGAGGTCGTCGAGGTCAACATCGCCGTCAACGACATTCACGTGCCCGGCGAGGACGAAGAGCGGCCGAGTGCACCGGCGCGTGTCGAGTGACCCGGCTGTGGGGGCGGTGACCTCCAGTCTTTTGAATCACTGCTGTGTTCCTGCATTACGTGAGATGTTCGAGTGACCGATGGGGCCGACGGTGACGCCGTGCTCGGCACGACACGAGATCCTCTGGTTGTGGCACCGCTCGGGTGGCTGATGTCGACTCGCCGGACGCACGCTGGTTTCACCTGCGAGAGGACACACCAGCAAGAGGTCGTGGCCCGCACGAACATCCGGACGTCGCCGCGTGAGCACACGTCGGCGCCCAGGAAAGGAGCGCACTTCATGGCCCAGACCAGCGCGACGCCGACCGGTTCCGCACCGGCCAACGCCGAGACCGGCCCCGCGAACAGCACCAAGAGCCGGCGCGTCCCAGACATCCGTGGCGACGCCTCGCCCGCCCGGCTGACCGACGAGACCGCGCAGGGCAAGACGACGATCGCCAGCTCGGTCGTGCAGAAGATCCCCGGGATCGGGCCAGGAACGCGTAGTGACCGTCGAAGACTCTGGTGAGCGCCTCGCTGACGGTGTCGACCTTCCCGCACAGTCTGGCCAGGGTCAGCTCGGCCAGCGCCCGTGAATCGCGTTCACCGGCGATCAACGCTTCCAGCATGGCTCGGTACGACGCGGGACGAGGCGCCACGGGTGCCCCTGTTCATCGGCAGCAACACCCGCAGCCTGAAAAAAGCCTCGCATCACCAGAACGATGGCGGCACACGTTCGCCCGATCTCGCCATCGTGGGCCAGCGCGACGCACAGTACAACATCTATTTGCCATATGGCAAACGTCTTTCCGGATGGGTTGGCCGTTAGGTCTCGGCGTGAGTGGCTGCCAGGGCTCAGCCAGTCGAGGCAACCTCGAGGCGATCGTCGAGCTCGTGGTCGCGGAAGAAGCACCCGCAGGTCGCTGAGCAGGACTCGGATGGCCTCGCTGGGCGAGATCAGACGGCTGGAACGCATGATGCGTTTCAGCGCTGTCATGCTGTAGTTCCGATCTTCGATCATAGTCCCATCGCCGCGCAGCCCTCCTGACCGGACTCAGGCATTCCATTCTGCGGCCACCACACTGCGCATCGCCGATGAAGAGCTCGCCTGATCTCCCGCTGGTGCGCGCTGCCTTCCGACGCGACCAGCACGCCCGATCTCCCGAAGGCCCTTGTTCCCTCACGGGGTCCGCAGCCAGGGCGTCTGCATCCCACGCAGGCCGTGAGCATCACAGTGTGATTTCTCCGATCACCCGAGATTCCTTGCTCGTTGTCAAGTAACACACGAGACTCCGGCAGCACCGCAGCATCCACGGGTCGCTCCCGCATCGCCACCCCGCTCGCGGCGGCCTCGGCCAGTGCCGTGCTGGGGCGAGACAGGGCGGCGAGGACTCGCCGCGGCGCCATAGACGACGCGAGGCGACGACACCATGAATCTGATTGCGAAACCGTCCCAGACCGTGGAGGCAGCCGAACTGCTCGCCCGCTTGGCCAAGGCCGAGCACGCCACCCGAGAAGCGCTGGAAGCTACCACCGACACAGCCCGTACACAGCATCTCGAGGGCACAATCTCCGGTCTCCAGTACGCCACCCGCGTCACCCGGGAACTGGCGGACTGGCCCGTGGAAGCCGACCCCGATCGGACCTAACCACGCACTCATCTCCCCTAATCTGTGCATGACGCCGCCGCGAAAGGGAGCAGACCGCCGCAGTGCGGCCCGGATGGGCGCCGGAAGGCACCGCACGCCACATCGCGCGCCTCCTTCGCGAATTCCCGCCGGAGCGGCTGGTGCCCGTGGCACCGCCGCCATTTCTCGGTTCCTCGTCAAGGAAGAGGCGCGGGCCCGAAGACCCGTCATGTGCGGGTGGCGGGCAACCGACTGCACCCGGTTACCCGCCACTCGCGGTGAATGAGCCCGCGCCACGCGGGTTTTACGAGATCAGCTGGCGACGGCCGGTTCGTCGTCCTCGACGACCAGCGGGTACACCCCGTTCTCGTCGTGCACCTCACGCCCGGTGACGGGCGGGTTGAACACGCAGACCGTCTTCATGTCGGTCTTCGGTCGAACCTGGTGCTTGTCGTGGTTGTTCAGCAAGTACAGCGAGCCCGGCTTGAGCTGGTGGGTTTCCCCGGTCGACTTGTCGGTGATCTCACCCTCACCTTCGACGATGAACACCGCTTCGATGTGGTTGGCGTACCAGAAGTCGTTCACCGTGCCCGCGTAGAGCGTGGTCTCGTGCACCGAGAAGCCCACTTTCTCTTTTGCCAGCACGATGCGCTTGCTGCGCCAGTTCTCGGTCTTGATGTCGGCGTCGGTGTTCTCGATCTCTTCGAGGTGGCGGACGATCAAGATGTGCTCCTTCGGTGGAATGTGGACGGCTCAGGCGACGACAGCCTGCACGGAGTCGCGGATGATCTGAAGTCCCTGTTCGAGCTCTTCATCCGAGACGGTCAACGGCGGCATGATCTTGATGACCTCGCTGTCCGGACCCGACGTCTCGAGCAGCAGCTTGCGGTCGAACGCGGCCTTGGAGATCTTGCCCGCGACGTCGGTGTCCTCGAAGCCCAGACCGCGGGCCAGACCGCGCGCCGGGTTGTGGGGACGACCCGAGATCGTGTGGTGGCTGCGGGCCGCGGCGCAGCTTCTGCATCGGATTTCCTGTCTGGAACACCAGCGAGCTGAACACAGACATCGGGTCACCATGCCCAAGCGTTGGTGTAGTGCGAATACCCGCTCCCGGTCGCCACCGTCCGGCCCGCCGCCCCGGGTTCATTCACCCCTCGATTGGCCGTTCTTGCCCTTCTTCTGCCATGTCTCTTTGACCGCGCGGCCGCTGTCGACGGCTGCCCTCTTCACGACGCCGCCGATCTCGCGTAATGATCGCACGAGGACGCCGCCGACTCTGCCCGCCGTCGTTGTGGTCTTGCCGGCCGCGTCCTTGGCGACCGCGGCCGCCTCACCCGCCTTGCTTGCGGCCCCTTTGACCATGTCTTTGGCGTGCTCACCGGTGGTCTTCGCAGCGTCCCGGGCGTGGGCTTCTTGAGGTTGCGACTCGCTGGATTCGTTGCCAGCCTCCTGAGCGGCCTTGCCCGGAGCATCGTCGGTCGAAGTCTCGGACTGTCTGGCGGAGTCGTTGTCCGTAGCCTCGGGGTCCTTAGCGTTCGCCTTCCGTCTGTTGTCCGTAGCCAAGGCGACCTCCTCGCAATCGCACCGTGTGCTGCGGGCTAGATGGTCCCGAACAGCAAATGACCTAAAACTGGCCGCTGATCGACGTAGGCCAACCGGCGGGACACACCGGATGCCACGCGGCACGCGGCCTCGGTATTCGCCAAACTCAGAGCGCTTGTCCAGTGTGGAGGGACATTGATCGTGAACATTCGAAGATCATGAGCCTGATCAACGATCCCCGCCCTGGCTGCGCACCGAATGTGGGGACTGAGAGTGTAGAGCCTTCAAGTTCGTCGCCACACTGATCGCAACCGAACCGTTGCGCCGCGCCCCGGGGGCCGCTCTGGACATATGCGGTCGTGCGTCCTCCTCACCTTGCCAGTGATGGGCGAGCCGGCCTTGTAAGACCCCGGTTTCCGGGATGCCGCTCACTAGAGGCGTGTTGGGCTTGGTTTGTCAAGAGGGATGGTCGAAAAGATTGCCCTGAGACAAGTGAAGAGCGATTGAAGCTGGGACCATGCGAGCGATCTAGGACGCAACGCCTGGTGCGGGACCATGGTCATATGCCAGTCTGGATCAAGGGTCTAGAGGAGAGTCTGATGCGATGGCCAGCACGCCGCACTACGTCAGCTCGGCGGGGCGAGCCTTCCCTCTGATCGTCATGTGCGACAAGCACGGCGAGACGATGGCGCAAGGCGAACTGCCCGTTTTCCGTTGCGTACTCCGGGGATGCCGACGTCGAGCTCCGAGCGGCAGGTTCGAGGCAAATCGGCTGCTGGGGCACCTTGAGACCGTGTACGAATCTCCCACGGAGTCACCGCCTTCGCGACCGGCTCGCCCACCCACCGCTGACCACCGACACCGTCGCCGACCGGCTGCGCAGGCTGGTGCCGCCGGATCCACGAGCACCAGGCCGGCGGCTGAGCGTCACCAGATCCTTCCCTTCAGCACGCAGCGGAGACATCCCGGGGTGCGGCTGGACCCCCCGCGCCGTTGAGAACTGAATTCGCCGAAATGGAGGAACGGACCCATGCCACAGCCCGAACCGGCCACCAAGAACTCGGATAAGGGATACGTAGCTCTCCTTGGCTGGAGCCTCAACGCGGTGGAGGCTCTCGACCGGTTCGACCGGCGTTATGTCGTCGTGGCGCCGGACTGGGCCGAGAAGTACTGCGTCGAACACGACATCCCCTACGTGCCGTGGAACTTCGAGCGGCTCAACGACCGCTCGATGGAGATCGCCGAGACCCTCAAGGAGGAGGGCGTCGACGTCGCGATCCCGCTGTTCGAGGAGACGGTGGAGTGGGCCGGGGCGATCAACTCGGTCCTCCTGGACAACCCGCGCCTGCTCGGCCAGGCCATGCTGCTGCGGGACAAGGCGCTGATGAAGCGGCGCGCGCAG
This sequence comes from Saccharopolyspora soli, assembly GCF_022678645.1. GTDB lineage: Bacteria > Actinomycetota > Actinomycetes > Mycobacteriales > Pseudonocardiaceae > Saccharopolyspora > Saccharopolyspora soli. The sequence continues at coordinate 20,148 of NZ_JALBWV010000086.1, read as the reverse complement.
CTCGGCGGCATCCGGGTCGGGATCTTCGAGGAGGCCCACGACCGGGACGACGTGGTCCGCTTCCTCAAGCGCGTCAACCAGACACTGCTGAAGCTCGACGGCGACCCGAACGACCCGATCCACCTCAAGGCGTTCGACAAGGCCGGATCTCTCGGGCACCGCGTCATCCGCACCCCCGACGAGATCGACACGATCCCGGACGAGGAGTTCCCAGTCCTCATGGAATCCCACCTCGACGGCTGGGAATTCGCCGTCGAGGCGTGGATCCACAACGGGAAGGTCAAGTTCCTCAACATCTCCGAATACGTCACGCTCGGGTACTCGGTGTTCGTTCCGGCGACCCCCGAACTGGAGAGGTACCGGCCGCAGATCACGGCGCAGATCGAGAAGCTCATCAAGACGTTCGACATCGAGTTCGGCTTCGTGCACCCGGAGTACTTCGTCACCAGTGACGGCGAGATGTACTTCGGCGAGGTCGCCTACCGGCCCCCGGGCTTCAAGGTTTTCGAGCTGCTCGAGCGGGCATACGGGTTCAACGCCTACCAGGGGCTGGTGCTGGCCTTCGACCCGAAGACCACCGAGGAGGAGATCGACGCCTTCTTCCCGCGCGAGGTCGTCGACGCGTCCGGGGTCGCGGGCTGCTTCGGTGTCTACCCACGCCGCCGGGTCGTCAGCGAACTGCAGATCCCGGAGCAAACCGAGGACGACGACTACTATGATTCGCACGACCTCTCGGCGCCGTTGGAGGAGACGGTCACCAAGAGGACCGCGTTCGGGACCCACTGGGGCCTGGTGTACTTCTTCGGTGAGGACCCTTACCGGATGCGCGAACTGCTGAAGAAGCAGGAAGAGCTCGACTTCTACGTCTGACGCCTCCGTGGACGCAGGAGACCTACCAGAGGGAAGCCTTTGAAACCGACCGTCGACGTCACGGGCGCGGCCACGACGCTGGACAAGCGCGTGGCCTCGCTCGACGACGCGATCCAGGCCATGGCCGAGACCCGCGACTTTGGCAAGCACGCGAAGCTGCGGCGGGTCCTGGAGGCGTTGCGGCGGGTGCTGCTGCAGCCGGGCGGCGCCGCGGCGGTCCAAAACCGGGCGCAGGCGCTGGAGGAAGCCGGCCTGTTCCTGGAGACCGACTGGGCCACCCCGGAGATCCTTATCCCGTCGCTGGTCGGACCCGGGCTGCGCAGCAAAGACGCGGACACCGTCGTGATGGAGGCGACCAGCGAGCTGCGGATGCTCGCCGTCGCCCGGGGTGAGTTCGCGCATCCGACGATCTCCGCCGAGGACGCCCGCCAGTTCCTGTCGCAGGTTCTGGCGATGAACCTGGAGCTGCTGTTCACCTCGCCCAGCGAGGCGGAGCGGACCCGGCAGGGCCGCATCGCACGCCTGATCCGGGACTTGTTCCGGCACCTCGCCGACGAGATCGGCTACGACAGCGTTCTGGATAAGCTGGTCGACGAGATCTGGCGGATCCTGCGCCAGCGCCCGATCCAGGTCGATCAGGTGCAGTTGCTGATCACCCGGATCGCGATCTACCGCGGCGATCCGGACATCGACCTGGGCGCATCGTCCGGACAGGGCATCGACCGACTCATCACCAGCCTGTTCGGGACCACCGAGGCGTGCCGGGATGACCCGGGCATCGACGTCTTCCGCTCCCGGCTGGAGGCGATGGACAACGGCGGCCTGCAGTACGAGGCCACTGGGTTCGCCCGGGCGATGCACGACACCGGCTTGGTATCGCCGTACCACGCAGAGCTGCTGCGGTTCCTGTTGCACGAGAGCGACTACCTCGTCGGTGAGGCTCTCGGGTTGTCCGATACCGGCCGGAACTGCCTGCTGCGCTACAGCGACCTGGTGCACCGGTTGATCGAGGAGGCTGTGCACCCGCAGACCGCGCAGTGCATCTACGGGCTGGCGTTGCTGCTCGATCGCGGCATCCTCTACGAGCCGCCGGTGGTACCTGGGCTGTGGCGCCAGCTGGCGCTGGACCTCTCCCCGGTCGCACGGGAGCGGTTGACGACGGTGTTCGGTGACCAGCCGGAGCCGGAGGCACGGCTGACCGCGGGCGTGCTGTCAATGCTGGGCCAGCCGCTCGGCGTCGGCCAGGGCGACAACCCGACGTGCCAGTCGGCCCGCGCGCTGTCGATGTGGGCCTACAACGACCCGGACTACCTGCTGCAGATGGTGGTCTGGGCGGCCCGTGACGACGAGGTCATCATGCACTTCGAGGGCCAGCGGATCTCGTCCAAGGACTGCGCGACCGGGGTCGCGAGCTCGCTGCCGACGGACCTGGATCCCGTCTCATTGCTCGCGGTGCCCCACCTGGACCGGATCTACGCCGAGATGGGGCGGTGCTGCGCCGACCGGCCCGGCGACCCGCACAGGTGGGTCAACCCCGAGTTTCACGGTTGGTGGGCGTCCCGCGGGTTCCGGATCAACGTCGACGTCGAGACCGGCAACCTGGTCGACCTCGACGAGTTCCTGCGGCAGGCCCACGCGAGCTACCACCCCTCCTACAACGGCGGGCGGCCGCTAATCCATCCGCAGCCAGCAGGCATTGCCGTCACCGACAGCGCGGCCCGCTACGTCGGCTGGCACGCGATCACGATCCTGCGGGTCGCACCGGACCCACAGGACGTCATGCGCGTGTACTTCTTCAACCCGAACAACGACAGCGGCCAAGACTGGGGCGACGGCGTCGTGGTATCCACCGCAGGCAATGGCGAGCGGTTCGGCGAGGCCTCACTGCCGTTCGACCAGTTCGCCTCGCGGCTCTACATCTTCCACCACGACCCGCTCGAGCGCGGGGAGCCAGAAAGCGTGCCCGCCGAGGACATCGCGAGGATCATCGGCTACATCGAGCGCAGCTGGGGGGCCGAACGGCTGCCTGCGGGGAGCCTGCAGGCCTCGAAGGACCCGCAGCCCTGACTCCCCCGTTATCGTTCTTGTGGCTCTGATCTTGGAGCCCGGGCCGCCAGGTCCGGCATGACGTGTCCCCCAGTCGCTTGCATGATCCGGGCGGATGTCACCCGACCTGGTGGCATCCGTGAACCGTTAATGGACCTCCGACCATCGGTAGGTGTCAAGCAGCGGCGCGGCCTGGGGTTTTGTGGTCTTGCCCCGGTTCGGCGGACACCTTGATCTCTTGGGACGCTTGGTCCCTGGAAAGGAGTCCATGCAGTGCCCGACTATCCGTATGAGTTTCGCCGTCAGATGGTGGAGCAGGTGCGTGCCAGGCGGTCGCCGGAAGAGCCGACTCGTAAGCTCGAGCCTTCCACGCAGACAATCCGCAACTGGGTGCGCCAGGACGAGATCGACCAGGGTGGCCGCGCCACCCCGCCCGTGAAGGCGCACTTGATCATCGCCGAACGGACTGGTGCTGGATCTCAAGTGCCGATCACGACACAGGTAGTCACGATCGGCCGGCATCCTGGTTGTGGTGTTGTGCTCAGCGACGTCGCTGTCTCTCGCCATCATGCCGCCCTGCACTGCAACGATGACACCTTCACCCTTGTCGACGTCAGCTCGGCCAACGGCACCCACATCAACGACCGAACCATACGCGTCGCTGACCTCAACGACGGCGATCAGATCAGGATCGGTGCCGTACAGCTGACATTCCACACTGCCGGAGCCAACGATTCTTCCGATGAAGAGACCTGACCAGGCCTTCGTGCCACAGACGGCTCATGCAGCGATTTGCCACTCGAGTCCGGACGCTTGCAGGGTGCGCAAACATCTCTACCTATTTCAGTTGAACTCGGTTAAACGATCTCTCGTGACCCGGTGATCTTGCATCGCCGCGCGGCCAGCGCGCTGGGCCATCTCAGGGTTCTTCCCCGCACAACCCGTCCTGCGAGGACTTCTCACACGTCGAATTCGCCGCGCTTGATTCCTCGCACGAACTCGCTCCACCGCTTCGATCGGACCGCGAGGTGCCCGGCGGCCCGATCCTTGGTGTCGCGGATCGCGACCCGATCTGCACCGAACCCGATCTCTACGCACCGCCCCTGCCCCTGGGTGCGGGTACTGGTGCGCCAGTCGGTGATGTATTCCATCTGCAGGTCTCCTATGCGCTCGTGGATGAGTTGAATGGACCGCTCCGGGGTTGATCAACTGCTCCGTTCGGCTCCGTCGACGGCGTCGAAGTCCAGCAGCGCCGAGGCATCTCCTAGTTCGGTTGGTCCTCTTACCATTCTGGAGTCGTGCATTCACGAAGTTGGCGAGTGAAACGTCCCCGGAGGCGTGTGTTTTGGTGATGCGCGCTTCTCCATCGGCCCTGGTGGCTGCCTTCGTCGCACGCGCTGCCGGTCCATTGAAAATCCTGTGGTAGGTCCGAAAGGCTGGGTCGTGGTCGCGCTGGAGGTCGATCGTTGGCCGCTTGTTCGTGCTCCCCCGTGAGGCGATGGCTGCGCCTCTGGGGCTCAATGGCCGCGACGGATGTCGTGAGTGGTCGTGGTTGTCGGCGCAAGGGCGGTTTGGATCGTGGCGTGGCACTCCAATAGGGCGTTGAGACCTGCAGCGTGCAGCGCTTCCTGGATGGCGCGGTTCGCGGCGACAACACGGAGGGTTCCGCCGCGGGCCTGGGTCAGCATGTGGGCGTAGGTGAGGAGTTGCAGGTCCGGAACGTTGAGCTCGTACATGTTGGTGAGATCCACGATGACCAACCGCGCCGCTGACGGTGGCTGGGGGAAGAGCATGGTTTCGAGCTTGTCCACCGTGTCGCGATCCACGGGGGCGCTGACGGCGACGACGATCGTGTCCGGCCGTGGGAACGACACTTGGACGCTGGGTGCAGGCGCTTTGCTGATGCTGTCGTGGAGCGCTACCTCTGGCGCCTCGTCGGCGAGGGAGCCGGGAACCCGGTGCTCGAGGGGCATCCTGTGGTCCTTCCGTGCGCTGGCGGAGCGGTCCCGGCCCGCCACCAACCGTCGTGGCCTTCGAGCACCATCGCGCGCAAGGTGCTCAACGTGATCGAGTTGAACTACGTAATCTTATAGAGTACTTGTCGCATGGCAAGCAAGTGCGTGCAGATAGTTCTCGGTCTCCGCCACGTCGTCGCGCATGCAACGACCGGTGTCATAGGGCAAGCGATTCGTGCGCTCTAGTCGCTCCATCAAGGCTCCGGAGAGGGGTGGCCGGATGAATCGTCGGGGCGGTACACGCGCAAGGCGTCGTCGCGGGCGGTGAAGGTGAAGGTCTGGCCCGTGGTGTGGACCTCGCCATCGCAGGCGAGTGCGACGGGCTGGCTCTACACCTCGACGCGGAGGCTGTTTCGCTCTTCTTGGACGTAGGTGCGCGGCGGCGCGGCAGCAGGGGCTTGGCCGCGAGGTTCGTCACCGCACTTGATGCGGCGATGGCGGCGATGCCACGCAGCGCTGCTCGCCGCGCTGGGCCCTTCTTCGTCGCGAGAACGGCGGCCACGGTGAACCACAGCTTGCTGTGGTCAGCCGACGTTGCGAGCCGCTTCAACGTGGAATCTGCAGCGGTTCGGCGAAAGGTGGAGCACCAACGCACGAACTCGCGATCAGCAAGCCTGAGTTGGCTGGCACAGGCACGCAGCGCCATGAACACGTGACGCACACTAGCGGCAGTATCCAGCGCGCGGTTCGGTGTAAGCGATATTGGTTGCCAAACGGCAATGAACCCGCGTCGAGTACCGGGCAGCTCGAAAGTCGACGGGAACGCCTGCAGATCGTCAAGCCCGCGGCCACTCAAGACCGGCGCTCACCAGGTTTTTCGCGCGGTAAGTACAGGATGCCTCGGACGCGCCGGTGCGGTTGACGCGCCCGAGGCAAGGCTGTCCCGGAGAACCCACGTGACATGTCTCAGGGTGCCGCGAACGCTCACCGCGTGACGACAGAACGGCTGCTTGACCGAATCAGGGCGCGCCGCACTGGATTCTCGTGTCACAAGGACGTAGCGCCCAGGCACTGCCCGGCGATATGCGAGCCAACGGAGCACCAACATCAGAGGGGCGTGCTTTGCAGGTCTGGAGAACAGCGCTTGCGGCCGGCGGTACAGCGTTGGGTGTATCGGCTGTACTGATCGGCACCTCGCTGCTTATGCACTTCGAGCTACCACTCAGCGACGACAAGCCCGGGCCGCATTCGGTGAACCAGCGCTGCGAGCCATGCGGGGCGCCGGCAGTCCGCCAGATCCCGCCGATGTCGGGCGACGTCGTGGTAGTTGACGAGGTTGTCTCCGGGGCGGAACTGGACGGACGACACCGATGAACGGTGACGTAGTCGACCTACTCGCCGGGGTGATCGCCGGCGTCGCGCTTGGTGTCGGTCTCCTCAGCTGGTGGACTGCCCGGCGTTCGGCGCGTGCCGCAGAACGATCGGCAACAGCCGCAGCCGAGGCTGTCTCAATCGGGCGGAATTCGGCTGAGGCTGCACAGCGGTCCGCTGCCGCCGCCAACCGCTCGGCGGAACTGGCCAAAGACGCACGACACGGTGAGGAGGCCCCGAGGTGGGAACTCACTCCGGCGCCCTCAAGTGGTGGTGGATGTCAAATCACCGCGAAGTACGTCAGCGGACCTCCAGAGATGACCGTGACGGTAGGCTACTACGGAGTGCTGTTCGGGCACGCCACCAACCGCAAAGCGCCAGGAAAAATGGTGGCCACCACACGGATCCTGCGCCACCTGATCACCAAGCATGAACCTTTCGAGATCCCCATTGCTTGCCCGGAAGGCTGGGGGCACGTGGCCGCAATCGACCTGCACATCACCGTGCAGTCGCTCGAAGGCCATGCGGTCACCGACGACGCCTCCGGCATACCCTGGTTCGACGTGGAGCACGTGGTGTGGGAGCGTGATCCCACGGCCGCAGTTGAGTTCGGAGTTCCCTGACGACCTCGGCTTTCTGGCAGCATGTTGCCAGCCGGTCTATGCGGCTGGTTGTCCTGTGGCTTCCCGTGCGTCCTCGAGTGCGCTGCCCCGTCACCGCCCGATTCCGGACCTGGGGCGTCAGAGCAGAATCCAGCTCCGCTCTTCCGCCGCAGAGTGCTCACCGTCGTGGGGCCCGATCCAGTCGACGCACACCGCCACGGCGTCGTCGTCCAGGTCGCTGTCCTGGAGGAAAGCCCGAAGGTCGCTGAGCAGCGATCGCACCGCCTCGGCGGGGGACAGTCGGAGACTGGTGTGCAGTGCTCGACGAAGTGCGGCGGTGCTGTAATTGCGGTCGGCGAGCACGGCGTCATAGATGCCATCAGTGAGCACGAAAAGCCGATCACCCGGTTCGAGCTGGAAGTGCTGCGCGTCGTAATCCGTGCCATCGACCATGCCGAGTGGGAGTTGGGCGTCCAATTCGATCTGCTCGATTCCCTCTTCGCGAACGCGCCACAGTCGCGGCGAGCCCGCGTCGATGACGCCGACTTCGCCTGTGTTGAGGTCGATCTGCATCAGCAGGGTCGAGACATGCTGCGTTCCCGCATGATGTGCCCAGATGGCCTGATCGGCGAGGGCGGCCTGGGTGGCGAGATTGGCTCCGCTGCGCCGTGCGTTGCGCAGCGCTGTGATCGCCAACGTGGTCAGCATGGCCGCGGTCGTGCTTTCTCCCATCCCATTAGTGACTGCGACGGTCAGCGAGTCGATGTCCTGGGCCCAGTCGAAGTTGTCACCCCGGACTGCATAGGCGGGTTCGAGCTGGCCGGCAAGCCGATAGGAGGCGCAGTCCACGGAACGCACCGGCAGCAGCTGCCATTGCATCTCGGCAGCGAGTGTCAACCGCTGGGGGCGTCGTGCTCGCTGATACCGGTCGGTCGCCACCTCAGCGAGCATGATCGCGTGTGCCGCGAGTTCGGCTGCGGCCGCCAGTTCCTCTCGTGTCGCTTCGTCCGGAGCCTCTGGTATCCGCAACCACAGGACGCCCAATCGATCGCCCCGCACCGTCAGTGGCAGATGCAACGCAACCTCGTGATCAAGCGGCTGCTGGACATGCACCTGGTCGCAGAAGACGCGTCCTTCCAAGGTCGCCACCAGGGGAATACCGGGCCCCTCGGGCTCGAGCACCGGCTCTAGAACCGCAAGACGCAGGTCGACTAGGTAGATCTCCAGCCCTGCGACTCCGAAGTAGTGGCCCAGGGCCGTTACGAGCTTTTCCGGCAACTCGTGAGCCGGCGCGTTCCGCAACGCGCAATCGATGGACTCCAGACGTGTGGGGACGGTCACCATTTCTCCGGCTTCACCTAGGCCCGCTCAAGTGCGGACGATCTTGGGTCCTGACGTGACAGAATACGTCTGGAACCGCATGTACACGGACTTGATACACCCGGCGAGGAGGACTGCCCTGGTGCACAAACCTGACTCCCTATCCTCCGAAGCCCTCGATGACCTCGAGGCCAGCGTGGGGGTGCTCATGGTCGTCTGGGGACGCAGTGCCGAACGCATCAAGCCCAAAGTTTCACCCTCGCAGCTGCGGGCGCTCGTCGTGGTGGATCGGCACGGCTCCATCAACCTCATGAGCCTCGCCGACGAGCTGGGCTCGATCCCATCCGTGACGAGTCGGCTCTGCGATCGGCTCCAAGCCGCCGGGCTCCTCGACCGCGTCGCCGGCGCCGATGACCGACGCGAGGTCATGCTCCAGCTGTCCAAGGACGGCCGCCGCCTGCTCCGCCAGTTCCGGCGGGAACGCCAAGCCGACCTCAAGCAGGTGCTGAGCGCCATGACTCCACGAAGCCGCAGCGCGCTGCTCACCGGCCTGAGCGCCTTCTACGCGGCCGCGACGGAGCTCGGCCTGCCGGACGAAGAACTCGCATGACCGCCACCTCCGCACAACTCGGTGTGCAGCCGATGAGCCCGCCTGCGGCATTCATCCACCCGAGATGCACGACTGTGACCATCTTCTCCCTCCCGCCTTCCTTGACCTAGGACAAGTAAAGTACAAGCGTCGGGCTGAGGCAGCCAGGGCGGGCCTTGCATCAGCCCTCGGGCCCACCTACCGGCCGATCACGGGCGCGGGAACAAACTTGACCGTCCTAGGCGCTCCGGCCGGAGAGCGTGATCCCCGATGGGCTGCTTGGCCCGGACGGGGATGCCCGTATTTCGTGGTCGATCAGCACCAACAGGGTTCATTAGGTGGAGGCGGCCAGGCGATCACGCCGCCCTCGCCCATGCAAGCGGGTGTTCTCCTCGGTAACGTCTCCGCCGGTTCGGGCCGCGAACTCGGTGAGTTTCGCAGGTGGTCAGCGGCACCATGGCGATCTGGCGCGTGCTCGTCTCGGGACAGCTTCCGGTTTCCTCGCCGATGACTGTGATCGCTCGCGAGGCCAGTCCCGACTCCACTATGGAACGCACGAAGGTTCGCCTCTGGCTCCATGGCCTCGTTCTTGTCCTCGCCTTGTTTGTCATTGCTGTCGTCGTAAGCGCGATCTTCATCGCGAATGATCCCGCCAACGCCGCAGGCGGCATCAACGGCTTTCTTTATGCTCTCGACGATGGCGTCAAGGCAGTGCTCCGCGCCCCCATCGACTTCTTCGGCTCACTGCTCACGTTCGTGGAGTGCCTCGGATCCTGAAACGTCGCCAGGAAAGTCGGTAACGCCTGATGCGCCCGTGGTCGTACTGGCTCAGCATGCTGTCCGTGACAATCTGTAGCTCGTATTGTCCTGACGCGATCGCCCGTGCCATGCCGACGTGACGCGACGCCACGTTCATCGGTGCTGTACGCGACTGACTGGAAAGTCTTGCTTGCCATGTGACAACCATGTGTCGTGGCACGGTCCTTCGTCGATTCTGACGAACTGTCCCGTCCATGCTCGCACTGGCATGGCTCCCAACAACCAACGCCCTTGCCGGAAAAGGGGAATCGGCGTCGGATCCGAAGGCCTGATCACTCCACTCTACCCGATGTCCGCCGCCTGCTGATCACGCTGGTGCCGTCGGCCATACACCACCGCCGAGCACGTTGGCGCTGATCACGCTCCCTCGGACGACTGTCAACAGGCTGCCGCCCCGGCCGTCCGTCCGGTGGTCGAGCCCCGCCTCCTCGTTGCACATGCCCAGGACGTGAAGTTGCTTCGGACTTGCGAGCCATGGGCGCTGGCGGCCAGTTCCTTGCACTGCCGCCGGAAGTGAGTGCCGGGACCACGAGTTTTCGCGGACCCGGTATCAGGGTGACGGTGAAGTCAGAACAAGCCGTCCACCGGAAGGGCCGCGGCGGACCCGCCTGTGACCTGCTGGATGGCGTCTTCGCCGGCGATCGGGCCCGCCACTGGCAGTTCCGCCGGAGTCAGCAGGGCGCCGGTGACGTCCTCCCCCGTCAGGTCGTGTGCCGCCGGGACGGCGAATGCCGCATCATCTACCGATGTGCCAATCTCAGGGTCGTAGATCGGCAAGTCGTCTGCGACGTCACTGACCACGGGGACCTCGCTGGCAATGCTGCCGACCTCGCCCGCAACAACGTCCGCGACCGGGACATTCGCCACGATGCCGTGCACCTGGCCGACGACCTCGCCGGCGGTAGGCAGGACGGTCTCCACGGTCTCGCCAGCCTGGCCAATGGTGTGGTCCAGCGACAGGTTGTCGACGCGGTCGGTCGAGCCACCGACGGCATTGCCCGCGGCAGCGACGTTGCCGATGTTGTTGTCGCTGGCAATGTGGTGAACGCTGATCAGGTTGTGCGAGTCCTGCTGCTTAATCTCGATGTCCACGTCCCGGTGGAAGTCGGGAGGCGGAGTCTGCTCGGGCGGTGGTCGCCACCGCTGGCTGCGGTCGAGAGCGTGCGCACTGCGCCCATCTGTCGAATGGTGTTCGACTACGCAAAGATCGTCCACGTGCTCGACGGGAGCGTGTGCGTCTCGACAGACACGGGGACCTTCCGTCTCACCCCTGGTTCGGTGGTGGCACAACGGTGAGGGACGGTCCGCCCTCACGGCACCTGCCGACCTCGCGCTCAACGACCAGACCGAGCGAGCCGGCCTCGGTGTTGCCGCCGTAGACACTGGTGATCGTGACCACCCGTACCACATGTTGAACTGCGTTCGACCATGGTGAAGGCATGCACGAGATGCTGGTGCAGACCTTCCCCGAGCCTCGGCCGGTGCTGGTCGGCCTTGTTTATCTCCCGCGACCGGAGAGAGGCGGAGTCCGCAGCATGCGAGACATCGTGGTCATCGTCCCTACCGCTCTCGCCGACATCAACTGCCGTGCCCTCGTTCCCGACGATGCGTTTCGGCTCCGCGATACGGAGGGTCGCACCCCGGCCCGGGCCGAGCCCGTATCCGTACCGTAGAGGATATGGACCACAACCGGATTCGACGCTCCGATCGGACACTCGACGGGCTCGTCATCCTCTTCGGGATGGCCCTGGTGGTGACCTCCGGGCTGAGCCTGTTTTCGGAGTTCTCCTGGTGGATGGTGGCCATCATGGTGTGCGGTGCGCTACTGGCCCTAGCCGGGTGGGCACGCCGTCGATCCACCGCACGGCAATCGATAGCAGGAGCAGCACAACCACGCCACCGACGAAAAGGCATCGGGTTCGCGGATTCCTGACGTGCCTCTGAGACATCCCGGGATCCCTGCCACAGTCCGCTGGTTCGGTTCGTCGCCGACCTCAAGAGCAGCGGCACTCGTCAGGGATCCCGGATATTGAGCCCATTCCACTTCGGACGGACCCGGCCGGGCCTTACCTCAGAGCCGGGCCTACTGGTTGTGGGCTCGGAACTTGTCGATATCGGCCTTGAGCTGAGAGCCAGGATTGCCAATCGAGGCGATGATGTGGTGCAGCGGTTGCCGGGGGCGTGGACCCGGTGCGCGTCCATTCGGTGGTGGCATCGGGCGGCAGTGCAGGAGCCCGGCCAACTGGTAGGTGCGGGTGTGTCCGTCCTGGGTGGGGCGGGGTCTGCGCGGGATTGCAGCGGTGGGCCGGCCGCTATCGCTCGCTGACCAACATCCGGTTGGCGCCCAGGTTACGGCAGGAGAACGAGCTTGCCGCCCGCGTGACCGTCCGCGAGAACGGTGTAAGCGGTGCGCGCCTGTTCGAGCGGGTACTCACCAGCAATGTGGACCTTCAGTTGCCCGGACGCGGCAAGGCGTGTCAGCTCAAGCCGAGCAGCGACGCGAATACGCTCTGTCTCAGGGCCAGGTCCGAGTGCCTGTCCGCCCGCCGCGAGGACGGCCTGATAGTTCGCGATCGTCACAATGCGACTCGGTGTCCGGACCAACGCGATCGACACCTCAAGCGCTTCGTCCGTACCCGCGGTGTCGATCGCGGCGGACACTCCCGCGGGGGTGGCCGCGGCCACGCGTTCGGCCAGACCCTCGCCATAGGCGACCGGTTCCACACCCGCGGCACGCAGTGTCGCGTGCCGGGAGGGCGCAGCGGTGCCGATTACCCGCGCGCCACGCAGGAGGGCAAGCTGAGCCACCATGCCACCCACCGCTCCACTGACACCGTGTACAAGGACGACATCACCCTGCCGGACCCGGGCGGCTTCAAGGGTGTGCACCGCGGTCGTGGCGCTGCCCAGCAAACCCGCTGCCTCGGCAAAGCCGAGCGCCGCCGGTTTGCGCAGCAACATGTCGGCGGGCACGGTGAGTTCGCTTGCCTGCGCCCCTGAAAGCCAATGACCGAAGACCTCGTGGCCGACGCTCAGCGGCGTGCCTTCGAATCCGATGGGGTCTGTCCCCGTCTGGGTGATGACGCCTGCGGCTTCGTTACCGAGTCGCAGCGGCAGCGTCGTTCCCTCGTAGGTCACCGTCCCCTGGACGCGTTTGAGATCGAACGGGCTGATCGCGGTCGCCCGGACAGCGATCACCACTTCGCCATGGCCGGGCGGCCGGGACGGCACCGAGACCACGTCGATCGCTTCAGGGCCGCCCCACTTGGTCGCGGCGACAGCCCACACCTCGTCAGTCATCATGTCCCCTGTCAGTTCACGAGTGCTGGGTGGTTTGCCAACTCAGGGCGACCGACGAACACATCGAACGGCACCGGAGAAAACAAGTGCATCAAAGATCCCTTTGTTATCACGCAAGACTGAAATGAGCCGCGGCGAAAATCGATGCCCGTCTGCCGCATTCCGGTCCTGGCGACGGGATACGCCCGCCGGTCAGGACCGGAATCGTGAGATTCAGTTTGCCGGCCGGAAGCTGTATGCCGCCTGGCGGTTCTGCCAGCTGTACCAATTGTTGTCGGGCGCGGTCACCATGGGCGTGCCGGAGCAGTTGGTGGTGGAGTAGACGAGAACTGTTTCGCTGAGGTTGAACAAGCCCCAAGCACCGAACGGCAAAGTGGTGCACTCGTCAGTGAGCTTGGCGTACCACGCGGTCCGCCCCTGGAAGAAGTTCAGATAGGGGGCATTGAACCCTTCGTAGAAGCACGCGGCGCCAGCGACGCAGATGGGCTCGCCGTTGTAACGGGTGTCGGGACCGGTCTTCGCCGTTGCCGATGCCGGGCTGGCCGCCAAGCCGATGGCGAGGATCGCAGTTGCTGTCACACCGGCGATTTTGGACATGGTCATCCGTGTTCTTGTCATAGTTGTCTCCGTTCCACAGAGGGAAGTGAGGTCACCTCGGCCAGCCGGCTCTCGCTCCTCGGGCAGGTAGGTGCCGCGGTCAGAAGGCGTATGGGCCGAACCGTCCCCACACCACAATGACGGCGAGGACGACAGCACGGCGTTGACCGTGACATTCGTGCATTCCCCGCGCCGCGCGTGCGTTATCGCCGCGCCTGCCATGCTGACCATCAGCCCGACGGCTGCGAGTGGGGCGGGAACCGGTGCGATGTCGAGCCAATACGGCAGTATCAGGCCGTAGCCGCGGCGACTTCCAGAACTCCGATGAGCTTGATCGTCGCCGAGAGGGAAACGGCTCAACCCAGCCCTGCCCAGCGTCGGCAAGTTGCGCTTTTGCTGCGTTGCGGATTCATGACTCCGCTGGCGAGGACACCCGCCAGCAAGCCGGTGACTATCCACAGGAAGATGTTCACCGAATGTTCTTCCCTGATCGTGCGCGAGATCCGCGAACGAGCTGGGAACCACAGCCGGTTCGCATCCGGCCGCCAAGCCAGGACGGTGACCGGTAAATGCTCGTCAGAAACCGACGGCCTGGCGGATCAGCACGATGTGGATGCGGTCCGGCAGTTCCTGGTGGATCTCCATGATCTTGCCGATCCTGCTGTGCTGTCCGTACGCGGCCTGAGCGCGAGCGTCCTCCAGCTTGAGGCTGTGCTCGCGGATCCGAGTCCTCCCAATGTCCACAGTGGGCACGATCTTCTGGGCGCCAACGACGAAGATGACGTTCGCGGCGCCCCATGCGTACGCTGCGAGCTGGCTGCCCGAGGCCGAAGCGATGAGCACGGTCCCGTCGCGGGTGATGGCGTGCACGCTGCCCAGGGCGTAGTCGGGCTGGCCGCCGATCGCCTTCATCTCCTGCGCCTGGGTGGCGAAATCGAGGGCGAGCAGCTGGTTGCGCGCCGAGTCGTACGCGCTGCCCTCCCCGTTGATCGCCTCGGTGATGCCGGTCTCATCCAGGGTCACCGAGGTGTTGGTCATCACTGACGCGCCGGGCGGGATGCGGTCGAGAACCGCCTGGCGCGCGGCGTAGAGATCGTCTACGACGTGAACGCTGAACCCGTGGTCCTGCAGGGCAACGACGGTATCGGCGAGGGTTTGCCCATCGGGCAACGTGGTGTAGCGGTCCGATGCTTCGGTCGTGGTCACAACTGCTCCTTGCTCGTAGGGACGGAGTCGGGGTCTCGTCACCGACACAACCGGACTTTACCCCGGTTGTGTCATCCTGGGTAGAGTGGGCACGTGGATCGACATCTCCTGCCCTGGGGCACCCCGCCCGCGGAGCGTGCTGACGCGGCACGTAACCGCGTGCTGCTGCTGGCCACAGCGCACGAGATGCTCGCCGAACTGGGCGCCGACGCGCTGACCATGGACGCGTTGGCCGAACGTTCCGGGCTGGGCAAGGGCACGGTGTTCCGCCGGTTCGGAACCAGAGCCGGGATCTTCCAAGCTCTGCTCGACGACACCGAGCATGCGTTCCAGGAACAGGTGCTGTCCGGCCCGCCTCCACTCGGCCCCGGTGCTCCGCCGCTCGAACGTCTTGTTGCGTATGGTCGAGCCAGGGCGAGATTTTTGCTGGACAACCATGCCATCGCGCGATCCTCATTGGACAGCCGCCAACCCGTCGCGGCCGGTTCGCGGACCTCGCAGGTTCACATCAGAATGCTGCTCGCCCAACTGGCGTTGCGGGACGCGGACACCGACATGCTCGCCGTCCAGCTCACCGCGGCGCTGGAAGGCCCTCTCCTGCTTTACTTGCCAGCGGATGACCTCCAGCATGTCGATCGTCAGGCGAACCGACTCGCGGATGCCTGGCAAGATCTCGTGCACCGCCTGTTTGACCACTGACACCATGACCCGGTGGATTCCCGATGGTGGGAAGTTGTTCCCGCTGGGCTCCACTCTGGATAAGCCCTGTGTGCCCAGGTTGCCCCACCTTCTTTTCTTGCCATGCTTGGGTTTTCGACTGTTCGCGCTTGCTTCGGTGCTCGCATCACGGCGTAGCGCGGTCGGTGGCTTAGGAATCCCGCAGGTCGGTGCAGGTTCTGGCCGGAGGTTTGAAACTCGATCTAGCGGCGAGTAAGTCCGATTAGGCGGTCCTGGGTCACTGGTGTGGCGTACCGACGCCGCATGCTTCTACCCGGCAACCCTGAGAACTCCGCCGGTTCAACAGTCCTTTATCGGCGGACACAGTCGGCTAGCCACGCGGGAAATCCAGTTCACCGATCCGCCATGCCCGACCGAAGCACAGGAGGTATTGGTGTCCGACGACCTCTCCCCTGCACCCGAGTTTCCGATGCCGCGCGGCGGTTGTCCTTTCGACCCGCCGTCAGAACTCAGTCGGAGGTCACGGGAGCATCCGGTGTCCCGGGTGACGATCTGGGACCGCAGCCAGCCGTGGCTGATCACCGGCCACGGCGATGTGCGGGCAACGCTCACCGCCCAAGGAGTAAGCGCGGACACCAGCAAACCCGGCTACCCGTCGGCCGCGCGGGCCTTTGCCAAACCAACCAGGTTTTCGGGCTCTTTCTTGATCTTGGTTTTGGAGTGTGCGGCGGGCAGCGTCGGTATCGGGGCGGTTTTCATCCACAAACAGAAATGGTTGATCATTATTTGCACGACGGATACAGCTATCGCGAGGAAATCTACCTGGATGTCCCGGCCGTTTGGGAGCTTAACTACAACCAGCAAATACAATCACCCCATGCCAGAAAGTGGAGAAGGCTACCTGGATTCAGGTCTCCAAAATTTGCTTCCCTCGGCACAAGATTCAAGCCAGGACATCTCGTTCTTGTCGACGATGAGTCGGCCACCAACTACTGGCATCTTGTCCAGCATTTCCGCAGCGCTCATATTTAGCGCGTCATCGGCTAACCCTTCGGGAATCTTATATCCAGTCAACCTAGCCATATCCTCTAGCGTTGACACCCCCATTGCCCGTGCGCGCTGCTCTCCGGTGATCTCGTCCGGGAAAAAGTCAACAGGATCCCAGTCAAAGTCCTCATGCAACAGCGTCGCATAAGGAACGCCGCGCTCCTGATGAAAGATCAACTGCTCCCCGGCTTGGTTGACAAAATAGGACAGGTAGTCCGTGGTATCAAATTTTATTCCAGAAATCTTTCCCAATACGTGCGCGATACTAACATCGTGGATGTATCCGCACATTTTCAGCCCAAAAGATCGTATAGATTCATCGTTTAGAATGGACTCTTTCGAGACCTGGACGGAGCGCTTCTTTCCTTCCTTAACTCCCTTCCTAGCACCAGGGCTATCACGCAACTGTCTTGAAGCATTGCACCAGTAAAGATTTTCCTCTTCCGTATCAAAGACAATACATACGACCGGGACGTTTGTCGTAAGCCAAGATTTTTCATTTCCCCCCACGCGGACACGGTATCCGCCAGACGCCCGGTAAGAGACGCCACCTTTAACCTGTATAGCGATCGTGTCTCCGGTAGTTTCATCGTCTTCTACAAAACTTAATAGGAGATCCTCTCCTACATCATTTCCTGACTCAATCCGGTGAACGATGTGGCCATGCCGCTCGAACAAGCTCACCACTGCGTTTATTGCCGCCCGTTCGGCCTTGCGCCCTTTGGGATTCGGCACCCTGCCCATGGATTCCTCCGAAGTCCATATGAACTACCTCGCACGGCGGGCACGACGCAGCGGCTGCCGTGCCCTCACATACAAAGCCCGCCAGGCGCGCGCCTCGCAACGAACGGCCCCTGCGACGCCGTTGCGAGCCCTCGGACCACAGCCGTTTCGCTACGGCCGCCACCACTACTTGATCGTGCCTCAGTCCGGTTCGGTTACGGGCCAGATCTCGTAAAACGGCAGCTTCTCGCCAATGGTTCCAGGTAAGAGACCTGGTGTACTGCGCTAAGGCAGCGGAGACACGTCTCGGATATCTGAGCCAGTTGAAAGTAGGGCGGCAGTGGTATCAAAAACGCAACCACTAGACCAGGACACACTCAGTCCACACTAAACGCTTTGGGCATGAGTTTGGGCATGAACTGTCGCCGAACATGCCCACAAAGCGATCTGAGAGTCAAATCACACCCGCGATGACCAGGGAATTCACTAGAGCAACGCCGTGCAGCCGACTCAAAATCCGTCCAATGTGCGTTCGAGTCGCACCGAGGGCACGTGCAGGATGCACACAGGCTTTGGCCTGCAGATTTGGTGCATCCGATCTTCCCTTCTGATTCCTCGGAGAGTTGGTTTCCGGGCTCGGCGAGTCCGTGGGCGCTGTCCGCCGAGAGCCCGCGCGCGGGCTCTCGGCCGGGGTCCGGAACACGACAGCCTGATCCCGATGGGCACCAGTGCGACGCACAGTCCGGTTGCACCGGCGATCGACGGGATAGTTGTGCCTTTCAGAACGCCGAGCGGCATGAGCGATGCCGCCGCCAACCCAATGCACTGCGCGGTGCGGAGCGCGCCACTGCGCCAGGCTCCGATCGCAAGCACGATCCAGCCGAGGAGGATCGTGAAGGACAGGTAGCTGAACAGGTGCAGGTCGCCGTAGGTTTCCGCGACGAACGTCGTGGCAAAGTCGGCGCCGCGCCGACGGGCGAGGTCGATGGCGGCTTGGTCGAAACCGGCATGGAAGGTGCGGTCGAACAGCCCGGTGACGACCAGTACGGCACCCCAGGCGGCCCAGCCCGGCCGCCTGGGGTGCGATCCGTGTGGCGAGCGCGAGCACGGCGGGCCACGTCACCTCGGCAGCGCGGGCGGTCCGGCGAGCGACGGTGCCCCTGGCATCCGTGCCTGAACGACGCGGGGCATTTACGTCGTCCATGCATGGCAGGCGCCACCTTGGGAGCCTGATTTTAACGTTTTTACTCCCTTGATGTACTGGTCGGTAACCTGGACCGTCGCACTTGAGCGTGCCCGCTGACCTGCGGTAACAGGGGTTCGTGAGCCTGGTGAGACATCGGGGGTCTCACCAGGATTCAGGGGAGGGTGGGCGACCGACGGGGGGTCGCCCACCCTCGCAACAGAAGGGGGTTGTGTGTTCCGAGACGACCAGACGCGAGACGCAGCGGCGAACCACACCAGCGGCGTCCGGATCTCTCGCCGTCGGGCAAGCACAGCGGGAGGGCTCCGTGCCGCGATCGCCCTGGAAGCACTCGCCACCGTCCAGTGGGCCAGCTCCCGCTACCCAACCCGGAAACCGTGAAATCGATACGCCTTCACGCAGATCACTGATCGACCTGCCGCCTCGACATCTCCTGGCGGGACGTTGTGCTCTGCTGTGCTGCCCACGAAGTGTCCACGATCGGGCGTGCCGGGAGACCGGCAAAAGGTTTGTCCGGGACGGAAGGGGCCGCACCCCCACGGGCCCGCCCGTCGATCGGCGATGACCCGCCCCGGACAAACCCACAACACAAGCGTGAATCAGGAGACGGGACATGGTCGCGGCCTGGACGACAGTGATCACCTTCGGGTGGGCCACTATCGGAGCACGCTTGACCGTAGGGCACGCGATTCGCTCGGTGTGTCGTCCGAGGCAGTGAGAACGTGGCCCGCCAGCGAGTAGCCCGGTGGTGCGCTGGATCCTCGGATTGGAACCCGCTACCCCAATACGAGATCCTTCTGGAACGGACCGCTGTCGCGTGGCTGGTCTCCTACTTCGTCCATGGTGAACTCCACGGCCGCATCGGCTTCGACACCGAAGCCGAGGCCCACCGCAACATCACGTGGCTCAAAACGAAATGCCCGCCCCACCACCAACCTTGGTACCAAACCGACCCATTCCCTAACGGCGACCCCACCACGTCACGAAACGACCACCGGAAAGGCGCCGCCGAGGACACATGACCAGTGGCCAACAGGTCGCGTCACGGCCGACGAACACCAACACGCAAGCGTGGCTGCGCACCACCGGGGCATGGATTCGGATCGGTGGGGACTGTCTGATCAACGGTGGATCTGGTCTTGGTCTGACACGCCGGGCAGGCTGCTTGGCGGGAAGGATCGATGATGGCCGAAACACTGGAGCCTGTGACCGATGAGGTGGATCAGCAGCGGTTGGCCGAACAGCTTCTGGCGCAGGCCAAGGCCCAGGGCGTGGAGCTGGTTGGTCCGAATGGGCTGCTCAACCAGCTGACCAAGAACGTGCTCGAGACCGCCCTGGACGCCGAGATGACCGAGCATCTGGGCTATGACAAGCACGAGGCTGCTGGTCGTGGGAGTGGCAACTCCCGCAACGGCACCCGATCGAAGACGGTGTTCACCGAGATCGGCCCGGTCGAGATCGAGGTGCCCCGGGACACGAACTCCTCGTTCGAACCGCAGATCGTGAAAAAGCGTCAACGCCGTCTGACTGGGATCGACGAGATTGTGTTGTCCCTGTCGGCCAAGGGCCTGACCACCGGCGAGATCGCAGCCCATTTCGCCGACGTCTACGGGGCGACCGTCTCCAAAGACACCATCTCGCGGATTACCGACAAGGTGATCGAGGAGATGACCGAGTGGTCCAACCGGCCACTCGACCGGATCTATCCTGTGGCCTTCATCGACGCGATCCACGTCAAGATCCGGGCTCTGGCGCAGTCTCCGTGAATGTCAGTTCGTTTGGAGGAGCACGCGTTTTCGGAGGAGGTCGAGGTTCGCTCGG
>NZ_JALBWV010000085.1 GCF_022678645.1 Saccharopolyspora soli | reverse complement strand
CCCGCCCGGCGGTGCACAAGCGCGCCGCCGCCCGGCGGGGGGGGGGGGGCCGCTGCCCGGCCCACGCCACCCCCGGGGGGGGGGGCTATTGCGCGCTAAAGCGCCCGCCTTCCACCTCCACCGGCCGCCGCGCCGGACAGGACCGCAGGGTTCCGCATCGCGGAAGGGACTGGGTGGCCCGGTCGTGGTGTCCCGTTCAGCTGGGTTCCGGCGCGGCGCCGACCGCTCGAAAGTGAGGTACCTGTGCGAGTGGCGAGCGGGTACGGTCGGTCGTGTGAACGCCCGCCCATCCACCCTGCCGCCGTCTCCGGAGCGGGGCGCTGCCGGGGAACACCGGGCGCTGGACTGGAACGTCGCCGTCGCCACCGCCGTCCGGTTGATGAAACCGGGACCGGAGGTGCCCCGGTCGGAAGCCGAGCAAGCGGTGCGCTCGCTGCGGCAGTTCAGCGTCGAAGCCGAAACCCACGTCCGCGAGCTGACCGGCCTCGGCCAGGAGCTGCCGATCTCGGAAGGCGACGTGGTGGACCGGCCCGCCTGGGTCCGCGGCGCGGCCGACGGACTCGCGGAACTCACCGACGCCGCACTGTCCACAGCGGACTCGAAGGTGTTGCCGGGCAACGACATCTTCGGCAGCTTGAGCGCGCGCGGCGCGGGCGTGCAGGCCGGGGTGGTGCTGGCCTACCTCGGCGGCAAGGTGCTCGGCCAGTTCGACCCGTACGGCGAATCCCGGGTGGTCGGGCAGCGCGGTCGGTTGCTGCTGGTGGCACCGAACATCGTCGCGGCGCAGCGGTCCCTGGGCGTGCCAGGCGACGACTTCCGGATGTGGGTGTGCCTGCACGAGTCGACGCACCGGCTGCAGTTCAACGCGGTGCCGTGGCTGCGCGAGCACTTCGCGGCGAGCCTGGGCACGCTGCTGGCCGAGATGGAGGGCACCACCGGTGAGGTGCTGAGCCGGTTGCCCGCGGTGTTGCGCGAGGCGAGGTCGGCCCGCGCCAGCCAGGACTCCAGCCCCGGCATGCTCGGCGTGATCGAACTGCTGCAGACGCCCTCGCAGCGCGCCGCGCTGGACCGCATCATCGCGATCTCCACGCTGCTGGAAGGACACGCCGATCACGTGATGGACGCGGTGGGCCCGCGCGTGGTGCCCAGCGTGGCCACCATCCGGCAGCGGTTCACCGAACGCCGCAAGGGCGGCGGCCTGCTCGACCGAATCCTGCGGAGCCTGCTCGGCGTCGACGCGAAGATCCGCCAGTACGCCCAGGGCGCGGCATTCACCCGGCACGTGGTGGGCGCGGTCGGCATGGCCGGCTTCAACGCCGTCTGGACATCCCCGGAACACCTGCCGACCCGAGCCGAGATCAACGACCCGGACGCCTGGATCCGCCGAGTTCACGGCTGACCAGCGCGCACTTCGCCGGTGCCGGTGCTCCGCTCGCCGCTGGCGCGGGAGAATGCGGGCGTGCCGCCCGCTCCCGCCGTCAGCGCCGTCCGCTCCGCCGTCCGGCGCCTGCTCGGCTCCGCCGAGGCGGCGCTGTTCCGGGGTGCTCCGCTGGCCGTCGCGTGCTCCGGCGGCGCGGACTCGCTGGCGCTCGCCGCTGCCGCCTCGCACGTCGCTCGCCGCGACGGCGTCGCGGTGCACGGCCTCGTCGTGGATCACGGGCTCCAGGTCGGCTCCGCCGACGTCGCCGCCCGCGCCGCTGATCAACTCGCCGCGCTGGGCTGCGCCCCCCAGGTGATCAAGGTCGAGGTCGGGGGTGCTGGCGGGGTGGAAGCCGCGGCCCGCCGCGCCCGCTACGCGGCGCTGCGCGAGCACCGGCCGCCCGATTCCCTCGTACTGCTCGGCCACACCCGCGACGATCAGGCCGAAACCGTGCTGCTCGGGCTCGGGCGCGGTTCGGGCGCCCGGTCGATCGCCGGGATGCGACCGCTGGATCCGCCGTGGGCGCGTCCGTTCCTGGACATCAGCCGGGCGACGACGGAGGCCGCCTGCGCGGCTCTCGGTCTCGAACCGTGGCAGGACCCGCACAATTCGGATGCCCGCTTCACCCGTGTGCGGTTGCGCACAGAAGTCCTTCCCCTGCTGGAAGATGTGCTGCAAGGCGGAGTGCGCGACGCGCTTGCTCGAACCGCGTGGCAGCTGCGGGAGGACGCCGACGCGCTCGACGTGCTGGCCGCCGAGCTGCGGGATCGCGTCGAGTCCGATGACGTGCTCGATGCCGTGGCATTGCGGGAAGTTCCGGCCGCACTGCGTCGCCGGGTCCTGAAGACCTGGTTGCTGGCGCGCGGGGTCCCCGAGATCACCGATGCGCACCTGCGCGCGGCGGACGCGTTGGTGGCCGACTGGCGCGGCCAAGGCGGACCGGCCTTGCCGGGTGACTTTGTGCTGCGCCGGGCGCATGGCACGCTTCTGGTGGAAGCGGCGGGTCGCAAGCCGCCGAATGGCTGACGGGACGCCGAGCCGTTTCGGCTCGGGTAGCGGGATTCCGGTGTCGGAGAACCGCGGTTCCCGTCGATTCGGAAGAGGGGAAGCCGGGCCGTGTACGACGGCGACATTGCTGCTGTGCTCATCACCGAGCAGCAGATCAACGACAAGGTCACCGAGCTGGCGAAGCAGGTCGACGAGGATTACCAGCAAACCGGTGGTGACCTGCTGCTGGTCGGTGTGCTCAAGGGCGCGGTGATGTTCATGACCGACTTCGCGCGGGCGCTGCCCCAGCCAGCCCAGCTGGAATTCATGGCGGTCAGCTCGTACGGCTCGTCGACCTCGTCCTCGGGCGTGGTGCGCATCCTCAAGGACCTCGACCGGGACATCGCCAACCGGCACGTGCTGATCGTCGAGGACATCATCGATTCCGGGCTGACGCTGTCCTGGCTGCTGAAGAACCTGAGCTCGCGGAACCCGGCGTCGCTGGAGGTGTGCACGCTGCTGCGCAAGCCGGACGCGGTGCAGGTCGACGTCCCGGTCAAGTACGTGGGCTTCGACATCCCGAACGAATTCGTCGTCGGGTACGGCCTGGACTACGCCGAGCGGTATCGTGATCTCCCTTACATCGGCACGCTCGACCCGAAGGTCTACACGTCCGGGGTCTGATGCCGGGCGCCGTCGGGCAGGCGTGTCCGGTTCGGCCCTCCCGCACCGGACGGGCGGGTCAGCCGAGTAGGCTGGGCGTCCTGCGTCGAGCGCGGCATGGTCGTGCCCTCGCATCGGCCGGTACGCTGGTCTGAAGGGGTTGACGGCGATGACTAAGTGTGTCTGCCGGACAGCCGTCGCCCGAAGTGACAGTCAGGGAGGGTCGAGGCCGACCGTCGGCCGCAAGTGAATGGACCGAAAGCGCCTGCTCCGCAACCCGCTGCTGTGGATCCTGACAGCGTTTCTGTTGATCTACGCGTTCAGCGTGCTCTTCGACGAGACTCGCGCCTACCGCGAAGTCTCGACCTCGCAGGCTCTGGAACAGATCGCCCAGGGCCGGGTCAAGGAAGCGACCATCGAGGACAAGGAGCAGCGGGTTCGGCTGACCCTGAATGACGGCCAGAACTTCCAAGGCAGCAACCAGCTGATCGCGCAGTACCCCGCTGGCGCCACCGACCAGGTGGTCAACGAGATCCGCAACGCGCACGTGCCGAACTGGAACACCAAGGTCACCCAGGACTCGTTCTGGGTGCAGATGCTGTTCTACCTGGTCCCCATCGGCCTGCTCGTGCTGCTGCTGATGTGGATGATGAACAACGTGCAGGGCGGCGGGAACCGCGTCCTGAACTTCGGCAAGTCCAAGGCCAAGCAGCTCACCAAGGACATGCCCAAGACGTTGTTCTCCGACGTCGCGGGTGCCGACGAGGCGGTCGAGGAACTCCACGAGATCAAGGACTTCCTGCAGAACCCCGGCCGGTACCAGGCGCTCGGCGCCAAGATCCCGAAGGGCGTGCTGCTCTACGGCCCGCCCGGTACCGGTAAGACGCTGCTCGCACGGGCCGTCGCCGGTGAGGCCGGGGTGCCGTTCTACTCGATCTCCGGTTCCGACTTCGTCGAGATGTTCGTCGGTGTCGGTGCCTCCCGCGTCCGCGACCTGTTCGAACAGGCCAAGCAGAACGCGCCGTGCATCATCTTCGTCGACGAGATCGACGCGGTGGGCCGCCAGCGCGGCGCGGGCCTCGGCGGCGGGCACGACGAGCGGGAGCAGACCCTCAACCAGCTGCTGGTCGAAATGGACGGCTTCGATTCGCGCGGCGGGATCATCCTGATCGCGGCGACGAACCGCCCGGACATCCTGGACCCTGCGCTGCTGCGCCCCGGCCGGTTCGACCGGCAGATCCCGGTGTCCGCCCCGGACATGCGCGGTCGCCGCGCGATCCTGAACGTGCACTCCAAGGGCAAGCCGCTGGGCCAGGACGCCGACCTGGACAGCCTGGCCAAGCGGACCGTCGGCTTCTCCGGTGCAGACCTGGAGAACGTGGTCAACGAGGCCGCGCTGCTCACCGCCCGCGAAGGTGGTCAGCTGATCACCGCCGCCGCGCTGGAGGAAGCGGTCGACCGGGTGATCGGCGGCCCGCGCCGGAAGAGCAAGATCATTTCCGAGCGGGACAAGAAGATCACTGCCTACCACGAGGGTGGGCACGCGCTGGCCGCCTGGGCGATGCCCGACCTGGAGCCGGTGTACAAGCTGACGATCCTGCCGCGCGGTCGCACCGGCGGGCATGCCCTCGTCGTCCCCGAGGACGACAAGGACATGATGACCCGCTCGGAGATGATCGCCCGCCTGGTGTTCGCGCTGGGTGGCCGCTCCGCCGAGGAACTCGTCTTCCACGAGCCGACCACCGGTGCGTCCAGCGACATCGAGCAGGCGACCAAGATCGCCCGCGCGATGGTCACCGAGTACGGCATGACCGCCCGGTTGGGCGCGGTGAAGTACGGCAAGGAAGAGGGCGACCCGTTCCTCGGCCGCACCGCCGGTCAGCAGCCGAACTACTCGCTGGAGGTCGCGCACGAGATCGACGAGGAGGTGCGTCGGCTGATCGAGGCCGCGCACACCGAGGCGTGGGAGGTGCTCAACACCTACCGCGACGTGCTCGACGACCTCGTGCTGGAGCTCATCGACAAGGAGACGCTGAACCGCAAGGACCTGGAACGGATCTTCTCCGGGGTGCAGAAGCGGCCCAGGATCACCGCGTTCAACGATTTCGCCGGTCGGACGCCGTCGGAAAAGCCGCCGGTGAAGACGCCGGGCGAGCTGGCCAAGGAACGCGGCGAGCCGTGGCCTCCGGTCAAGGAGGAGCCGACCCCGACCCCGACGCCGTCCCCGGTCGGTGCGACCAACCAGAACGGTGGCCCGCAGCACGGGCAGCAGGCGCCGACCCCGGCGGGGGCCGGTGCGCACCAGGGCACGGTGCAGTTCCAGAACCCGTCACACGGCCAGCCGCAGCAACAGCAGTCCGGCCAGGCACCGCAGGCGGTGCCGCCGAACTACGGGGCGCCGCCCGGATGGACTCCGGCGACCACGCCGTCCGGCTCGAACTACCCCGGTGGGGGCGGCCAGTACAACTGGACGCCGTCCTGGGAGCGCGGCCAGCAGGGGTCGGCGCCGGAACAGGGCGAGTCGAAGGCCGAAGAAGCACCGCGGCCCAGCCCCGATGCGGGACCGGACTCGACGGCCCAGGACAACGGCAGCGGCAACCCCAGCCGCTGAACTCCGGTGCACTCGGCGTCCTCGGGCGCCACGGCCGGTGGAGGATCGACAAATTGACCAGCACGGTCGACGAGCCGCTCGGGGCGGGAGACGACTCCCGCCCCGACGGCTCTTTCCACATCCCCAGGTTCGACCACGCGCGAGCTGAGTCGGCGATCCGGGAACTGCTGCTCGCCGCGGGCGAAGACCCGGACCGGGAAGGTCTGCGGGACACCCCGGCGCGCGTCGCCCGCGCCTACCACGAACTGTTCGCGGGGCTCTACACGAACCCGGACGAGGTCCTGGACAAGACCTTCGACGAAGCCCACGACGAACTCGTCCTGGTCCGAGACATCCCGATGTACTCCCAGTGCGTTCCGAGCAAGCAGACCGTCAACCTGGTTGATGGGGCGAAGCCTGCTCGGGATGTCCGGATCGGGGATCGTTTCTGGACCCTCGTCGACGGCAAGGTCGAGCAGACCGAGGTCGTCGAGGTCAGTTCCCGCAAGGAGCGCGAGCTCGTCGAGGTCGTCACGGAGAAGGGCCGATTCCAGGTCACTGCTGACCATCCACTGGCAACGCCGCAGGGATGGCAGGAAGCCAAGGACGTGGCGGGTACTTACATCGAGTGGACTCCGCCGAGGAGACTGTGCCGCCAGCGCTGGCAGCCGCGGATCGGTTACGACTTCGGTTATGCGTTGGGCGCTTTGTGCTCGGACGGCACCGTCGGCGACCGATACGTGTCATTGGTGGTGAACGATCGCGACTTCGCGAAGCAATTCGCGTATTCTCTGGAGCACGCATTTGGTGTTGTTGCGAATGTCGAGGACGTTGAGCGCCCGTCAGGGTATTTGAATCGTCCGGTTCCAGGGCACAGGGTGCGGGTCGTCTCGTCGTACCTGGCCGATCTTATCCGTCAGTACGTCGGCGACGACGCTAATCACCAGCGCCAGAAGTTCCCTCGCGTGGTGATGTCGAACGAGATCACGTTCAGGGGCTTCCTCGATGGCTGTGTGGACGGCGACGGGTGCCGAGTGAACAGGGGGCGCTTCCGGGTGATCACGGGCCGCAACGTGACGTTCCTCGATGACATCGCGCAGGTGATCTCCGCGAGGTTCACTCCAAGCCAGACGCAGACTTCGAAGTTGTACGTTTCGGACGACTGGATTCTTCGCCACGGATTCGCACAGGAATCGCACCGTACCGATCTTGCCGAGTCGCAGTGGGTTAAAGTCGAATCGGTTCGTTCGTTGAAAGCGTCTGGGGCGAAACCCTTCACGGTTTATAGCTATAAATGTGATCCGTATCCGACATTTCTAATTAATGGACATCTAACCCACAATTGTGAACATCATCTTTTACCATTCCATGGATTTGCTCACGTTGGATATATTCCCAACGCTCAGGGGCGAGTGACTGGACTGTCGAAATTGGCCAGGTTGGTTGACCTCTACGCCAAGCGTCCGCAGGTGCAGGAACGGTTGACTTCGCAGATCGCCGATGCCCTGGTTCGGCGGTTGGAGCCGCGCGGCGTGATCGTGGTGATCGATGCCGAGCACCTCTGCATGGGGATGCGCGGGGTGCGCAAGGCCGGTTCGACTACCACCACATCGGCGGTTCGCGGCATCTTCCGCACCTCCGCGTCGTCGCGATCCGAGGCGTTGTCGCTGATCAGGGGGCGCTGATGCACCCCCGGCTGCCGCACCCGCCGCGCTGCGCGGTGATGGGCGTGCTCAACGTGACGCCGGATTCGTTCTCCGATGGCGGGCGCTACCTGGACCGCGCGGCGGCGGTGGCGCACGGTGTCGAGATGCACCGGCTGGGCGCGGACATCATCGACGTCGGCGGCGAGTCGACCCGGCCGGGTTCGGAGCGGGTCGACCCCGCTACCGAGATCGAGCGGGTGCTGCCGGTGGTGCGCGAGCTGGTGGCGGCTGGAGTTCCGGTGAGCGTGGACACCACGCGGGCCAAGGTCGCGGCCGCGACCGCTGAGGTCGGCGCGGCGGTGATCAACGACGTTTCCGGTGGGCTGGCCGATCCGGACATGGTGCACGTGGCGGCGGAGACCGGCCTGCCGTGGGTGTTGATGCACTGGCGCGGGCACAGCAAGGACATGACCAGCCTCGCGGTGTACCAGGACGTCGTCGCCGAGGTGCGCGAGGAACTGCTGCGGCAGGTCGATGTCGCGATCACCGCTGGGGTGGCTGCGGACGCCATCCTGCTGGATCCGGGACTCGGGTTCGCCAAGAGCGGTACGCACGACTGGCAGTTGTTGCGGCGGCTGGACAGCTTCGTGGAGCTGGGGTTCCCGGTGCTGGTCGGGGCTTCGCGCAAGCGGTTCCTCGGCCGGTTGTTGGCCGATGCCGAGGGCAAGCCGCGACCGCCCGCCGGACGGGAGACGGCGACCGCCGCGGTGTCGGCGCTGGCCGCGGAGCGCGGCGCCTGGGGCGTGCGGGTGCACGACGTGCGGCAGTCGTTGGACGCGGTCGCGGTGACCGCCGCCTGGCTCAGCGGAGGGCAGCGCGGTGGCTGACCGGATCACGTTGACGGGCCTGCGGATTCGCGGCAACCACGGCGTCTTCGACCACGAGAAGCGCGACGGGCAGGACTTCCTCGTCGACATCACGGTGTGGATCGACCTCGGCGAGGCCGCCGCCAACGACGACCTGAAGCAGACGCTGCACTACGGCGAACTGGCTGAGCGGGCCGCCGCGATCGTCGCGGGGCCCTCGCGGGATCTGATCGAGACCGTGGCGGCCGAGATCGCCGACGACATCATGACCGACGCGCGGGTGCACGCTGCCGAGGTCACCATCCACAAGCCGAACGCACCGATCCCGTTGACCTTCGCGGATGTGGCGGTGACGATCCGCCGCTCACGTCGCGGCGGTCGCGGCAACGTCGTCCCGGCGTGAGCGGTGCTCGGCCCGCAAGCCCGGCGCGAGGCTGGAAATCCGTGCCAAGTGGTATTGGCGGTTTCTCGCGAAATCGGCGCATCGGCGCACACGGCAGGTTTTCCGGCAGAACTGGCGGGCAGCGCAGCATCGGGAGGGTGTGATGAGCAGGGCGGTGCTCTCGCTCGGGTCGAATCTCGGGGACCGGTTGGGGTACCTCCGGCTCGCCGTCGAAGGGTTCTCCGACGTGCTGGTCGCGGCGTCCCCGGTGTACGAGACGGCGCCGTGGGGCGTCACCGACCAGCCGGACTTCCTCAACGCGGTGCTCATCGTGGAGTCCCCGGAGCTCGACGAGTGGGGCTGGCTGCGGCGCGGCCAGGAGTTGGAGCGCATGGCCGAACGTCGCCGTGAAAAACGTTGGGGGCCAAGGACTTTGGACGTCGACGTGGTCGCCGTGGACGATGTCCGCAGCGACCACCCCGACCTGCTCCTGCCGCACCCCGGTACGCCGAGCCGGGCGACCGTGCTGATCCCGTGGCTGGCGATCGACCCGAACGCCGAACTCCCCGGCCACGGCCGCGTCGCGGACCTCCTGGACGCGCTACCTGCCGACGAGATCGCCGACGTCCACCTCCGCCCCGACCTGACCCTCCACTGAGGACACCTCGTGAGTGCGTAACCGGGCTCCAGCACGGTTGCGCACTCACGACCCCATTCGGGCGATGGGTGAAGGGCACCTTCGACCGAGTAAGCCGGTCAAGGGTGCCCTTCACTCCGTCCCCGTCGGGTGCGGAGCTGCTCCGCGCGGCTATTGGGTCGAGGCGCGGAGAGCTGCGGCGAGCCACTTCGTGGACGCCGCAGTGGTGGGGTGCTTGGGCCAGTTGTTGATGGTTGCCAGGAGTTCCCAGTACCGGGACATGCGCTCGTCGTGCTCCTCGTCGTACTGCTCGGCGAGCCACCGCCGGAACTCCGGCGTGTCCTCCTTCCCCCACTCCGCGGTCGCCAACGCGATCAGCCGGTCGGCCAGCGCGCGGCCCTCGGCGCCCTCGGGTGGGGTGTCCGCCTCGGATGCGATGCGCGCCGCATCGGTCACCGCCCACCACTTCTCGGCGTCCTCCGGACCGACCATCGGCTCGCCCGCGTCCCGGCGGTCCGAGTGCTGCTGGTAGAGCGCCCGGGTGGCCCGCCGGAAGTCGGGGTCCCGGACCAGTTCGGCGAGCTCGATCCATGCCTCGACCTGCTCGACGGTCGGGTCCTCCGGCAGGTTCGGTTTGGCCGAGCGCAACCATTCGGTGAATCCGGGCGTCACGTTGAGGTTCGCGCTGACCTCGTCCCAGAACTCGTCGATCAGCCGGTTGCGTTCCTCGTCGGACATCTGCGCCAGTTTGTGCATGAGCCGCACCTCCTCGGTCGAACGGTTGAGTTTCACGACCGCGCGCAGCACTGCCCGCCGGGTCTGCAACAGGCGCATCTGCTCCTCGAGCAGACCCAGGTGCGTGCTCGCCAACTGCGAGACCGTGGTCTCGCGGGCGAGCACCCGCTGCACCTCGTCCAGCCCAGCACCCAGTTCCCGCAGGGTGCGCACCAGTTCCAGGCGGCTGACAGCGGTCACGTCGTAGCGCCGATATCCGGCTGCGGTGCGGTCGGTGGGCGGCACCACTCCGCTGTCGGAGTAGAACCTGATCGTCTTCACGCTCAGCCCGGTCCGCCGGGCCAGCTCGCCGATCGTGTAGCGCACGGTGTCGTCCACGGGGTTCACCTTCGACCCTCCAGTCGGTGGAGACTCAAGGAGATTTTCGCCCGCGGGCGGTGGCGGTGGGGTGAGGTGCCATCCTGGAACCGTGGCACCGCGACACGCAGAACGCATGACCTTCACCAAGCCCGGTCAGCTGATCACCGCCGGTTTGGTGGCGGCTGTCGTGGTCTTCCTGCTCACCAGGCTGATGTACGGCGAGCTGCCGCCACTGCCGCTGCTGGCCGGGGCGACGCTGCTGTTGATCGCGCTCGTGGACGTGGCGCTGGCGTTGAACATGCGGCCGCGGATCAAGCGCAAGCCGGGAACCGAACCGGTTGACGGGTTGACCGCCGCGCGTGCGGTGGCGCTGGCCAAGGCGTCGTCGCTGGCAGGCGCGATCATGTGCGGGGTGTGGGTGGGCCTGATCGCATACCTGCTGCCGTTGTTCGGCACGGTCGATGCGGCCCGGTCGGACACCGGCGCCGCGGTGGTCGGGTTGATCAGCGCGGCCGCCTTGATCGCCGCCGGTCTCTGGCTGGAGAACTCGCTGCGCAACCCCGACGAGCCGGAAGAACCCTACGGAGACGAGGAATGATCCGCCGGATTCGAGGCCCAGGACCGCTTTCCGGCTCACCGGCGGTGCGGATCACGTAGCGGAAGTGGCTCGACGTGTCGGCCGTTCGGCTGCACGCGCGCTGCGCCAGGCCGACCAAAGTGGAGTCCGGTCTCTTCCCTTGAGGTCTCGAACTGATAAACGCCGGGTACCGTGGGGCCATGTCCGACGGCGGCAGTACCGAGACCGAGTCCCGCACCGGGCGATCGACCGCCCTGTGGGTCGGCGCGCTGGTGCTCGCCGCGGCCGCTACGGCGGTTCTGGTGCTCAGCGATGATGCGCGGTTACTCCGGCTCGGGTTGGTCGCCGCGTTGTGGTCGGCGTTGATCGGCGCTTTCGCGGTCGCCCGGCTGCGGCACCGGGTCATCGAGGGCGAAGATCTCGCCGTGCAGCGGCAGCGCGTCTACGAACTCGAATTGGAGCGGGAGATCGCCGCCCGCCGCGAGTTCGAGCTGGAGGCGGCGGCTGAGGCGCGGCGGCAGGCCGCTGAGGAGTCCGACGCCGAGCTGAAGGCGCTGCAGGCGGAGCTGCGCCGACTGCGGGAGAGCCTGGAGCAGGTGGTCGGCGGTGATCTGCTGTTCGAGCGGGTCGCGCTGCGCGCCGAATCCACCCGCGTCCGGTCGCTGGCCGAGCGCGGCAGGGCCGAAGGCCAGATCGTCCCGCATCCGCCGGGGCGTGAACTCCCCGCCGCGCCGCCGCCTGCCGCACAGCCCAACACGGAGCTCATCGCCCGGCTTTCCGGGGACCAGCCGCACGAGGACCGTCGGCCGAAGCCGCCGCGCGCGCGGCCCAAGCCGCAGCCGATGCAGGCGCACCCGCCCCGCCAGTCCGCCGCGGTCCGGCGACCGGAGAAGGCGTATTACGAACGACCGGAGCCACCGCGCCGCGTCCCGGAACCGCCGATGCCGCCCAAGCCCAAGCCCGAACCGGCCGCTCCGCCGCCTGCGGCCAAGGCCGATCCGGCCGGTGCGCATGCCGAGGGCACTTCGGTGAACGACCTGCTCGCGGCCTACGGGAACGCCTCCGACACGCAGCGCCGTCGCCGCCGACGCGCCTGAGAAGGTGACTATCCGGGCACCGGTCGAAGCCGTTCTCTAGGGTTTTGTCCGTGTCGAGGCATGATCTTGGGGAGCCCGCCGCCGATATCTCCGGCGCGCGCAGGTTCCAGACCCGCAAGTACAAAGCCGTCGGATGGCCGGTCGCCGGACTGATCGTGCTCGGTTTCTGCGGGTTGGTGATGGCCGGTGTCACCACCTCGAAAGTCGGGTTGATGCCCGCGCTCGTCGGGGCGGCGGCCGCGTTGTTGCCGGTGGCGGTGGTGTTCATCGCGATCGTCTGGATCGACCGCTGGGAGCCGGAACCGCCGATGTTGCTGCTCGGCGCGTTCCTCTGGGGCGTCGGTGGGGCGACCGCCTGTTCGCTGCTGCTCAACGATGCGATGACCGAGCTCGGCAACGTCCTGTTCGGCCCGACCGATCACCGGTTCTTCGTCACGGCCGTGATGGGTCCGCTGGTGGAGGAGGCGGCGAAGGCGCTGTTCGTGGTCGCGCTGTGGTTCCGGCGGCGGTCGGAGTTCAACGGGCTGGTCGACGGCATCGTGTACGCGGCGCTGACTGCGGCCGGGTTCGCCTTCACCGAGAACATCCTGTACTTCGGCAAGGCATTCGCCGCTGGTGGGCTCGGTGGCGTCGGCGGTGGCGTCGTGGCGGTGTTCATCCTGCGCGGCGTTCTCGCGCCGTTCTCGCACCCGCTGTTCAGCTCGATGTTCGGCATCGGCATCGGGCTGGCCTCGCGCACCGACGACAAGAAGTTGCGGCTGTTGTACCCGCTGGTCGGGTACTTTGCCGCGGTCGTGCTGCACGCGGTGTGGAACGCGGCCACGCTGCTCGGCGGTGCGGAGTTCCTGAACGTCTACTTCCTGATCATGGTGCCGATCTTCTTCGGCACCGGTTGGCTGGTGGCGTGGCAGCGCAAGCGGGAGCAGCGAATCGTCATCCGGCAACTGCCGGTGTTGGAGCGGGCCGGGCTGATCGTGCGCAGCGAGATGGAGATGCTGGCCACGCTCGCCGGTCGGCGCGGCTGGCTGCGCAAGGTGCGGCGCAGCGCCGGGCACGAGGCGGCGAAAGCGGTGCGGGACTACCAGATCGCGGTCACCGAGCTGGCGTTCCTGCAGCATAGGGCCGACCAGGGGCACACGACCAGCGCGGCCCGCCGGGCCCGCCGCGAGAGGCTGATCGCGGACCTCAAGCACGCCCGGCGCTCGGCGGCGGGCACCCAGCAGGCGATCCAAACGGCCCGCATCAAGCTCGACGAGCTGACCCAGCGCAACCTCAAGCGCCCGTCGAATTCCAGGCGACCGCCGAACCCCCGAGGCCCGGTCCAACGCTCCCGCGACTGACCCGGATCAGCCCGACGACCGGCTCCGCAAGCGGCCCCGGATTGCGTGGTTCTCGCCACCTGAGCGGCACATCGGTGGATCGGCGGGCTACTCTCGCGCTGCTGTCTGGTACCCGGAAGTTGGGACTGGAACGGTAGGGGAGGACGACGTGGTGATGCCTGCTGGTCGCACCGGCCCACGACTGCGGGTCGGCGTCATCTCGGCCGGTCGGGTCGGTGCCGTGCTGGGCGCGGCGTTGCAGCGCGCGGGACACCAGGTCGTCGCGGTTTCCGCGGTGTCCACGGCATCGTTGCGCCGAGCCGAAGAACTGCTTCCCGGTGTAGCCGTACTACCACCCGATGAGGTCGCATTGCAGGCCGACCTGGTGTTGTTGGCCGTCCCGGACGACACGATCCCCGGACTCGTCCGCGGCCTGGTCGCCACCGAATCGCTGCGCGCCGGGCAGATCCTGGCGCACACCTGCGGCGCCCGCGGGGTGGATGTCCTCAGCCCGGCCGCCGACATCGGTGTGCTGCCGCTGGCGCTGCACCCGGCCATGACCTTCACCGGCCGCGCGGAAGACGTCGAACGCCTCGCCACCGCCTGCATGGCCGTCACGGCGTCCACTGTGGACGAAGCTGGTTGGCATGTCGCCGAGGCGCTGGCGCTGGAGCTCGGGATGGAGCCGGTGCGCGTTCCGGAGGAGTCCCGCCACCTGTACCACGCCGCGCTCACGCACGGCGCCAACCACCTGATCACGCTGGTCAACGAGTGCGCCGAGCTGTTGCGCGACGCGGGTGTCGATGTCGCGGACCGGGTCATGGCGCCGATCCTGTCCGCCTCGCTGGACAACGCGCTGCGCTTTGGCGACCGGGCGATCACCGGCCCGGTGATGCGCGGCGACGCCGGAACCGTGCGAGCGCACCTCGCGGCGCTGGGCGAGGCGAATCCGGACGCGGTGCCGAGCTACCGCGAGCTGGCGAGGCGGACCGCGCAGCGGGCCGAGCGGGCGGGCATCCTGCGCGCGGACGGCGCCGAGGCGGTCCACGAAGTGCTGGACGAGGAGCCGTCATGAGCAACCCCGTGTCAACCGCAGTCCTCCCCAACCGCACCTCAGGGGACCGTGACGCAAACCAGCCACAAGAAGCCACGAAACAGGAGATTGGCCGGGACGCAACCACCACTGTGAATCGCGGAGAGGCGGACTAGGCATGAGCCCATCCGGAAGCCCCGGTTTCACGCGGGGCGGGTTGACCGTGCACCGCGAGCCCGCCGAGCTCGCCAGGGTCACCCGCGCGCTGCGGGCCACCGGTCGCAAGATCCACCTGGTCCCGACGATGGGTGCGCTGCACCGCGGCCACCTGGAGCTGATCCGCCGCGCCCGGCGGGACATCAACAGCGTGACGGTCGTGTCGATCTTCGTGAACCCGTTGCAGTTCGGGCCGAACGAGGACTTCGACCGCTACCCGCGTTCCTTCGAAGCGGACCTGGCCGCCTGCGAGGACGCCGGGGTGGAGCTGGTCTTCGCACCGTCGGTCGAGGCGATGTACGGCACCGATCCGCAGATCACCGTCCATTCCGGACCGCTGGGCGAGCAGTTGGAGGGCGCCACCCGGCCCGGTCATTTCGACGGCATGCTCACCGTGGTGCTGAAGCTGCTCAACATCGTGCGACCGGACCTGGCGTTCTTCGGGGAGAAGGACTACCAGCAGCTGGTGCTGATCCGGCGGATGGTGCGGGATCTGAACCTGGACGCCCGGATCCAGGGCATCCCCACCGTCCGGGAGCCGGAGGGCCTGGCGCTGTCCTCCCGCAACGCCTACCTGACCGAGGAGCAGCACAGCGCGGCGTTGGCGCTGTCGGCGTCGCTGACCGCTGGCGCGCACGCCGGGACGGGCGGTGCCGAAGCCGTGCTCAAAGCCGCCGGTGAAGTGCTGGCCACCGAACCTTCGGTGAAGGTCGACTACTTGGAGCTGCGCGACACCGAGCTGGGCCCGGCCCCCGCTGAGGGCGAGGCCCGGCTGCTGGTGGCGGCGAAGGTCGGTGCGACCCGGTTGATCGACAACGCGCTGGTCCTGTTGGGCAGTCCCGGTGTGTCGGAGCAGGCATGACGGGCCGAAGTCGCGGGCGCTCGCCGCAGCCGATCGGGCGTCCCGCAAGATACGTCGGCAAGCAGCACGCGGTGTCAGCAGTAGGAGGTCTGCGATGTTCCGCACCATGCTGAAGTCCAAGATCCACCGTGCCACGGTGACCCATGCCGACCTGCACTACGTGGGTTCGGTGACCGTGGACGCCGACCTGATGGACGCGGCGGACCTGCTGGAAGGCGAGCAGGTCGCGATCGTGGACGTCACCAACGGCGCGCGGCTGGAGACCTACGTGATCACCGGGGAGCGCGGCTCCGGGGTGATCGGCATCAACGGCGCCGCCGCGCACCTCGTCCAGCCGGGCGACATCGTGATCCTGCTGTCCTACGGCGTGATGGACGAGCTGGAGGCGCGCTCGGTGCGGCCGAAGGTGATCTTCGTCGACGCGGACAACCGGGTCGTGGCGCGCGGCGCGGATCCGGGCAGCGCCCCGGAGGGTTCCGGACTGACGAGCTCGGCCGTGCTCGCCGATCCGACGGCCGAGACGGACGACGCCGCGAAGCTCGACGCGCTGCTGCAACAGCCAGAGCACTGATCGGTGCGGGTGGCCACGCCTAGCGGGAGTTGCGCGCGTGGTGAGTGCTCGACCGGCGGACACCGCTGGCCGGTCGAGCGCGCCGCGCTTCCCATCTCCGGAACTCGAAGGGACGAACGACGGTGCTGCTGGCCATCGACGTCGGAAACACCAACATCGTGCTCGGCCTGTACGCCAACGGCCGGGAGGTCGCGGACATCGACGTCGCCACGACGCTGATCCGGGACTGGCGGATGCGCACCGAGCCGCGGATGACCGCCGACGAAATGGCGCTGACGATGCGCGGGCTGCTCGGTGACTACTCGGACCAGATCACCGGCATCGCGGCGCTGTCCACGGTGCCCGCGCTGCTGCGCGAACTGCGCGTCATGCTGGGCCGGTACTGGAGCGACGTGCCGCGAGTGGTGGTCGAACCCGGCGTTCGCACCGGGGTGCCGCTGCTGGTGGACAACCCGAAAGAGGTCGGCGCGGACCGGGTGATCAACACGCTCGCGGCGCACCACCTGCACGCCACCAACTGCATCGTGGTCGACTTCGGCACGTCCACGAACATCGACGTCATCTCGGCCAAGGGCGAGTTCCTGGGCGGCGCGTTCGCCCCCGGCATCGAGATCTCGCTGGACGCGCTGGCCGCCCGAGCCGCGCAGCTGCGCAAGGTCGAGCTGATCCGGCCGCGTTCGGTGATCGGCAAGAACACCGTGGAATGCCTGCAGTCCGGCATCCTGTTCGGCTTCGCGGGGCAGGTCGACGGCCTGGTCCGGCGCATCGCCAAGGAACTGGAGGCCACCCACGGCGGCCCCACCACGGTGCTGGCCACCGGCGGCCTGGCCCCGCTGGTCGTGACCGAGTCGGCCACGATCGAGCACCACGTTCCGGACCTAACCCTCCTCGGCCTCCGCCTGGTCTTCGACCGCAACTTCGGCTGACCCCAGCCGACAAGCGACGTGAAGCCCCCTCAGAGCCAGTGCGGATTGCAGCACGAGAACCGAGTCCCGTCAGGCAAGCGGCGCAGCCGCTTCCAGCGGTGAACCGCCACCGCGACGAACGACTCAGGCACGTACCTGGGCCGCCGCAAGCGCCGAAGGCGCCTTAGCCCACCTACGACACTCGCACCGCCGCGGGTTCTCAGACGTCTTCTCGCGAGGACAGTCCCGACGCCGCGTATTGGTTCATACGTAAGTCGGGGATCCCGGAGTCGAGAAGGCGTCTGAGGTTCCGCTGCTGGCACCGCCACGCAAAACGACCCGAGATCTTTTTGAAATAACAGTGCCTGGGCGAAACCGACGGGAGGGTGAAACGTACGCTTGGGGGCCGTGACTGACCAGGACCGTCCCAACCTCCCGGCAACCAGCGCTGACGGCGTCGATGACCTGCCGGAACAGATGCGGGTTCGGCTGGAGAAGCGGGAGCGCCTGCTCGCCTCCGGAGCCGATCCCTACCCGGTGATGCTGCCGATCACGCACAGCCTCGCCCAGGTGCGCGCCGCCCACCAGGACTTGGCGCCGGACACCGCCACCGGCGAGCACGTCGGTGTGGCCGGTCGCGTGATGTTCTTGCGCAACACCGGGAAGCTCTGCTTCGCGACGCTGCGCGCCGGTGATGGCGCCGAATTGCAGGCGATGCTCAGCCTCAAGCAGATCGGCGAGGACGCGCTGACGGCCTGGAAGAGCGACGTCGACCTCGGCGACCACGTCTTCGTGCACGGCGAGGTGATCACCTCGCGGCGCGGCGAACTGTCGGTGATGGCCGACGAATGGCGGATGGCGTCGAAGGCGCTGCGCCCGCTGCCGGTGATGCACAAGGAACTCGGTGAGGAAACGCGCGTCCGGCAGCGCTATGTCGACCTGATCGTGCGAAAGCAAGCCGCGGACACCGTTCGGACGCGAGCCGCGGTGCAGCGGTCGCTGCGGGATTCGTTCGAGCGGCGCGGTTTCATCGAGGTGGAAACCCCGATGTTGCAGACGCTCCAGGGCGGTGCCGCCGCACGTCCCTTCACGACGCATTCCAACGCCTTCGACATCGACCTGTTCCTGCGGATCGCACCGGAGTTGTATCTGAAGCGATGCGTGGTCGGCGGGATCGAGAAGGTATTCGAGATCAACCGGAACTTCCGCAACGAGGGCAGTGATTCTTCCCACTCGCCGGAGTTCGCGATGTTGGAGTTCTACCAGGCGTATGCCGATTACCGCGACGTGGCCGAGCTGACCAGGTCGGTGATCCAGGAGGCGGCCGAGACGATCGCCGGTTCGCAGGTGGTCACCTGGTTCGACGGAACCGAGTACGACTTGTCCGGCGAGTGGGCGTCGATCACAATGTACGACTCCTTGTCGGAAGCGCTGGATTCGGAGATCACACCGGAAACTTCGGTGGAGACCCTGCGCAAGCACGCGGACTCCTACGGATTGCAGACCGATCCGGCGCACGGCCACGGAAAGCTCGTCGAGGAGCTGTGGGAGCACCTGGTCGGGGATCATTTGTCGGCGCCGACCTTCGTCCTCGACTTCCCGGTGGAGACCTCGCCGTTGACCCGGCAGCACCGCACCACGCCGGGCTTGGCGGAAAAATGGGATCTGTACGTTCGCGGGTTCGAGCTGGCCACCGGATACTCCGAACTCGTCGACCCGGTCGTGGAACGTGCCCGGCTGGAGGAACAGGCCGCACTCGCGGCCGCCGGGGACGACGAGGCGATGCCGGTCGACGAGGACTTTCTCCGTGCGCTTGAGTACGGAATGCCACCCAGCGGTGGGGTCGGAATGGGTATCGACCGGTTGTTGATGGCGTTGACCGGCCTCGGTATCCGGGAGACGATCCTGTTCCCGCTGGTCCGCCCGGAATGACCCGATCAGGGTGAGCGCTAGTGAATTTTCCGGCCGAGGTGAGTGCATTATCGCAGTTACTGCGCTAACCTGACCTCAGAATGTGTCGGTGACGGCTATTGGCGTACTCGCAAGGGAGTTCAGCTCCCGGCGGATGGTCGCTGTCCCGCTATTGCACAATTTTTGCTCCGGGGAGGACTTCGAAGATGGCGCAGAAGGTCACTGTCACGCTTGTCGACGATCTGGATGGCGGACAGGCCGACGAAACCGTTGAGTTCGGATTGGACGGTGTCTCGTACCAGATCGACCTTTCCGCCGACAATGCGGGCGAGCTGCGGGACGCACTGGCGAACTACGTCTCGAACGCGCGTCGGGCTGGCGGCCGAAAGAAGCCAGGTCCGCGGCCAGGTGCCGCGGCGGCGCGTGCCGGCGGTGGTTCCACGAGTGCCGATCGTGAGCAGAACCAGGCCATTCGGGAATGGGCCCGCAAGCGCGGCCTGAAGGTGTCGGACCGGGGTCGTATCCCCGCCGACATCGTCGAGCAGTACCACCAGGCGAACTGAAGTCGGATGCCAGCAGGGCGTTTGCGAGGCTGTTCGGCCGCGCAAACGCCCTTCGTTGCGTTCGGATAACTCTATTCACCACTTGGGGTGCCGCGGGTTGGCTTGCGCGGCGGTGCCACTGCGGGAGTTGCCGCGGTCTTCTCGGCTCCGGGATCCCCGACATCGGGTATGCCCATTGCGCCACGTCGGGGCTGGCTTCGCGAGAAAATCTCTGAAACCCGCGGCGGTGCGAGCTGCGAGAGCGGAGAAAGCGGCTGACGTCGCTTGCCCGACGGTCACTTGTAGTCGTGCTCAATCCGCGCGTGTCCTTATCGGTTAAGAGTGCACGCGGGTTGGTTTGGGTAGATCGGCCAGCGGAATCCCGGACGCCGAGTGGCCTGCCGCCGCCTGCCGGAGATCACGGTGCGCGTTCGGAGGTCGGGACTTCACCAATCAAAACCACGATTGATCAAGCCCGGATGGTTGTCCGATTAGCGCCCGGGTTCCCTTTTCCCGCTCCGCGTCCGGGCCCGTCGCAGCTATGTGACAACGGACATTCCCGCCCGCCCTGTTCGTCTAGGCTTAGGCGGGCCTAACCTAAGTGCGGTCCGGATGAGTGGCAGAGGGAGTGGGACGTGAGTCGCAGCGTGGCCGTCGACAGCCCCCGCGCATCCGGGCCCGGTACTCCCTCGACTGCTCCCGCTCGCTTGCGAGAACGCCGACGCCGTCGGCTCACCGGCATCGCGGTCCTGCTCGTCGTGCTCGTGGTCAGCTGCCTGCTCAGCGTGGTGATCGGCGCCAAGACGATCCCGCTGCACGACGTGTGGAACGGGTTGTTCGCGCCTACCGGCACCGAGAACGACCTGATCATCCGCGAGCTGCGGGTGCCGCGCACCGTGGTCGGCGTCCTCGCGGGCGTGGCGCTGGGCCTGGCGGGAGCGCTGATGCAGGGCCACACCCGCAACCCGATCGCCGACCCCGGCATCCTCGGCATCACCCAGGGCGCGGCGTTGGCCGTGGTGCTGGCCGTCTACACCTTCGGCGTCACCACGCTGCTCGGCTTCATCTGGTTCGGCTTCGCCGGTGCGCTGCTGGGCGCGGTGGCGGTGTTCGCGATCGGCTCCCTCGGCCGCGGCGGCCCGACCCCGGTGACCCTGGCGCTGGCCGGGACCGCGATCAGCCACCTGCTGCAGGCGGTCACCTCGGCACTGGTGCTCACCGACCAGCAGACCATGGACACCTACCGGTTCTGGAAGGTCGGCTCGATCGCCATCAACGACGCCTCGGTGATCCCGCAGGTGCTGCCGTTCCTGGTGGTGGGCGTCGTGCTGGCGCTGGCCAATGCGTCCAGCCTGAACGCGCTGTCGCTGGGCGAGGACGTCGCCCGCTCGCTCGGCCACCGCGTGGCGTGGGCCCGCCGGGCGGGCATCGCCGGGATCGCGATCCTGGTCGGCGGGTCGGTGGCGATCTGCGGGCCGATCGGGTTCGTCGGGCTGATCGTGCCGCACGTGGCCCGGTTCTTCACCGGCGCCGACTACCGCTGGCTGCTGCCCTTCGCCGGGCTGATGGGTGGGTCGCTGGTGCTGCTCGCCGACGTGCTCGGCCGGGTCGTGGCGCGGCCGTCCGAGGTGCAGGTCGGGGTGATGCTGGCGATGGTCGGCGCCCCGTTCTTCATCGCCCTCGTGCGCCGCAGGAAGATGGTGCGGTTGTGACCCAGCTCCTCCACGACGAGATCGCCGGGCGGCGGCCGGTCCGGCTCGGCCCGTTCTCCGGGGTGCTGCGCTGGCGTCCGATCTTGGCGCTGCTTGGCGGCTTGGTGGTGCTGCTGGCGGTCTTCGTGCTCAACGTGGGGCTCGGCGAGTACCAGATCAGCCCGGTGGAAGTGCTCAGCACGCTGTTCGGCGGTGGCGACCGGGCGCAGCAGATCATCATCTTGGAGTTGCGGCTGCCGAGGTCGCTGACCGGCCTGCTGGTCGGTGCCGCGCTCGGCCTTTCAGGCGCGATCATGCAGGCGCTCGCGCGGAACCCGCTGGCCAGCCCGGACATGCTCGGCATCACCTGGGGGGCGGGTACGGCCGCGACCGCGGTGATCGTGCTCGGTGGTACCGGCGGCAGCATCGTCGGCGCGATGGCGAACGTCGGTCTGCCATTGGTAGCGCTCGCGGGCGGGCTGCTCACCGGTGGCGCGGTCTATGCGCTGTCCTACCGCCGCGGCGTGGATTCCTACCGGTTGGTGCTGGTGGGCGTCGGGGTGAGCGCATTGGCGGGCAATGCGACCTACTGGCTGCTGACCGTCGGCGACGTCAACGACGCGGGCCGGGCCCTGGTGTGGCTGACCGGCAGCCTCAACGCGCGCGGCTGGGAACACGTGGTGCCGGTGGCGATCGCCCTGGTCGTGCTGGTCCCGCTGACCCTGGTCGGCACGCACGTGCTCGGGGCGCTGCAGTTCGACGACGACACGGTTCGCGGGCTGGGCGTCCGGATGGACCTGGCGCGTGGCACGCTGCTGCTCGCCTCGGTCGTGCTGGCGTCGATCGCGACCGCGGCGGCCGGTCCGATCCAGTTCGTGGCGCTGGCCACTCCGCAGATCGCGTTGCGGGTGGCGCGCACCTCGCGGCCACCGCTGCTGACCTCGGTGGTCCTCGGCGCCGCGCTGGTAGTCGGATCGGACGTGATCTCCCGGATCGCCTTCAGCCCCCTGGAGCTCCCGGTCGGCATCGTCACCGCGGTCCTCGGCGCCCCGTACCTGATCTACCTGCTCGTCCGTCGGTACCGGGAGGTCCGCGCATGACCGCATCCGCCACGTCCAGCGACCAGGTCGGGACGCCGACCGAGGGTCGCCAGCGGCTGCACGCCCGCGACCTGCAACTGGCCTACGGCGACCGGGTCGTCGTCGACGGCCTGGACTTCGACGTCGTGCACGGCACGATCACCGCGGTGATCGGACCGAACGGCTGCGGCAAATCGACACTGCTGCGCGCGTTGGGACGACTGCTGCAACCGCAGCGCGGCAGCGTGCTGCTGGACGGCAAGCGGATCCACAAGATGTCGACCAAGGAAGTCGCCAAGGTGCTGGGGGTGCTCCCGCAAGCGCCGGTGGCGCCGGAGGGCCTGACCGTCGCCGACCTGGTCGCGCGCGGTCGGCACCC
Organism: Saccharopolyspora soli; assembly: GCF_022678645.1. Lineage (GTDB taxonomy): Bacteria > Actinomycetota > Actinomycetes > Mycobacteriales > Pseudonocardiaceae > Saccharopolyspora > Saccharopolyspora soli. The sequence goes on along the minus strand of NZ_JALBWV010000085.1, from coordinate 7,792 downwards.
GCACCAGTCCTGGTACCGCCAGTGGTCCTCGGACGACGAGGCGGCGGTGGCCGAAGCGCTGGCCATGACCGGCATCTCCGACCTCGCCGACCGAACCCTGGACGAGCTCTCCGGCGGCCAGCGGCAGCGCGCCTGGCTGTCCATGGCGCTGGCCCAGGGCACCGACCTGCTGCTGCTCGACGAACCGACCACCTACCTGGACCTGTCCCATCAAGTGGACGTGCTGGAGCTGGTGGGTCGCTTGCACGACGAGAGCGGTCGTACCGTCGTGATGGTGCTGCACGACCTCAACCTGGCCGCCCGCTACGCCGACCGGCTGGTGGCGATGCGCGATGGCGCCATCGTCGCCGAGGGCGAGCCGGGCGAGGTGCTCACCGAGGAATTGCTGGCCGAGGTGTTCGAGTTGAACGCCCGGGTGATTGCTGATCCGGTGGCGGGTACCCCGATGGTGGTACCGATCGGCGGACGTCGTGGCGCGGATGTCGATCAGTCCGACTAGCCGGACCTGTTCGCGCTCAGCGGACAGGTCCATCCGATCGGCCCGGATCCGGAATCCCGCAGGCCAGCGGACCGTTGGTCAGAGAGCCGGACAAGAATGTGGGCAGTAGGCCGTAGCGGGCACGGACCGCGACCGGGCGGGGCTACTACAGTGGTCCCCAAGAGTGCTGAACCCGTCGTGGGCATCGGCGATGCAGGAGCCGTGTCCCGGAACGAGACCGCCGGCGCAGCAGTCAGGGAGTGCGAATGTTCGAGAGGTTCACCGACCGCGCGAGGCGGGTGGTCGTCCTGGCCCAAGAAGAAGCCAGGATGCTCAACCACAACTACATCGGCACCGAGCACATTCTCCTGGGTTTGATCCACGAGGGTGAGGGTGTCGCCGCCAAGGCGTTGGAGTCGCTGGGTATCGCGCTTGAGGGCGTGCGCCAACAGGTCGAGGAGATCATCGGCCAGGGGCAGCAGGCCCCCAGCGGACACATCCCGTTCACCCCACGGGCCAAGAAGGTGCTGGAGCTGTCGCTGCGCGAAGCGCTGCAGCTCGGCCACAACTACATCGGCACCGAGCACATCCTGCTCGGGCTGATCCGCGAGGGCGAAGGCGTCGCCGCGCAGGTGCTCGTCAAGCTCGGTGCGGACCTCAACCGGGTGCGCCAGCAGGTTCTCCAGCTGCTGTCGGGCTACCAGGGCAAGGAGCCCGCGGAGGCCGGTGGCCGCGGCGAGGGCACCCCGTCGTCGTCGCTGGTGCTGGACCAGTTCGGCCGCAACCTCACGCAGAGCGCCCGCGAGGGCAAGCTCGACCCGGTGATCGGCCGGGAGAAGGAAATCGAGCGGATCATGCAGGTCCTCTCGCGGCGCACCAAGAACAACCCGGTGCTCATCGGTGAGGCTGGCGTCGGCAAGACGGCGGTCGTGGAGGGGCTGGCCCAGAAGGTCGTCAAGGGCGAGGTGCCCGAGACGCTGAAGGACAAGCAGCTCTACACCCTGGACCTGGGTTCGCTGGTCGCCGGTTCCCGGTACCGCGGTGACTTCGAAGAGCGCCTGAAGAAGGTGCTCAAGGAGATCAAGACCCGCGGCGACATCATCCTGTTCATCGACGAGATCCACACGCTGGTCGGTGCCGGTGCCGCCGAGGGCGCGATCGACGCGGCGAGCATCCTCAAGCCGATGCTGGCGCGCGGTGAGCTGCAGACCATCGGCGCCACGACGCTGGAGGAGTACCGCAAGTACGTCGAGAAGGACCCGGCTCTGGAGCGCCGCTTCCAGCCGATCCAGGTCGGCGAGCCGTCGTTGCAGCACACGGTCGAGATCCTGAAGGGTCTGCGGGACCGCTACGAGGCCCACCACCGGGTGTCCATCACCGACTCCGCGCTGGTCGCCGCGGCCAGCCTGGCCGACCGCTACATCAACGACCGCTTCCTGCCGGACAAGGCGATCGACCTGATCGACGAGGCCGGTGCCCGGATGCGCATCCGCCGCATGACCGCGCCGCCGGACCTGCGCGAGTTCGACGAGAAGATCGCCGACGTGCGCCGGGAGAAGGAGTCCGCGATCGACGCGCAGGACTTCGAGCGGGCCGCCCGCCTGCGGGACGAGGAGAAGCAGCTCCTCGGCCAGAAGGAGGAGCGGGAGAAGCAGTGGAAGGCCGGTGACCTGGACGTGGTCGCCGAGGTGGACGACGAGCAGATCGCCGAGGTGCTGGCGAACTGGACCGGCATCCCGGTCTTCAAGCTCACCGAGGAGGAGACCACCCGGCTGCTGCGAATGGAGGACGAGCTGCACAAGCGGATCATCGGCCAGGACGACGCGGTCAAGGCCGTGTCCCAGGCGATCCGCCGCACTCGCGCCGGGCTGAAGGACCCGAAGCGCCCGTCCGGTTCGTTCATCTTCGCCGGTCCGTCCGGCGTGGGTAAGACCGAGCTGTCCAAGGCGCTGGCGGAGTTCCTCTTCGGCGACGACGACGCGCTGGTGCAGATCGACATGGGCGAGTTCCACGACCGCTACACCGCCTCGCGGCTGTTCGGTGCCCCTCCGGGCTACGTCGGCTACGAGGAGGGCGGTCAGCTCACCGAGAAGGTCCGCCGCAAGCCGTTCTCCGTGGTGCTCTTCGACGAGATCGAGAAGGCCCACCAGGAGATCTACAACACGCTGCTGCAGGTGTTGGAGGACGGCCGCCTGACCGACGGCCAGGGCCGCACGGTGGACTTCAAGAACACGGTGCTGATCTTCACCTCGAACCTCGGCACGCAGGACATCTCCAAGGCCGTGGGCCTGGGCTTCTCCTCCGGTTCGGGCGCTGACTCGAACTACGAGCGGATGAAGAACAAGGTCAACGAGGAGATGAAGAAGCACTTCCGGCCGGAGTTCCTCAACCGCATCGACGACGTGATCGTCTTCCACCAGCTCACCGAGCAGGAGATCATCCAGATGGTCGATCTGCTGTCCGGTCGGGTGGAGAAGGCGCTCAAGAGCAAGGACATGGCTCTGGAGCTGACCGACAAGGCGAAGAAGCTGCTGGCCAAGCGCGGGTTCGACCCGGTGCTGGGCGCGCGGCCGCTGCGCCGGACCATCCAGCGGGAGATCGAGGACAAGCTGTCCGAGAAGATCCTGTTCGGCGAGGTCCAGCCGGGTCAGATCGTGATCGTGGACGTGGACGGCTGGGACGGCGAAGGAGCCGACGACAAGGCGCACTTCACCTTCCGAGGCGAGTCCAAGCCGTCGCTGGTCCCGGACACCCCGCCGGTGGCGGTCTCGGCTGGCACCGACGACAAGTCGGACCGCTCGGACTCCGAATCCGCCTGACGGAACCACCCAGAAGGCCCCGCACCCACCCCGGGCGCGGGGCCTTCTGCCGTCCCCACCCAGATGATTTTTTCGATCGGGTGATCAGGTCCTGGTTGGCGGCGTCGACCGCGCCGCTGAGCGCGGCGAAGCCGCGGCGGGCGCGTGGGCTTTCTTCCTCCGGTCGATCGGTTCTGCCGGTGCGCGTTGAGGGTGCGCAATTTCTCGCAAAATTGCGCACCATCCCCGGTCGGGTCAGCGGATTCGGCGGATCTCTTCGGTTGGGGCTTCGGAGTGGATTCGGGCGAACTGGACCGTGGGGGCTTCCGCCGACTCGCGTTCGCGGCGGTTGTTTCGGATGCGGAGTACCACGAACGCCGCGATGGTCAGGATCGCTGTGATCAGGACCGCTCGGGAGAGCAGGCCGCCGTATTCCTCGACCAGGTACCAGTGCTCGCCGAGGAGATAACCGGCGAGCACGAAGACCGTGTTCCAGATCAGGCTGCCGAGCGTGGTGAACAGGACGAACGCGGTCAGGCGCATGCGTTCGACCCCAGCCGGGATCGAGATGAAGCTCCGGAACAGTGGGATCATCCGGCCGAAGAACACCGCCTTGACGCCGTGCTTGGCGAACCACGCCTCGGTCTTGTCGATGTCGGAGACCTTGACCAGCGGGAGCTTCGCGGCGATGGCGCGTGTCCGGTCGCGGCCCAGCTTCGCGCCGATGCCATACAGCGCCAGGGCGCCGACCAGCGAGCCGAGCGTGGTCCACAGGATCGCGCCGATCAGCGACATGCCGCCCTGGCTGGCGGTGAACCCGGCCAGCGGCAGGATCACCTCGCTGGGGATCGGCGGGAACACGTTCTCCAGCGCGATGATCAGCCCGGCTCCCGGACCGCCGAGCGCTTCCATCACCGCGATCACCCAGGCGGTGAAGCCGGTCGGTTCGGCGGAGGTGGCGGCCAACGGCGTCAGATCCATGCGAGCGGCTCCGGGATTGCGCGCCCTGCACCGGCGGCCTCGACGAGCACCTGAGCACCCGAGCCACGTCGGCGGGACGACTGATCGGCAGTATGTCCGTTTCTTCCATGATTCCAGTCCGCAGCCGCACTTCCGCCGCCGGGGAGGTGATCTGCGCCACCTCGCCGGAGGGTTCTGCGCGGGGCACGTCTTCGACTGCGCGGCACAGCCGGGCGACGGCGGGTGCCGGTCCTGCTTAATGGCAGGTGCCGGGTCTGGGGTTTCTGCGAAGCTGGTCGGGTGCGCGTGGCGATGTTGGGGCCCTTCCGGCTGAGCGCACCCGATGGCCGCGCGGTCGAGGTCGGCGGCCTCCGGGTGCGCACGCTCCTCGCGCGGCTCGCGCTCGACGCTGGCCGCACCGTCGCCGCCGAGGTCCTCATCGCGGACCTCTGGGGCTCCGCCCAACCCTCCGGCGCGCTGAACGCGCTCCAGTCCCTGGTGTCTCGCGCGCGCCGCGCGCTCGCCGGGTCGCTGGAGCTGCGCTCCGACCAGTCGGGCTATGCCCTCCAGGTCGCTCCCGACGACGTCGACGCCATCCGCTTCGCCTGGCTCGCGGCCGATGGCCGCCGCCTGCTGCGCGCTGGCCACGTCGACGCTGCCGCGGGCACGCTCCGCGAGGCGCTGGCGCTGTGGCGGGGTGGCGCTCTCGTCGACTTCGTCGACGCGCCGTTCGTCGAAGCGCAGGCCGCGCGGCTGGAGGAACTTCGTCTCGTCGCGCTCGCGGACCGGATGGACGCGGATCTGCAGGCTGGTCGTCATGTCGATCTCGTGCCTGAGCTCGAAGGTCTCTGCGCGCGCTACCCGCTGCGCGAGCGGCTCGCGGCGTTGCGGGTCCGGGCGCTCTACGCCTGTGGCAGGCAGGCTGATGCGTTCGCGGTTTACGAGACGCTGCGCCGCCGCTTGGACGACGAGCTAGCCGTGGAGCCGTCGCAGGAGCTCAAGGATCTGCACGTGGCGATGCTGCGCGGTGATCCGGCGCTGGCGCCGCGCCCGGAATCCCGCCGGGAGCCGAGCCAGCCGGTGCTGCCGACGCGGTTGAGCAGTTTCGTCGGCCGGGAACGCGAGATCGAGCTGGTTCGGTCGGAGCTGGTGAATTCGCGGCTGGTGACGCTGTTCGGCCCTGGTGGTGCTGGCAAGACGCGGCTGGCGATCGAGGCGGCCGCCGGGGTTTCGGATCAGCGGGTGTGGTTCGTGGAGCTCGCGCCGGTGCGCGATGCGCACGACGTGACGTCGGCGGTGCTCACCGCGCTCGGGGTCCGCGAGACGCGGTTGTTGGAAGCGCCGAAAACCCATGCGTTGAGCCGGGTGGCGGACGTGTGCTCGGCCGAGCCGACGTTGCTGGTGCTGGACAACTGCGAACACGTGATCAACGCCGCCGCCGAGTTCGCGCAAGAGGTGATGAGCCGGTCTCCGCAGCTGCGGGTGCTGGCTACCAGCCGGGAGCCGTTGGCGTTGACCGGGGAGAAGTTGCTGCCGGTTGGGCCCTTGGCGTTGCCGCAGGCCGACGATCCGGCGCCGGAGACCGCCGCGGTGCGGCTCTTCGCCGATCGGGCAGCCGCTGCCCGGCCCGATTTCGTGCTCGACGAGCGCAACACCGGTGATGTCGTGGCGATCTGCCGAGGGCTGGACGGCATGCCGTTGGCGATCGAGTTGGCGGCGGCACGGCTGCGGGCGATGAGCGTCCGGCAGATCGCCGATCGCCTCGACGACCGATTCCGCTTGCTCACCAACGGCAACCGCGCCGCGATGCCGCGGCACCGGACGCTGCGCGCGGTGGTGGAGTGGAGTTGGGATCTGCTGACCCCTCCGGAGCAGGTGCTGGCCGGGCGCCTGTCGGTGTTCGCCGGGAACGCCTCGGCCGACGCGGTCTCCGCGGTGTGCGCGGACGCCGGGCTGCCCGCCGCCGAGGTGTTCTACGTGCTCATCTAGCTGGTGGAGAAATCCTTGGTGGAGGCCGTGGATTCGGAGCTGGGCATGCGGTATCGGATGTTGGAGACGGTGCGCGCGTTCTGCGCCGAGCAACTCGACGCGGCCGGAGAGCGGGACGTCCTGCGCACCTCCCATGCGGCGCACTTCGTCGAGTTCGCCGAGACAGCCGCGCCGAACCTGCACGCCGCGGACCAGATCGAGTGGCTGGACCGGTTGGATGCCGACCACGACAACATCATCGCGGCCCTGCACTGGGCGACCGAGTCCGGCGACGCGGACCGCGCGATTCGGCTGGGTGCGGCGCTGTGCTGGTACTGGTCGATGGCCGCGCAGCACGGCGAATTGAACAGCCGGTTGGACGCGGTGGCGGCGCTGCCGGGCGCCGCGCCACCGGCGAGTCGGGCGATCATCGACCTGATGCGGGTGATCACCAGCAACACCCCGGACTGGTTCCAGCGGCTCCAGTCGGCAGTCACGGTGGTCCGCGACACCGACGCGCAGTCCCGGTACCTGTACGCGGCGATCATGGAGCCGGTCGGCTGGTTGCTCACCGGCGAACTGTCCGAAATGGACGATTGCGTCGAGCGGTCGCTGCGGCATCCACATCCGTGGGTGCGCAGCGCGGGGTTGTTCTGCCGGGCCTTCGGCACCGAGCACACCGGGAATCCCGTGGACGGCGAGAAGGACATGTTGGCCGCGCTGGCCGAGTTCCAGCAGATCGGTGACCGGTGGGGCACCGCCAGCGCCATCACCAGCATCGCCGAGTACCGGTCGCGGCGCGGCGACCACGAGGGCGCCATCGAAGCGCTCCAGGAATCCGCCGCGACGCTGCGCGAACTGCGGTCCACCGATGACCTGGTGCCGGTGCTGGTGCGAATCGGCATGGAGCGGCTGCGCGCCGGGGACGTCGCAGCCGCGTGGTCCGATCTGCGGCACGCCGAGCAAATCGGCCGAAACGCGGTTTCCTACCACCGGATCGGGACGCTGAGCGGACTTGCCGAAGCAGCCCGGATCTCCGGTGATCGAGCGGCGGCCCGCGAATACCTGGCCAAGGCGCGAACCGCGTTGGGAGAGACGACGGTGGCCCCGCAGCCGTTCCGACAACTGGAGCTGACCTGCGAGGCGCGGCTGTGCATCGACGAGAACCGGCTCGACGAGGCGAAGGCGAAGCTCGCCGAAGCCCTCGTCGCGGGCCTGGACATCCGGGACATGCCGATGAACGCGACGCTCGCCGAGCAAGCGGCCCGAGCGGAGTTCGTCGGCGGCAAGCCCGAGCGGGCGGCACGCCTGCTCGGGCTTGCCATCGCGCTGCGCGGGCTGCTCGACGAAGGCGACCCGGAGGTGCGAGCGCTGCTGCGCGAGCTCGACGGGGAGCACCGAGCGGAGCGCGACAGCGCGCCGGCGCAGCCGCGCGACGACGCCTTGGCGGAGCTGCGCGACGCGCTCGGAGCGGCGTAGCCGCGCCGGTGCCGGAGCGTGGCACGTGCGGCCCGGGGGGGGGGGGGGGGGGGGGGGGGGGGGGGGGGGGGGGGGGGGGGGGGGGGGGGGGGGGGGGGGGGGGGGGGGG
>NZ_JALBWV010000084.1 GCF_022678645.1 Saccharopolyspora soli | reverse complement strand
TGCCCAGCATCGGGATGGGGTCCACCGAGCCGCCGCCAGTGGTGACCAGCAGCGTCCCGGCGCCGGCCTCGCGCATGGCGGGCAGCACCGCGTGGGCGGCGGTGACGGCGCCGTAGAAGGTGTACTCGATCTGCGGCTGCAGGTTCTCCGCCGTCACCTCGGAGGGGACGGCCATGGTGATACCGGGCATCGGGGAGTGTGGCGCCGGGGAGTACTCCAGCACGTCGATGCCGCCGAATCGCTCCTTCGCCGTCTCCAGCGCGGCGGTGAGGGACGGACGGTCCATGACGTCGGCGGGGAACGCCGCGGCGGTGATGTCCTCAGCATCGAGCTGCTCGACGAGGGTCTGCAGCTTTTCTTTGGTGCGGGCGATGAGAGCGACGTCGAAGCCGCGACTGCCGAAGGTGCGGGCGATGGCCAGGCCCATGCCGGGGCCGGCACCGATGATGGCGATGGTGGGCACGATCAGAACTCTTTCTTCTTGGGTAAGTGGGGCGAATGCGGAGGGAAGGGTCAGGAGCAGGTGACGGCGATCTTGCCCGGGGTGCTGGCGCCGAAGGCGGCGAACGCCTCGGTGGCCTGTTCCAGCGGGTAGGTGGCGGTGACCGGCACCCGCAGCGCACCGGAGGAGACCTGCCCGGCCAGCGCGGTCAGGGTCTGGGCGTTCGGGTTGCCCCAGATCGTGTGGACGGTGACGTCCTGGCCCTTGACGTCGTCCTGGGTCAGGCCGGTGACGGAAGCGAGCCTGCCGCCCGGCCGCAGTAGGCTGGCGAGCCGGGCGCCGTCGCCCGCCATGTGCAGCACCGCGTCCAAGCCGTCCGGGGCGATCTCGCGGACCTGGGCCTGAAGGTCACCGGTGAAGTCGACCACGTGGACCTGGACGCTGGTCAGGCCGGTGACGAAGTCGGTCTGCGCGCCGGGGCGGGCGGTCGCGATCACCTTCGCGCCGCGGGCGGCGGCAATCTGCACCGCCAGCGCACCCACCCCGCCGGCGGCCCCTGAGATCAGCAGCGTCTCGCCCTCGACCAGGGCCACCGCGTTCACGCTGTCCAGGGCCGTCGTCCCGGCCACGCCCAGCGCGCCCGCCTCCTCCACCATCAGGCCCTCGGGGATCGGGGCGACGCCGTGTCCGGCGGGCACGGTGACGTACTCGGCCAGCGACCCGGCGCCCAGGTACGGCTTCATCACCACGCCGAAGACCGCGTCACCGACCGCGAAGCCGTCCACGCCCTCTCCGAGCGCCTCGACCGTGCCCACGAAGTCCCGGCCGAGTACCAGCGGGAACCGGTGCTCCATCATCCCCTGCAGGTAGCCAGCTGCGGTCGCGGCGTCGATGCCGTTGAGCGACGACCCCGCCACCCTCACCAACAGCTCCCCCGCCTCCGGGCGGGGAGTCTCCACCTCGGCCACGGCCGGGGCCGCCGGAACCTCGCCCAGCGCGACAGCACGCACGACAACACTCCTCACTAAATGGAACAGCCTTCCCGTTTACGGTACCCACCATAACAGCAGAACTGGGCCGCTTGTTCCACTTAGATAGGATGGTGGCATGACGCATGCGACAGCTCACGATGAAACCCCAGGTAGCGACCCTAATGCGGGGCTGCGCGCGGATGCCGAACGCAATCGCGACCGCATCCTGGCCGCCGCCCGCTGTCTCTACGCTCGCGAGGGCCTAGGCGTCTCCATGGCTGCGGTCGCCCGCGAGGCCGGCGTCGGAAAGGCCACCCTTTCCCGGCGCTTCCCCACCCGCGAAGAGCTCATCACCGCCGTCTTCGCCGACCGCATGGACGCCTACGTCCAAGCCGTCACCGAAGCCCTCGCCGACCCCGACCCCTGGCACGGCTTCACCGGCTACATCGAAGCCATCTGCGCCATGCAGGCCGCCGACCGCGGCTTCGCCGACGTCCTGACCATGACCTTCCCCGCTGCCAAAGCCCTCGAAGAATCTCGCGCCGCCGCCTACCGCGGCCTGCTCGAACTCATCGACCGCGCCCAGGCCACCGGGCACCTGCACGACGACTTCACCCACCAGGACATCGTCATCCTGCTGGTGGCCAACGCCGGTGTCGTTGCCGCCACCAGCGACGACGCCCCCGATACCTGGCGCCGCCTTGTCGGCCACATGCTCCGCGCTGCCGCCACCCCCGGCACCGACACCCCGCCCCTGCCCCAGCCTCCCGCGTCCACCGTCCTGTACCGCGCCATGATCCGCCTCGGCCGCCCCAGCGCCGACGCGCCCTAACTCGCGGTCGGGGGCCGACGACGTGGCGCGAACAGCCGAGGCTCTCACGGACGCCGTTCACCGCGCCGCCCAGTCACCAAGACCACGTAGTAAAACCCAGTCTGGGCGCCGGAATTCGTTTACAGGACCAGGGCTGACGCCCCTGGGCATCGAGGGAGAAGTGCCCGCTGCAACACCTCGCGCCCATACCTGCGTCCAAGTCGTTGGCTAACTTCACTGAGACCGGACAACGTCGGCGGAAACCATTCTCATTGATCTCACGCAAGCGCCAAAGTTCGCTGAGAACCTCCAGCCGTCAGGTGAGGTGTTCGATGACCGCGGCGACGACCTCATCGGTGCTGGCGGTGCCACCGACGTCTCGGGTTTTCTCGTAGTAGCCGCAGCCCCACGGGAACTCCGTCCAGTCGAAGGCGAGGACCCCGCCGGACGCCTCGACCAGCGCGTCGAGAACGGCACGTCCGGCAGCGACCTCGGTCCCCACACCATCGGCCGGGATGGCGGCGATCCTGGACGCCTATGTGGTCGGTCACCAGGTGATGTGCGCGCTGGCCGCGGCCTTGCCCGTTCGCCCGCACTGGGCGCAAGGGTGTCATGCGACAAGCACGGTTGGGGGGGCATGGCCGCGACGGCGGTGGTGGCCCGGCTTCCCCACCTTACTCCGCGCGATTCGCGGGATGGCCGACCTCACCTCAGTTCGAGACCTCTTCGCCGTCTGACCCGATACCCGCCCCCCATCGGCCGCCACCGGAGTTGTCGCCCGATCGACAGCCGTCCAAAGGAGGCATTCTCATGCCCAACATCACCGTCGAGATCTTCCGCGGCCGCACCCTGGACCAGCGCCGCCAGTTCGTCCGAGGGATCACCCAGGCCGCCGTCGACGCCTTCGGCATCTCATCGGAGGGCGTCAGGATCACCTTCTTCGAAATCGAGCGATCCGACCTCGCCCGCGGCGGTGTCCTCCTCTCCGACTAGGACGCCAAGCCTGCCGCTCCGCAGTCCGAGCCGGCAGCTCCCACACCGCAGAGTTCGACGCAGTCCTCTTGACGCTGCACCACGTTGAGCAAAGGAGCTCATCATGACCCACCTCCTCGCGCGGCCCCACCGCCGCCGCGCGCGCCTCGGCTTGGGCGCCTTGATCCTGGCAGCCATCGTTGCCCTGACCGCATGCGGTTCAGGTGACACCGGAAATGGCGGCACACGCAAGATCAGAATCGCCTCCTCGATCACCGGTACCTCGTTCCTCGCCGTCACCGCAGGCAAGGAGCCGGGAATATTCGAGCGCAACGGCATCGACATCGAGACCATCAAGGTCAAATCCAGTGCCGAGGCAACGGCCGCACTCACCAGCGGTCAAGCCAACGTCGCCGCCCTGCCGCCTGAAGGCGCTATCGCCGCCGCAGCCGCCGGCAGCGACCTCAAGATCATCGGGGCATTGAGTGTTCCCCGTTCTGATCAACATCCTGGAAGGGGTTCGGAATGTCGAACGAACCCTGCTCCGGGCGGCCCGATCGTTCCGCGCCGGTGTGCTGTCTCTCCAGCGGGACGTGGTGTTCCCCTCGGTCGTGCCCTTCTTCGTCACGTATACACGTTCATCGCTGACCGTCCTTTTCGGTCGGTGAAGGCGAAGATCCGCACCTTGACACATCGTGTCAGTCAGGCCGACAAGGAAGCGGTAATCGGCAGGATCAACCAGATCCTGCCTGGCTGAACCAACTACTTCCGGCACGCCGTCTGCCCGAAAACCATGGCCGCGACCGGTCGGGGACGCCGGGAGGACGTGACCCTGCTCGTGCGAAGACGTGAGAGTCAGTCTCGCGAAGTGTTCTTTGAGGTGACCCAGGCGAGCAGTGATTCGAATACCGGCTGCAGGGACTGGGCCTTGTCGGTGAGCGCGTACTCCACGCGCGGCGGGACTTCGGCGTAGACCTTCCGCGTCACCAGACCGTCGTCTTCGAGTTCGCGCAACTGTTTGGTCAGCATGTGCTGGGTCACCTGGGGGATCTCGCGGCGAAGCTCGCCGAAGCGGTGGGTCCGCTCATTGAGAAGCCAAAGGATTTCCAGCTTCCACTTGCCGCTGATCATCGTCAGGACCCGGCGCATCTCGCGTCGTGTGTCCTCCATCCCGACCATGACACCTCCCAATAGTACGCTATATGATACTAACAGTTAGAATTACATAGTACTATCCAAAATTTATCTAAACTCGTATCGTCGTGTTAATCGCTACGGCAACCCAGGAGAACGGCGATGAACACGGAAACGATCGTGCACCCGCGGCTGCACCACCTCGGGATCACCACCAGCAACATCGACGCCATGATCAGCTGGTACCGCGTCGTGGTCGGGATGGACCTGGTCCACCGCACCGACTCGGCAACAGCCAGCACGGACGGCGCCCCGGTGATCAAGTCCGCGTGGTTGACCAACGACGAGGCCAACCACCGGTTGGCCTTCGTGGAACTGCCCGGTCTCCGCGCCGACGCGGACAAGGCCCAGCACCGCCGCATCCAGCATTTCGCCTTCGCCTACCGCACCCTCGACGAACTGCTCGGCACCTACGTACGCCTCAAAACTCAGGGCATCACCCCGGTCCTGTGCACCGATGCCGGCGCCCAGACCGCGTTCTACTACGCGGACCCCGACGGCAACAGCGTCGAACTCCACGTCGACAACTACGGCGACAGCTGGACCTCGATGGAGCACATGCGCCACTCCACCGAATTCGCCGCCAAGCCCATCGGGCACTTCGTCGACCCGGACAAGCTCGTCAAAGCCAGGGAAGCCGGAACCTCCCCCTCCGAACTGAGCAAGCGCGCATGGCGCGACGAGTTCGCACCGGCCAAGCCCTACGACCCGAGCGACCTGCTCTGACCAGAAACCCCAGAACGACAAGTACACAAGCGGTGTGCCGTTCGACCCTCATTGCCCCCTGCGCGCCGGTTATCGAATGGAGATGAACATGGCTCGGCTCAACGGAAAAGTCGCTGTGGTTACTGGTGCCGGTCGCGGCATCGGCCGGGCGGTGGCCAAGCTGTTCGCGGCGGAAGGCGCGAAGGTGGCCGTCCTGTCACTCACGCCCGGCAATGTCGATCGCGTTGTCACCGACATCCAGGCAGCAGGAGGCACCGCGATCGGCGTGGTCTGCGACATCGCCGATCCGGACCAGGTCCAGGCGTCGGTGGACAACGTGGTGGCCACCTACGGCCAGATCGACATCCTCGTGAACAACGCTTTCGATCCGTCCTCGGTCGCCTCGTCGATCGTCGATCTTTCCGTCGAGCAATTGCAGCGGAACTTCGAGACCGGACCCATCGCCTACTTGCGCATGATGCAGGCGTGCTATCCCCATCTGAAGGCAAGCGGAGACGGTCGCGTCATCAACTTCGCCTCCTGCGTCGGTGTTCTCGGCATGACGGGCTATGGCCCCTACGCCATGGCCAAGGAGGCGGTGCGCGCCTTGACGCGGACCGCCGCACGCGAATGGGGAAGCGACAAGATCACCGTGAACAACGTCCTTCCGGTCGCGAACACATGGGGCACGGACGACATACCCGCGCCAAGCAACACGCTCGCGCGGCACGGCTCTGCGGAGGAGGACATCGCACCCGTCGTCCTGTTCCTCGCCAGCAGCGATGCACAGTTCCTGACCGGATACAGCCTCACCCCTGACGGCGGCATGATCATCGACAGCGCACGCTAAGCCGAAACGGTGCTGATTACCCGATCCAGCAGAGGCGTCGCGATGAATTGCGTTGTCGGCTGACCCCAGTGGGACCGGCAACGCCTTGAAACCAGTGGTAGGTGAGGACAGTGACTGAGTCCTTGAGTGCCCGTGTCTGGCAGTGGGCGCAATTGACGATGCCGCCGAAGATCGGTCGGTGTGTGCTGGCACGCCGACACTCGTCATCCTGGTGTGGCGCGCGTACGCTCTTTCCGGCTGGGGCTCGGGGGCGGAGGTACCCGGTCGTTCGTTTCGGTGGCCATCGCGGCCATCGCCGTGGGCGCTGCGATGCTCGGGGCTGTGTGCACGAAAGACCGTGCTATGACATGGTCTTTGGGGGGTCGTGGGTGGATCTCCCGCCTACGTCGTATTCCTGGGTTCGTGATCGATGCCACCGCCGTCATCTTTCCCCAGCCAACACTGAACCGCCGGCCGGCGGGGGTGTGGAGCGTCGGCGTGGCGGCCCTGCACCGATCGACCAGCGCCACCGGCGCGGTGGTGGGGGCGCGGATTTCGGCCGGGAGTTCAGCCAGGCTCTCCTCGGTTCGTTCGCACTCATACGTTGACCTCGGTGGCCGTCAACGGTTTCCGTCCGTCCGGGTCAGGGTGATCGGCTGTGCGTCGACCCGGACTCGCACGATCTGGTACGGCGGTACCCGTTCGTCGACACCGCCGTTGAACAGCGGCGTGCGGGGCAGCTGGTTCACGCTGACGTAGAGGTAGCCGTCCGCGGCCACGGCGAGCGTGTCCGGCCACAGCAGGGCCGGCCCGTGCAGCACCGTGGACCAGGTACCGTCGGTGGCGAGCTTGAGCACCGCACTGTGCTCGTAGGCGGTGGCGTAGAGGTTTCCCGCGGTGTCGGACTCCAGCCCGTCCGAAGCCCCCTTGTCGCCGTGATCCACAATGGACTTCGTCACGTCCTCGTCGCTCATCGATCGATCGACGAGCGCTGAAGTGTCCACACTGTACAGACGGCGGCTCGAGAGGGGGCAGTAGAACAGCCGCGATCCGTCGGCACTGACGGCGATACCGTCGGCGCCGACCACGTAGTTGTCCCGTACGACGCCCTGCACCACCGCGCGGAAGCCCTCGGCCGCGCGGGTGCTCTCGTGCCCGCGCAGTTTCGACCAGCTCTCACCTGAAGCGAGGTCGATCACGATGAGCGCGCCTTCAGGCTGGGAGTCGGTGAGGTAGGCGTAACCGCCCGAGCCGCGGGAGAAGTCGAAACGGATGTCGTTGAGGTACGTCGTGGGCGTCACGGCCGCGGTGTCGGGGCGGATGATCCGGACGACCTGGTCGGTGGCGGGATCCACTTCGACGACCTTGGGCCCGTTCTCCAGCCACGGCTCGAACGAGAGACTGCCGGTGTCGAGGAGCCAGACGTGGCCGACCGGGTCGGTGATCACGCTCTGCACGGAGACCAGCTGGTCCGGTGTGCGCTCGGTGCTCCACGTGTTGATCTCCGAGCTGGGGTAGGGCACGGCCTCGCCGTCCACGACTTCGGCCACGGTGCAGGGCACCTCGTCTCCCCAGCGGGGGAACGAGACGAAGACGCGGCCTGCGCCGGTCACGGTGAGGCCGGTGGGCATGAGGTCGTCGAACTCGGCGACGACCTCATAACTGTTGGCCACCCAGCTGCCCAAGGGGGAAGCGTTCTGCCGGGACATGGCGATCCTCCTCTGCGGCTAACGCAAGATCGAGCAGCTACTCACCGCAGCCAAAAGTCCGAGCACCTCGCGGGCATGCCAGCAATGACGTCATGCACCTGACGTCGGCTGACGATGCCCAGTTTGAGGCGGGTCCGATGCAGATGCGAGTCGACCGTGCACGAGGTGAGCGCCAGCCCGCCGCGATCGCTCGGTTCGGACCAGCGGGCCCCACGGCTAGACGCCGCATCCCTGGTCCACGCAGAAGGGCAGCAGCAGAGAGTCGTCGTAGTGGTTCTGCATCGAGGCGAGCCTGGCTTTGCGCGTCAGTACGGGAGGCGTTTCGACAGCAGTTCGGGAGGCACCGCGTCGACTCTGCCCGCATCGGATGCGCACCAGAACGGGAGGCGGTGTGGCGCCGGTAGCGGTCCTCATCCACGACGCCGCTGACCAAGGACACGGCCAAGGCGCAGGTCGCAGCGACCAGACCACTGCGGCCGGTAGCAGGGGTCGGATGTCTACACCCGTTTCCGGCTGCCTCCCGAACTGGTGCACATCGACCTGACCGCTCCGCTTGCGCCTCCCACAGTCACGAACAACTGCCCTCGCAAGTCACGCGCAAAGCCACGAGCCGCGTCCGGGTCGACGACGTACTCCGCTTTCGTGAACTGCCAGGCACCGCGATCAGCCGGAGAGCGGGGCATGGCCGCGGCTGTGCCGTCTTGGCCACCTGACCTGCACAATCGCGTGACTATTATCCTCTGGTCACCCGGGTATCCGCCCGTGCGGGCGCGACCGCACAGCATGACCGACCACGGGCATGGACGAGTTCTACCCGCGGGCCAAGAACACCGGCGGCACGCCGATCATCGGGACGCGAGGCGACTATGGCGCGCTTGGCGATCGAGCGGGTCAGCCGCTGACCTGGAGGACGACCTTACCCTCCCCGTGGCCGCTTTCGGCGGACCGATGCGCATCGACGACGTCGTCGAGATCGAACACCCGGCCTACTTGGATTCGCAGCCGGTCGGCCGCGACCAGGTCGGCGAGCCCAGCCAGGCCCACCTGGTCGGGCTCCACGAGAAAGTCCCTCGCCCGCCGGCCCGTCTCGGCCACCCGCGCGAGCACGTCTCGAGGTGCACCGCTGGGCACGGACACCAGGATCCCGCCGGGCCGGAGCACCGGCAGCGACCTCTCGCCGTACACACCGGGAAAGTCGATCACGGCGTCCAGGTCGGATACGACGTCCTCGAAGGCGGTGGTCCGGTAGTCGATGACCTGGTCGGCGCCGAGGCTGCGGACGAAGCTCGCCTGATCGGCGCGCGCTGTGGCGATCACGTACGCACCCCAGGCCTTGGCAATCTGGACGGCGAGATGCCCGACGCCGCCGGCCGCGCCGTGAATCAGGATGCGCTGACCGGACCGCAGCCGGACCGTGTCCACCACCAGTTGCCAGGCGGTCAGCCCGGCCAGCGGCAGCGCTCCCGCTTCGACGTGGGACAGTGCCTCGGGCTTGGCCATGAACTCGCGCGCGGGCGCCGTGACGAACTCGGCGTAGGCGCCCGCCTGACGCGGGAACCAGGGCATGCCGAACACTTCGTCTCCCGGCGAGAACCGGTTGACGCCGAACCCGACGTCGGAGACGACACCCGACACGTCCCACCCCAGGCGAAACGGCGGCTCGCCCAGGACGGCGGCGTCTCCCTCACCCGCCCGCGTCTTGTAATCGACGGGATTCACGCCCGCCGCGCGCACCCGAACCTGGACCTCGGTCGGAATCGGTGCGGGCGCCGCCACCTCTTCCACCTTCAGCACCTCTGGCGGGCCGAACTCGTGCTGAACCACTGCTCGCACTGCTCCCACCTCCACGGACGAGCCAAACGTCACGCCACCGTCATCCCTGCCGAGAAGCGGGAACAAGGGCCGAATGACACCGTTGCGGCACCTGCACCAACGCTGCAACGACGGGTGCACCAACGCCGCTGTCCTGTTCGCTGAGATCAAGGCACGCGGCTACCGCGGTGGCCAGAAGATCCTGCGCGAGTACCTTTTGTGCGTCGGGAGTGTCAGGAATCTTGATCTGACGCTCCCCAGTCCCCTTCTGGTAGTTGATCTTGTTGTGTTGGCGGAGATGGTGGCTGAGTGGTCGGCGAGTTTTGAGGTGTTCCTGGGCCGGTTTGCTGGGCGGTTTCCTCGGGTGGAGTCGCGTCGGCGGATGCGTTGGTATGTCAGGGGTTTGCCGGGCAAGGTGGGGCGGAAGAACGGGTGGACACTGGCTGAAGCGGCGGGTGATGACGGGCCAGAGGGGATGCAGCGGCTGCTGAACTTCTATGCCTGGGATACCGACGGCTTGCATGATGATGTCCGTTGCGCAGTGGTTGAGCATATCGGTGATGCCGGTCAGGGCGTGCTCATTGTCGATGAAACCGGGTTTGTGAAGAAGGGCACCAAATCCGCCGGAGTTGGTCGCCAGTACTCCGGTACGGCGGGCCGGATCGAGAACTCGCAGATCGGTGTGTTCCTCGCTTACGCCTCTCCCCGGGGACGTGCCTTGATTGACCGCGAACTGAGTGGGCACGCGCGAACCTGACGCGCTTCGCCGACGGCGAACACCTGATCATCGTCGCCGTGCGCATCGCCGGGTTTGGGGATATCGGGTGGTCATCGGCGATACTCCCAGCGTCCCGCACCGGGCCGCGCCTCGCCCGCAACTACGCGACGTGGAGACTCGACGGGACAACCGGGAGGGCACCCCGACGTGTGTATCGGGTACACATGATGCCGGGGATCCGGCGGAGTGGAGCGACGACAGCAACCCAATCGTGTGATCACAATCCCGAGATGGTGGGGCCGCGGTGGGCCGGGGGTCGGTGGGGCGCGGGGTTCGGCGGCGGTGGCGGGATCGGCAGGGTGATTGGCTGGTTCTGGGTGAGAGTGATCGGCGTGCCGTGGTGGGAGGTGCGGACCAGCTCTCCGCGAACCAATTCATAAGTGGCCTTGTCGGCGTGGATGGTGATGCAGATCCTGCAGTCGCGGACGCACATTCGGAAGGAG
The DNA here is from genome assembly GCF_022678645.1 of Saccharopolyspora soli. Taxonomy (GTDB): domain Bacteria; phylum Actinomycetota; class Actinomycetes; order Mycobacteriales; family Pseudonocardiaceae; genus Saccharopolyspora; species Saccharopolyspora soli. The sequence goes on along the minus strand of NZ_JALBWV010000084.1, from coordinate 20,183 downwards.
ATCCCGCTGAGTTCGGGTGGTAGCCGGGGGGCGAAGGTGAGTTCGCCGTTGTGGTCGCGCATGCCGCCGAATCCGGCGACGGTGGTGATCCATGCACCGGCCAGTGAGGCGATGTGCAGGCCTTGGGCCACGTTGTGGTGGAGGTCGTAGAGGTCGGCCAGGGCGGCTTCGGCGAAGTAGTCGTAGGCGAGTTCGAGATGGCCGACTTCGGCGCTGAGCACCGCTCGCACGCCTGAGGACAGCGAGGAATCCCGCACCGCGAGTGGCTCGTAGTAGGCGACGTTGCGGACTTTCTGCTCCGGCGAGAAGGCGTCGCCGCGCAGCCACATGGCCAGCACGAGGTCGGCCTGCTTGACCACCTGCTTGCGGTAGAGCTCTTCACCGACAGCTTGTCCAGGTCGGTCATGGCTCCGCCGCCCTCCGTACTCTCGATGGATGCCTACAAACCTGTGCGCTGCGCCGACGAGCCTGACCAAGAAGGGCGAAGTAGAGCCGCTGCCGCGCGATCAGGCGTGGGAGGACCTCCTTGGCAGGCAAGACGATTGAACGTTCGCCGAATGCGGCCCATCTCACTTGCCTACGCGCACCAGCGTAGGTCCGCCCGTAACACGCGCTCAACTTCTCAGCTTGCGTTGAAGGTGGACGCTGGTGGGCGCCCACCGAGACCGCCCGTCACTGTCAGCTACCTTCAGCAGCTCGCGGCTGGTCGTCTCGGACGATGGTGGCGAGGACGTCGTCGAATACCTCGATCGAGGTGGGGTGGGAGTAGACGGCGTCGCGGAGTTCGGCCGCCTTGACATGGTGCCGCATCGCGAGCGCGACAGTGTTGATCAGTTCTTGCGCGTTCTTGTTCATGCTGACGAGTTCGTGGTCCGCGCACAACGACGATCAGTGCCCGTCAGGTGACCGGGACAGTGTCGAAACCGCCGCGGTCACGGTCATTTGACGAGCCACCTGCTGGGGGCTGCGGACCACGAGGCGACCGAGTTCTTGCGCTCGTATTTCTCCAGCGTCACGTCCGCGCGTTCGCGGAGCACCCGTCATCTGACTGTCTTGTCCGACGGAACTACTGGCTGTAGGCGGAGGGCGTCTCGCGGTCGGCTGGCGACGTGGTGCCGCGCTGTCCCCGAGCTGTAACGGAGCGGCGCGCCACCCGGGAGGCATCCGTCGCGAACGTTTATTATCGATCGTTACGCGGCAGCACTTGGCGGCCGCGTAGGTCGAAGGAGGCGGTGAGTGGTTACCCGGGCGGAGCGCAACGCGACGAATCCGGATCTCGGGGTGCTGGCCGCTAGGCTGCTGTTCGCCGCTCAACGTGAGCTTTTTGCGAAGCTCGTGGCCCAGGGGTTCGATGACATACATCCTCGGCATGGAGTGGTGCTGGCATACCTCGATCCGGGCGGCGTGCGCGCGACCGAGCTCGCCCGGCTGTCCGGCCAAGCCAAACAGGTGATCGGTGGGATCGTTGACGAACTTGAGGCGCTGGGCTACGTGGTACGTCAGCCCGACCCCGTCGACCGCAGGGCCAAGCTCGTTTGCCCGACCGAACGCGGGCTCGCTCAGATGCGCGCGGCAGACCGCATCATGGCGAGCATGCAGGATCGGCATGCCCGCCGGGTAGGGCGAGAAGCCTACGCCGAGTTCAAGCGCGTCTTCATGGATGTCACCGAGCACCAAAGGCGGAAACTCTCGGTCGAATGATCCGGTGGGAAACCGGGTCGACGAAGGCAGAGCTCCTCCGCGTTCGCGCACCCGCATAGCCACCGGTCGGGATGCGGCTGGGTAACACAGGTCGAGTAGTAAGCGCCCGGCGGCTAATGGCCCGGTTGAGATCTCCACTCAGGTACGCCCCTTGCGCATAGTCGTCTTTTCTGATAGTCGCAATCTTTAATCATTAAGGATGTGTACACCTAGAGGTCGACGAGCACCGAGGGAGAGCCGATGCGCTCCTCGCCTTCATCGCTGAGACGCTGAGACGCTGAGCCAAGAGTCGTGCGCACTCGCTGCCTGACACACACGGAGAAGAACAAGGAGTCGTCGTGGCGAGATAGCGATGAGCTGATCGTCCAGGCGGCGGATCGGGTCGACGATGTGGCCGACCTTCTTCCGCGAGGACGCCCGTGTACCCCGAATCCCCAGGACAGCGGCGACCGGGATCGCGGACCGATCGCACGTGGCGGAAGCCAGCGGCAGCCGCCCATACGACGAGGAACAGCGCGACGATCAGGTAGCCCAGGTTGTCGAGGTCGAGCGCGGCGAACCAGGACGTTATCGGGTCCCGCAGCCGCAAGCTGTCGTGAGTCAGGCTGACCAGCTCGACCGTCCCCAGCCCCAGCGCCACCAAGACCGACAGCCAGGTGATGGACATCGTGTACCGCAAGGTGCGCAATGGGTCTGCAGTCGCCCAGCCGTAGACCGCGGTCATGAAGATACCGTCGAGGGTGTCGAACAAGGTCATTCCGCACGCGAACAGCGCCGGCAGGATCACCACCGAGTACCACGGGACACCGGCGGCGGCCTTGTTGCCCGCCACCGCCAGCAGGGTGATCTCCGTGGCAGTGTCGAAGCCCAGTCCGAAGAGCATGCCGACGGGGAACATCTGGCGAGGACTGTGCAGCGACCTGGTGAACCTGCGCACGAGCCGCGCGACAGTTCCTCGGTTGTCGAGGACGCGCCCGAGGTCGCCGTTGGTCAGCTCACCTCGGCGGGCCCGACGGTAGACGTTCCTGGCGCCCAGCGCTGACACGAGGTTCAGCAGGCCGACGAAACACAGGAACAGTGCGGACGCACTCGTGCTCACCACGGCGAGCACCCGGTGCGGGCCCGACGACTCGGTGGTCATCGTGGAGGCGAACTCGGCACCGGCGGCGACCACCACGGTCAGCAACAGCACGACGGCAGAGTGCCCTAGAGCGAACCAGAAGCCGACGGTGGAGGAGGCACGGCCGTCGCCGAACAACCTTCGCGCCGTGTTGTCGATTGCCGCGATGTGGTCCACGTCGAAGGCGTGCCGGGCACCGAGTGCGAAGGCAGCCAAGCCGACGCCCAGTCCGATGCCGCTCCCACTGGTCTGCGTGCCGACCATGGCCCAGAGTCCGGCGTACAGCACTACGGTCACCGCGACTATGGACGCCAGCAGTGCGACCAAAAAGCGGTTGGTACGTAGGAAGGCAGTCACAGAGGTTCTCATGAAGCCTGCGTTCCAGCACGGCTCGTCGCCGCACGACTGGGCGGTTCCGCGTCCGCGACCCGGACCGAGAACGACTCACCGAGGCGTTCTGCGGTGAACCCCAGTTCGGACATCACGCTCGCGAGTGCGTCCACCATGGTTTTCTCGACCGCAGTCACGCGTTCGTCGATGGGCGAGAAGGCGGCGGCGTGCGGTGCCCAACTGATGAGCAGCCCGCCGCCGTATTCGGCCGGACATTGCCTGACCTCCACCCCGCCCGCTGGGCCCCCGCCGTAGATGGTGAAGCCCGCCAGTTCGAGTTCCTGGCAGACCTTCCGTCGGAACGGGGACTCGACGGCGGCCGGATGAGACTGCTTGTCGAAGGCCGGCCCGCACAGCTTGCAGGTGCGAGGAGACCACGCGTTGGTCAGCCGCAAGAGAGCGGCGGTGATAAAGGCACCCCCCAGCGGAGCGAGCATGTAGATCCAGAAGAAGTGGAAGTCCGAGCCCAGCACGAACGGACCGAAGTCGCGTGCGGGGTTGAAGCTCCCACCGGACGTCGCACCGGTTGCCGCGATCAGAACCGCGAACAGCCCGCCGATCACCCACGGCGTCTCCCTCGGCCGTGGCTTGGAGACCAGCCACGACAGTACGAGCAGCAGCACGACGACGCTGAACGTCTCGCCGACCAGGACACCCACGGCGCCCACCCCGGGGCCGGGCTGGATCAGACCGTCGGAAATGTCGTGCATCCGCCCGCCCCAGCAGAGGCGTGCCACGAGCACGCCCACGACGGACCCGACCAGCTGCACCACGGAATACGCGAGCGCGTCACGAACGGACAACGCTCCGCGAAGGGCCATGAACACGCTCACCGCGGGGTTGAGGTGCGCGCCCGACCTCTTGCCGGCTGGCGTGACGGCGAAGATCGCAACAGTGCCTCCGACGACGAGACCGATGACGAGCAGCCGCACCTCCAACGGCCAGGTTCGCAGCGGTGCGGCCGGAGCCATGGTCAACGCCACCGCGCTCAGCGCGTCGAAGACCAGTACTGCAGTTCCGACTGCTTCGGCAGCCCAAGCGGCCGGTCGCCACCCCTCGGCTTTCCGATCAAGGAGCCGGTCGGCGAGTGTCACGGTTTCCGTGCCGTCGTCACGCCGATCATCGCGTCCCGGGTGACCAGTTCCGCGAGTTGTTCCTCGCTCCAGCTTTCGGTGCCCTCCGGGCGCATGGGTAGGACGAGGTAGCGCATGTTCGCGTTGCTGTCGTGGACGCGGATCGTCACGTCGTCGGGCACACGAGTGCCGAACTCCGCCAGCAGCGCTCGTGGCTCGCGGACAGCACGGGCCCGGTAGGGGCGGCTCTTGTACCAGTCCGGTGGCAGCCCGAGCACTGGTCGCGGATAGCACGAGCACAAGGTGCACACGACGAGATTGTGGGTGTCGCCGGTCTGCTCGAGGACGATGAGCTGCGTTCCGTCGTAGTTGTCGATCCCGAACTCCTCGATGGCGGCTGTGCCGTCGGCGAGCAGCCGTTCTTTGAAGGCGGGATCGGTCCAGGCACGCGCCACGAGAGCGGAGCCGAGGGCCGGTTCGTGCGCGTCGAGCGTCTCGATCATGGCACGGACCTCGTCCGCGCCGATCAGACCTTTCTCGACCAGAATTTCCCGGATCGCCAACTGAAGCACGTCGAAGTAGTCCGGTTCCCCCGGAGCCTGCTCGATCGGCGCGTGCGGGTCGTCGTGCGGGTGTGTTGCCACGGTCACTCCTCGTCGTTCGTAGTGTTCGGAATCGGCTCCAGCCAGTGCTCGTAGATCTCGAGTTCGAGCACATCGGACGGCTGGCCTTCGTAGTCCGGCCACAGCGAGCTCTGACTCAACCGCACGCGGTAGAGCTGGGTCTCGGTGCCTTCGTTGACCCCGTACGCCTCCAGCTCGGGGTTGATGAAGCGAGGCAGCACGCGTTCGATGGATCCTTGCTTTCCGCGCACGTACACCGGGGTTCGCACGTGACCGGGCGCGTACCGCTCGGAGATCCTTACCGCATCGCCTTGCCGGAACCGGGTCGACGTCACGAGTCCTCCCGCAACCGCTCGCGGATCTCGGCCATCTTCTTTCCCAGTCCCTCGCTGGTGATGATCTTCTTCTCGATGAGGACCTTCGACGCGGAGACTGCCCACCGTTCGTAGTAGGTGAGCTTCGCGATCATTTCCGAGCCGAGGTCTTCGACTCCTCGCCGTTTCTCCTCGGTGTTGACCAGCTTGTGGTCGTCGAGCACGTCGAGCAACGCGTGACAGCTCTTCTCGAACGGCGTCATCTCGTGCTCTGTCCCGCTCACCGGCCCCTCGGGCAGCCCGCCGAGGTCGTGTGGCGGCCGGACCACCAGTCCGCTCTTCTCCGTCATCCGCTACTCCTCTTCGATTCCCACCGTTTTCGGGTTATCCGGTCGTCCGAGCTTCGGCGCCGACCATCCGCGCGTGCTTCGCCACCGCTTCGATGACGTGGTGAAGCAGGTCCACAGTCCTCTGGGGCTCGGTGTCCACTTCGTCGTGGATGGCGCGGAAAGCACCGGCCACGGTCCGCAGCCGCTCGGTTAGGAGTCCCGCGGCCGGGGTGGCTTGCTCACAACGTGGTCATGCTTAATGACTGTGCCGGTGGTCGTCAACATGTGTGACGGTACGAAAATATGACCAGTTGGGAGACTGGTCGGTACATGAGCTGATCTCGACAGAAGATGATCCGACCATGCGTGGTTCGCTCCGTCGTTTCAGTGCACAATGCTACTGTGAATAGGCAAAAAGGAGCAAAATCCTGTGGATGCTGACCAAAATCTCTGCAGTTTGCGCGTCGTCGGATGAACTGCGGACAACTCCCTGGTCGTGATGAGACCTCCGTCCTTTGTGGATGTCATGCGAGTGCGAGGGACAGCAGGTGGTGGAGTAGCATCCGCGTTACGACCAGCTGCCGGCCGTGAACCGATTTCGATGAAAACTGAGCCTTTCATGTGTGGTCAACGTTTCCGGGGCGGCGAATGCTGAACACATGGACGATACGCACTTCGATTTGGTGGTCATCGGGTTCGGCAAGGGCGGCAAGACACTCGCCGCTACGTTGGGGCGGCTCGGGAAGCGGGTTGCCATGATCGAGCAGTCTGCCGTCATGTACGGCGGCACCTGCATCAACATCGGCTGCGTTCCGACCAAGGCGCTGGTCCACCACGCCGAGCATCCCGGCGCGGGCACGCCCGGCGAACGCCACCACAGGGCCGTCGAAGCCACGCGCGCGATCACGACCACCATGCGCGGCAAGAACTTCGCGATGCTCGACACGATCGACTCCGTCACCGTGATCACCGGCCGGGCGACGTTCCTCGACCCGAAGACGGTGCGGGTCACAGCGGGCGACGACGTGCTCCACCTCACCGCGGACACGATCGTGATCAACACGGGCGCCGTGCCAACGATCCCGCCCGTTCCGGGCCTGCGGGAAAGCACCCGGCTGCTCACGAGCACCGAGCTGATCGACCTCGACCACCTGCCGAAGCGCTTGGCGATCCTCGGTGGCGGTTACGTGGGTGTGGAGTTCGCGTCGATGTACGCGCAGTTCGGCAGCGCCGTCACGGTGCTCGACGCGGTCCCGAAGATCATGCCGCGCGAGGACGACGACATCATCGAGGCGGCCACCGAGATCCTGCGCGGGGTCGGCGTCGAATTCGTCACCGGCGCCAGCGTCACCGAGGTGCGCGACATCGACAACGGTGTCGAGATCACCTACGAAGTCGACGGCGAGACGCACATCCTGGCCGCCGATGAAGTGCTCGCGGCGACGGGGCGCAAACCGGCCACGGAGGGCCTCGGTCTCGCCCGCGCCGGCGTGCGCACCACACCGACCGGCGCTGTCGCGGTGGACGAGTTCCTGCGCACGAGCCAGCCGCACATCTTCGCCATCGGCGACGTCAACGGCGGCCCCCAGTTCACCTACATCTCCCTCGACGACAACCGCATCGTCGCCGACCAGCTCCTTGGCAGCGGAACGAGGTCCACAACGGATCGGAAGTTCGTGCCGTTCACGGTGTTCATGACACCGCCGCTTTCCCGCGTCGGCCTCACCGAACGCGAAGCCGTCGAACGCGGGCTGCCGGTGAAGGTCGTAACGAAGGCCGTCGCGGACATCGCGGCGATGCCACGGCCCAAGATTGTCGGCGAGACGCGCGGGCTGATGAAGTTCGTCGTCGACCGCGAAACCGACCACGTGCTCGGCGCCGTGCTTCTGAGCGTTGATTCGCAGGAGCTGATCAACCTCGTCACCCTCGCCATGCGCCACAACGTGACCGCGACCGAACTGCGCGACGCCATCTACACGCACCCAGCGTCGACGGAAGCGTTCAACGAGGTCCTGGCCACGCCACCCATTCGTACGGCGTGAGTTGCCTCCGAAGGAACCGCCGAACAGAGGGATGATGCGCACGTGGAGGTAGCCGCGGAACTGGCGGGGCTGGTTATCGTCGTCCTGATCGTGATGGCGGTGGCGCGGCGCCTGGACTGGTCGGCGCCGCTGTGCCTCGTGGCGGTCGGTGTAGCGGCGTCGTACGTCCCGGGACTTCCGAACTACGAACTCGATCCCGAGGTGGTGCTCGTCGGGCTGCTGCCGCCACTGCTGTATTCAGCCTCGGTCCAGACGTCGCTGATCGCGTTCCGGAAGTTGCGCGGGCCGATCGTGCTTCTGTCGGTGGGGCTGGTCGTGTTCACCGCGTTTGGCGTCGGGCTGGTGGCATGGGCGGTCATCCCGGGGCTGCCGCTGGCGGCCGGGATCGCGCTCGGCGCCGTGGTCGCGCCGCCCGACGCGGTCGCCGCGAGCGTCGTCGCGCGGCGTGTGGGGATGCCGCGCAAGCTCGTGCGGCTGCTGGAGGGCGAGAGCCTGTTCAACGACGCGGCCGCGCTCGTCGCGCTGCGTACGGCTATCGCCGCGATCGCCGGGTCGATCAGCTTGTGGCAGGTCGGGCTGGACTTCGTGCTGGCGGCCGCCGTCGGCGTCCTCGTCGGGTTCCTCGTCGGCACGCTCGTGTCGTTCGTGCGGACCAGGCTTGACGAGCCAGTCACCGACACCGCACTGTCGTTCGCGGTGCCGTTCGCTGCCTACCTGCTCGCGGAGATCGCGCACGGTTCGGGCGTGCTGGCGGTGGTCGTGGCTGGGCTGATCCTCGGGCACACGGCGCCGCGCGTGCAGTCCGGACCGGCGCGGCTGGCGAGTCGGCTGAACTGGCAGACCGTGCAGTTCCTGCTGGAGAACATCGTCTTCCTACTGATCGGCCTGCAGTTGCGGCGGATCATCTCCGAGGTCGCCGAGACCGGGCTGCCGTTCTGGGAACTGATCGGAATCTGCCTCGCTGTGCTCGCCGCCACGATCGTGACGCGCGTGCTGTGGCTCCTCGGGATCGGCATGGCGAAGCGCGTGCTGCACCGCTTCCACGTCGACCATCGGGTGACGGTGTGGCCGTGGCGCTACACCGCCGTGATCGCGTGGGCCGGGATGCGCGGAGTGGTCACGCTCGCCGCAGCGTTCGTGCTGCCTGCCGACACCCCGCAGCGTGCGGTACTGGTGCTCGCGGCGTTCGTCGTGGTGGCAGGCACGCTTGTGGTGCAGGGCATGACACTGCCGCCGCTGATCCGGCGGCTACGGCTGCCGCGGCCCGACCCGGCGGAGGACGCGCTGCAGGAGGCGGCGGTGCTCAACGACATGACCCGCGTTGCGCTGGCGAAGCTTGCGGAGCTGCAGACCGACGACGACCCGCCGGAGATCGTGCAGCGGCTGCGCAACCGGCTGCAGGACCGCGCCGACTCGGCGTGGGAGCAGCTCGGCAGGCAGAGCGCGTTGGCCGAGACCCCGACCGACGCCTACCGCCGGCTGCGCTTGCAGTTGCTGGAGACCGAACGCGAGGAGTTCATCAGGGCGCGAGACCGCGGCACAGCCGACGATGACGTGCTGCGCCGCGTGCTCGCGCGCCTGGACATCGAGGAGTCGATGCTCGATCGCGAGGATGAGGAACCCTTGGACGGTGAGGGACGGGAGCTGAGCACACCCGTCGCGACGGGTGGCTCGTGCAAGCACCTCAAGCACGAGTGGCAGGACATCGAACCCAGCTCGCCGGACACGTGCCAGGCGTGTGTCGCGGAAGGCGCGACGTGGGTGCATCTGCGCGTGTGCGCCAAGTGCGGCAACGTCGGGTGCTGCGACTCGTCGCCGGGAAAGCACGCCACGCAGCACTTCCACGACACGCGCCACCCCGTCATGGTCAGCTTCGAGCCGGGCGAGTCGTGGCGGTGGTGCTTCGTGGACAATCAACTGGGTTAGCGCACCGGAGATGTCGTCCGACTCGGCCACCAATTCCGTGCGGCGCTGGGTCAACTGGAGTCCGACAGATGCCAGCCTTGGTGGTAGCCGCGTCACCCTGGAGCGCCCATTCCGGCCACTGTGGACGGAAGATCCCTGAGCCTGAACGTCGGGCAGCTGGGCGTGATCCCGAAGTTCGCCGACTACGCGGAGGTCGCCCGATGCCGCTGGCGGGCGGCGGAGTGAACCCGCGGGCCGGTCATCTTCCGGGGTGAGGATCGGCCCGCGGGCCCACGGTGTCAGTTGCGGTTGTCCAGCTTCTGCTGGATCCAGTCGGTGACCGTCGGCCAGATGGGGTGAGTCGGGTGGACCACGTCGAAGTGTGTGCCGCCTTCAACCTCGACGTAGCGGGCGGTGCCGCCCTCGGCGTTCGTCTTCTCGGTGTAGCGGCGGCTCCACTCGGCGGGGACGGCTTCGTCCGCGGTGCCGTGCACGGCCAGGACGGGGACACCGGCGTTGGCCAGTTCGAGCGGGGAGGCCCAGCTGTAGCGCTCGGGGTGGTCGGCGAAGTGGCCGCCGAGCAGGAGGTTGACGATCCCTTGGCCGACGGCATCGGCGACCGCGGGCCACGCTTCAGGGCGGGCTGGCTCGGGAGCGTCCTTCGGTGGCTCGGCGTTGGGGTCGGCGAGGACGACGCCGAAGCCGGTGGCGTCGGCCGTCTTGAGATCGAGGGCGCCCGCGAGGGAAACGATGCCGAGCGGGACGATCCTGGGGTTGGCACCCGGTGCCTCGGGAGGAAGCACCCCGCGGTGGGCGGCCCAGGTGGTCAGATGCCCGCCGGCCGAGTGGCCGACGATGACCACCCGGCTGGTGTCCAGCGCGGGGTCCAGGCCGTCGACCGCGTCGACGGCCGCGGCGATGTCGAGGAAGGTTCCGGGCCAGCCGCCGCCGGGCTCGCCGACGCGCCGGTACTCGATGTTCCACACCGCATAGCCACGGGCGACGAGGTCGTCGACGGCGTCGGTGACCTGGCGGCGGTCCCACATGGCGGTCCAGTAGCCGCCATGGGTGAGCACCACGACAGGAAAGGGACCACCGCCCTCAGGCAGGTACAGCTCACCAACCTGTGCAGGCTCGGGGCCGTATGCGATGGTGCGGACCCTGCGCGGGCCGTCCTGGGCGTCGTCGTACCGCAGGCCGCGCTCGGCACTGACCACCTCGTCGATCGTGCCGAAGAACGCCGCAATCGCCGGCAGGTTCGCGCCCTTGGCCGCCGACTCGTCCCACGCAGCGTCATCGGTCCACTCGACGAAGTCGAGCCACGTCTCGTCGGCCACGCGTACCAGGCGGGCGGAGAGGAACCCGCGCCGGTCGGTCCGGAACGCCTCGACCATGCCTGGGCGAGCGTCCAGCATCGCCTGGGTGTTCTCCTTGGTCACTGTGAAGGTGGTCATCTCGATGACAGACATCGTCCACTCCTAGTTCACGTTCTGGTCCGGCAGCTGAGCTGCACGATGGTCATAGCGGTTGACCACTTTGGCAGCATATTCCCGTTTGATGGGTAGATATCCAAACTGGTCATCGACGATGACCGTCAAGACGGATGATCACATGGTACAGGCGGGGCACATCTGTCCGATGTGGATCTGGTCGTCGTTGCACGAGGACCACGAGCCGCTACGGATGGTTCATCGCGCCGCGGGGACGGTACGTTCGCTGGCCGCCAGGTCGGCATCGGCGCAGGTTGCGCCTTCGGCCGTGCGGCGTCCTTCGAGCCGGGAGCCGTCACCCGCTCGCCACTGCGTTTTTCCGGAACTGCGCTGGTGGTGCGCCCACCGTAGCGCGGAACGCTTGCGCGAACGCTGATTCCGAGCGGTACCCGACCTCGCTCGCCACGCGGGCCACGGAGTGGTCGGAGCGCGTCAGCAGGTCGGCGGCGACCATCATCCGGATCGCGGTCAGCAGTGTCGCCACGGTGGTCCCGGTGCGGGCGGTGAAGCGGCGCAGGAATGTGGCGCGTGACATCGATGCCGCGGCGGCCATGCGGTCGATCGTCCACGGTTCGCCCGGACGTTCGACGATGTCGGCGATCACACGGCCCAGCACGTCGTCCCCCATGGCGGTCCACAGCGCGGGTGTGTCGAGGCGCTGGTCGGGGCGGCTGCGCAGCGCCATGGCGAGCAGTGCGTCGCACAGGGAGCACACGACGGCGCCTGTCCCCGGGCCGTCGAACTGGGCTTCGCCACGCAGGACGTCCGCCAACGTGAGTGCCGGGGTGTCCAACGTGACGTGCACCAGTGACGGCAGCAGGCGGAACAGCAGCGTGCCGGCAGCCGACTCGAAGTGGTAGTGGCCGCAGAACAAGTCCAGTTCGTGCTCAGCACCGACGGTCCGGCGGGTCACGAACGTCGGGCCCGGTTCGTCCTCGAACCGGCGCCGTCGTCCCGAAGATGCCGTCACCTGGTGTGCGTCGCCGTGTGTGAGCAGGAGCAGATCGCCGGGACCGAGGTCGACTGCGGACGAACCCGTGGTCACGGTGCAGCTGCCTTCCAGAACGAGGTGGAACGGTACCTCGCCTGGGCCCGCGGCCTCGTTTTCCAAAGTGAACTGTCCGGCCATCAGGCAGCGCACGTCCAGACCACCTTCGAGGTGCGCCAGCCGGATGAGTCGACTCACGCCGTCCATGAGCCGATCCCGACGGAAAATGAGCCGCTCATGCGTAGTCCCCTCTCGCGATCCGGCACACCATTCAGCAGTGGAGACCAAGCCCCAACAGAAAGATCGTTCATGTTCAACAAGCCTTCTGCCGAAGTTGCTTCGGCGAGTGTCGATGTAACCATCGTTGGTGGAAGCTTATTCCTCGCAACGTCGATCTCGACGAGCGCATCACCGGGCGGCGGTCAGGACTGGTGGTCGCGACTGCACTGACGTGGTCGTGCGGCGGGTCCGCGACTGCTCGATCCGACTCAAGTCTGAAATCCCCTACGGTTGCTGCCTCTTTGACGACGGCGCACCGGGGTGTGTCGCCAGGCGGGCGCCACTGAGCCTCGTCGAGGCGAGTGCGGGCACCGATCACGACGATCGATTCTCGCCGGGTTTCTGGTCGTTCACCTTCACCTGGTCGCCACGGTGTCGCTGATCGAAAAGTGGGTTGAGGTCCTGGAACCAGTCGGCTGGCGGATCCTCCCGGCATCTTCGCTGGCGTCTTCACGGTCTTCGTCGCAGCCATCGCCGTCTTGCCGGACGCCGCGCGCTTCGGTCGCGGTGGCCATCGCGGCCTTGTTCTGCGCCGTGACGGATCTTCCCGTGCGAGTGCGGGGTTTTCCAAAAGATAGTCATGATTTTTGACAGTCAAAATTTTTGACTATACTGTCGCCGAGGCGGCGGATGGACCGCCGTTTCAGTTGGGGAGGAGTTTCGAATGACTGCGGGCAAGTTCACCGAGAGGCTGACGCGGGATAACGCGGCGGTTGTGCTGGTCGATCACCAGGTCGGGCTGTACAGCGGCGTGCGCGACATCTCGGTCGGGGAGCTCAAGCACAACGTGGTGGGTCTGGCGAAGGCGGCGCAGGTGCTTGGCGTGCCGCTTGTGGTCACGACTACCGCAGCGGACAGCTTGTGGGGTCCGCTGATCCCGGAGCTGGCCGAGGTCCTGCCGAAGGGCCTGGAGGTGTTCGACCGGTCCACGGTGAACGCCTGGGACGACGAGCGCGTGCAGGCGGCGATCCGGGCGACGGGTCGGAAGAAGTTGATCTTCGCGGGCGTGTCGACGGAGGTGTGCCTCGCGTTCCCGGCGATCACGGTCACCGGCGAAGGTTTCGACGCCTATGCGGCGGTCGACGCATCGGGCACGTTCTGGCAGGCGAAGAGGGAGGCGGGCCTGCTGCGGATGCAGCAGGCGGGCGTCATCCCGGTGGACTACGCAACCGCCATGGTGGAGATCCTCGGCGACAACGCCGACCCGAAGGCCAACGACGTGTACGCGGCACTGGAGATGCCCTTCGCGGTGCTGGTCGGCCAGATCGCCGCGGCCTACACCAAGAGCTGACTGCGGGCTGGCAGCCCGCACGAGAGACACGGGCGGCCGACGGCGGGGAGATTCGGTGCGCCGGCACGACGTACCAACGCGGCACGTTCCGCTTGCTGTTCCGCCGCTGTCCGGTGGCATCGGACAGCGACGGCCGCTTCTCCACCACGAACCGCAGCATTCACCGGCTTTCACCGAGATGAGGAATGACGACGATGAGCATTGAGATCAAGCCCGGTCGGTACGAGATCGACCCGGTGCACTCCTCGATCAGCTTCTCCACGCGGTTCGTCGCCGCGCGGGTTCGCGGCACCTTCGCCGCCTTCTCCGGCACCGTCGAGGTGGCCGAGGACCTGGTGAAGTCGTCGGTGACGGCGACGATCGACGTCGCGTCCGTCCACACCGGAATCGAGGCGCGGGACGAGCACCTGCGCAGCGGGGACTACTTCGACGTTGCCGGCCACCCGGAGGCGACGTTCACCTCCACGGGCCTGGAGGCCGACGGTGACCGCTACACCCTCCGGGGTGACCTCAGCATCCGTGGCACGATCCGCCCTGTCGAGCTGGACCTGTATTTCACCGGCGACGGCGTCGACCACTTCGGCAACTTCCGCATCGGATTCCGCGCTACCACTCGGGTGTCGCGGTCCGCGTTCGGCGTCGTCGGCAACGTGTCGCAGCCGGGCGGCCCGTTGCTGATCGGCGATGCCACCGAGCTGACGTTGGAAATCCAGGCGACCACACCTGCCGGTGGCGAGTCCTGATGCCCACGACCACTTCCGCGATGACCGTTGCGTCGGCGGGAGCGCCGTTCACCCGCCGTGCGCTGGAGGTGGCAGATCCGCGCCCGGACGAGGTGCTGGTGCGGGTCGAGGCCGTGGGCATGTGCCACGCCGACTTGGCGGTGCGGGCGGGGGAGTTCCCTTTCCCGCTGCCGGGCGTGGCCGGGCACGAGGGCGCCGGGATCGTCGAGCAGGTCGGCTCGGGCGTGACCACCGTGCGCCCGGGTGACCGGGTGGTGCTGACCTTTGACTCCTGCGGACGGTGCCGGGGCTGTGTCTCCGGCGTCCCTTCGCAGTGCTACGAGTTCGTGGCCCGCAACTTCACCAACGGCGCCCGGCCCGACGGCACTCCCAGCCTGCACGACGGTGACGGGGTGGTGCACGGGAACTTCTTCGGCCAGTCCTCGTTCGCTACGTACGCCCTCGCCCGGGAGCGCAACACCATTCCAGTGCCCGCGATCGCCGCCGACGTGCCGTCGTCGGTGCTCGCGCCGCTGGGCTGCGGCATCCAGACCGGCGCGGGCGCGGTGTTGAACGTGCTGCAGCCGGAGGCATCCTCCACCGTGGCCGTGTTCGGTGCCGGGGTGGTCGGGTTGTCAGCCGTGATGGCCGCGGCGTTGCTGCCGATCGAGCAACTGGTCGTGGTCGACGTGCTCGACTCCCGTCTTGAGCTGGCCCGCGAGCTCGGTGCGACCACGGTCGTCAACTCCCGCACCACCGACCCGATCGAGGCGATCAAGGACGCCACCGGGGGCGGCGCCGGGCACGTCGTGGAGAGCAGCGGTGTGCCGGCGGTGCTGGTGCAGGCCATCAAGAGCCTGCGCGTCGGCGGCGCCGCCGCGGTGGTCGGGGTGCCGCCGTTCGGCACCACCGCACCGATCGACGTGGCCGACGTGGTCAACGACAGCAAGCGCGTGATCGGCGTCGTGGAAGGCCGCAGCAACCCGCCGACCTTCCTGCCCGACCTCGTCGCTCTCACCGCCGCCGGTCGGCTGCCGGTCGAGAAGCTCGTCACCACGTTCCCGCTGGGCGACGTCGAACGCGCCGCCGAGGCGATGAAGAACGGCACCGCCACCAAACCCGTGCTGCTGCCGGAGAAGAACACATGAGAACCCTCAGCGCCGAGCTCACCGAGGCACATCAACTCCTGACCACGATGGGCGAGCACATGCCCGTCGACGACCGGCCAGAACACGTCCGTCACCGCGACGCCTACCGCCGCTGGAGCGAGCAGTTTCCGGTCCCCGCCGACGCCGTCATCACCGAGGCCCCGGGCTTCCCGGGCCGCACGGTGACCACACCGGCGTCGACGGCCGACCGGGTGCTGCTGTACTTCCACGGCGGCGGCTACACCGAAGGTGCCTCCTACAACCACAGGGAGATGGGCGCCCGGCTGGCCACCGCAGCCCGAGGTGTTGTACACCTGCCGGACTACCCGTTGGCGCCCGAGCACCGCTTCCCGGCCGCGCTCGACGCCGCAGTGGTGGCCTACCGAGCCGTGCTCACCACCGTGCAGGCGGACCGCATCGCCGTCGGCGGTGACTCCGCTGGCGGTGGCCTGTCCCTGGCTTTGTTGCTGCGGCTCAAGGAATTGGGCCTGGCGTTGCCCGCAGCGGCGGTGCCGGTATCGCCGTGGACCGATTTGACGGTCTCCGCGCCCTCGTTCGCCGACCGCGCCGACCGCGACCCATTCGTCACCCAGGAAGGCTTGCGATCCTTCGCGGCCAACTACCTGGGCGCGCACGACCCGCGCGACCCGCTCGCGTCGCCGCTGTTCGGCGATCTCACCGGCCTCCCGCCGATCCACATCGAGGTCGGTACCGAAGAGGTCATGATCGACGACTCGCTGAATTTCCACGAACGCGCCCTGGCCGCGGGTGTGGCCTCGGAGCTGGTCGTCACCGGGGGCGCCCCACACATCTGGCAGCACTTCGCCTCGTTCCTTCCCGAGGCGGCAGCGTCGATCGACCGCATCGGCGATTTCGTCCGGGAGCACGTGGCATGAGTCAGGACCTGCAGTTCGGCGTCTCGCTGACACCGATCAACGATGTGGCGGGCAATCTGTTGTTCGCCTTGGCCGCGGAAAAGGGTGGCCTGGACCTGATCGGGCTCCAAGACCACCCGTACGTGCCCGAATACCTCGACACGTTCGTCCTGGCCGGTGATCTGCTCGCGGCCACGCGGCAGATCACCGTGTTTCCGGACGTGGCGAGTCTCCCGTTGCGCCCGCCCGCGTTGCTGGCGAAAACGGCGGCGGCACTGGACCTCGTGTCCGGCGGCCGCTTCGAGCTAGCCCTCGGGGCCGGTGGCTACTGGGACGCCATCACTCGCCTCGGTGTACCAAGGCGCAGCCCGCGGGAAGCCAATGAGGCGTTGGAGGAAGCGATCACGGTGTTGCGAGCCCTGTGGGCGGAAGGCGACACCCCGGTCCGGTTCGAGGGCGAGTACTACTCGGTCTCGGGAGTGCGCGCAGGTCCGGCGCCGGCGCACCCGATCGAGATCTGGACGGGTGCCCAGGGGCCGAATGCGCTAGCTCTGACGGGCCGGATCGGCGACGGCTGGGCCGCGCCAATCGCCTCGTATCTGCCGTATGAGAAGTGGGCAGAGGCCAACAGGATCATCGATGAGGCGGCCAAGGCCGCCGGGCGCGACCCGCTCTCGGTCCGCCGGATCGCGCAGGTGGTCGGCACCGTCACCGCGACGCCGGGGCAGATGCGGGTTACGCAGGGCGCCGACCCCGTGCGGGGCACGGCTGAGCAGTGGGCGAACCTCCTGGCGCATCTGGGCACCGAGCAGCCGTTCACCTCCTTCGTTTTCTGGCCGGAGGTGCAGTCCACCGACCAGGTCACTGCCTTCGCCCGCGACGTGGTGCCTGAGGTCCGCCGGCTTCTGGACGCGGCGCACGTTTAGCGGCCGGTCAGGCCGAAAACGGCATGGCACCATCGGCAGCGCGGAAGCGGCCAGGTTTGGCATTTGCTATGCCGCTTACCGAGGGGAACAACATGATCGAGTCACTGGACCACGAGGCAGTCTTCGAACAGGCGTGGGCCGCACCGGGCACCACATCGGTGGAGCTGCCGCCGGCACGGGTGAACGACGTACTGCGCGAGCATTACGACGTGCGGCCACCGTTCGCCTACACCGGTGCCCAGCTGTGGGACATGGAGGTGCGCAAAGCGGCCGCGCCGGACAAGTACATCCCGACAGTGGTGAAACCGGGCAGCGCGGAGAAGTTTCCGAGCGTGCGCCACGGCCGGTTCGAGGACTTCACCCGGGTGTCCGACCAGCGGCTGTGGGCTGACCTCGACCACTACGCCACGATCATCGAGCATGTCCGTCTCGACCACGAGAACCGGCACGCGTACTTCGTCGGCGCCGAGCGCTTCGAAGCGCCCGATGGCCGCGTTCTCACCGCTGGCGCCAGCCAGCCGATCTTCCACGTCGAACACTCCGTGGGCGGCCCGGAGGACCACCCGCTCAACCTCTGGCGAATCGTGCTCCTGACCGACGAACCGGACCGCTCCCTGGCGGCCGCCTTCGACGACTACGCGAATGACCGCTACCTGCGCGTGTTCATCGAAGTCCACCTCCGCAGTGACCTCGGGCGCGAGCTCATCCGTCGCTAACTGATCGTTTCAGAATGAGTTGAGCTGCGGGTCTTGTGCTTGTCGATCTTGGTCGGCAGGCGCTCCAGGGTGCGAGTTGATCTTTTTCCCGACGATCTGGGGGGTGGGTGGCTCCACTCTTGCCACCCCTTCCCGAGCGGCGCCGCCGATATTCGGGGGCGACTGCGTGTTCCGGACCGAACGGCGCTCGCCGGCGTCATGTACGTGTTACGGACCGGTGTCCCGCGATGTCCAGGCCGTTGTGGAAGATCACCGCGTTCGTGAGCAGAGCGTTGAACTTCATCCAGCTTGCGGTGCCAGTTCAGCAGTGTGCTCGGCTTGACGGGGAAGACCTGTGCCCAGCGGCGCCGGGTATCAGGGACGACAGTACTGGGAGCCAGAGCCGGTCGGCTGGCTCGTATCGGCCACGGCCATGGAGTTGACGGCGCAGTCCCGCATTCTTGTGCCGCGACACCAGCAGCTCTGTTTCCTTCGAAGTCTCGCGGCGCAGGTTCCTGCGCTCACCGGCGGCGCCATCGTCACGACAGCGTTGTCGGCACGAAAGCTGTGCCTACGGCATGGCCGTGCCGAGCCCGATGCTCCGATGAGCGCGGCGGAACTCCTGCTTGCGTCCCTGCCTGAACTGACCGAGACGTACCACCGCCATGGTGATCCGCGCGCCGTCCGGAGCCGACACCCGGAGGCCGTGACCTCTGGTAGGTGATCTGCCGTGATTTCCGGTGCGCAGCCTCGCTGACGTGGTTCACTGGTCGGCGTTGTCGGCTGGTGGGGGAGAGCGGTTGTTGCGGTGGTGTACCTGCCCGGTGGGGCTGGAGTGGCGTGCGAAGCGCGATCAGTTGGTCCGCGCCGTGCTGCTGTCGCTGGCGGCGGTCCTGATGGTGTCAGCGTGTTCGCTGTACTTGGTCGAGCTGGGACTGCTGCACCCGGTCTGGGTGGCGCCCATCGGGGAGACGACCGGTCTGGTGTTAGGGTTCGGGTTCCTGCTGCGTAATCCGATGGCCAAGGCCCGGTTCGCCTGGGGATCCTTGTCGACCGGTGACTGGATCAGCGTGGTGTTCTTTCCGGTCAGCCTGGCGATGGGGTGGGGCGACTTCTGGCGTGAGTTGCGCGGGCACGCACACCTGATCGCGGTTGGCCTGTCCACAGTGGGGGCGTGCGGGTTCTTCATTGCGTTGATGTTGTTCGGCATGAAGATGGCTCGGGCTATCAGGTCTGCGGTGCGGGTTCCGGGGCAGCCCGTTACCGTGGACGTACTCCGCTACCAGCGGCGCCACGTCTGGCACAGGGTCCACTGTGACGTGAACGTCGACGCGGACCGGTACAAGCGGCAGGTGTCGGCCGCCGCTCGTCGGCGCAGGAAGGACCGAAACTCACGGCGAGTCCAGGCTTTCTACCGGTGCGTGGATGCTTTGATCCGCCCCTACGAGAATTCGACATCCTGGATGTCCGCCGCCCTTGCCTCCGGAGGTCTGTTCATCTGGCTCGTGCAGAACGTTAAGCCCGGCCCCCTTGGCGTGCTAATTCTGGCATCGCCGCTGCTCACCATCCCCATCATCGAGACAGTCAGGTCGCGTCTCAGCCGGTGACGGCGTGGAATCTGCGCTGTCCAGCGTTGGCTGAAGCCGTGCACCGGATTTGGGCTGCGCATCGCCGGAAGGTGAGGAGAGGAGAGTTGTTGCAATGGGAACCAGGATCGCGACTCGTGTGGACGTGAAGTGGCTACACACCAGGCAATTCTTGGTTGGCGAGCGTAGCGCCACTGGCCGAGAACGTGCGTTGCCGGGTTCGAGCGGACCTGTAGGCGTTGGCCGCTGGCAGTCGCACAGCGCGTCGTCTGCGGTGTTCTAGTTGTCCGGCTGGAGCAGGAGCGAATCTGGAGCGAGGGATGTACCGTAGTGGTGTCGAACTGCGTGGAACCGCGGTGAAAGGATGCTTTTTGTGCTGCGGTTTCTCGGTTTTCGCTGGTGACCGTCCTTTTAGGACATGACTGGGGGTCAAGGGGTCGCAGGTTCAAATCCTGTCGTCCCGACGGTCGGAAGGGCCCGCTGACTTGGCACGTAAGTGCAGGTCGGCGGGCTTTTTTGTGTTCTGGTGTGGATCACGGCTTGATCGCCTGGACAAGATCGAATGCGTCGTCCAGGAGCGAATCAGGAGCGTGGGCGTCAGGTTTTTGGCGGAACGTGCAAATGGGGTCGCGTTCGCTGGTTGCACTGTGTAGTTGTTGATGAATATTCGGTAACGGATCCCACCT
>NZ_JALBWV010000083.1 GCF_022678645.1 Saccharopolyspora soli | reverse complement strand
TTTTCCCCCCCCCCGGCCCCCCCCCCCCCCCCCCCTTTTTATAAACCAAACCGGGGTTAAAATGGGGGGGGGGTGGGCCCCCGCCCCCCCCCCCCCAACTCCCCCCCCCCCCCACGCAGCAGCGGCGCGGAACGGGTGGAACGGTTGCTGATCTCTCCGAAGGCACGGCGCAATGTCGAACTAGTCGGGACGCCGCCCGCAGGGCCATGGCCGAAATGCGCTGCCGATGGTTCGCACGCCTCCGGTGCGGGGTAGCCGTGCGCTACGCCGGCGTTCGGCACGATTGGGAGGGACCACCATGGAGTACAGGCAGTTAGGACGGTCCGGCCTTTATGTGTCGGTGCTCGCCCTGGGCACCATGACCTTCGGGGGCAAGGACTTCTTCGGCACCTTCGGCGACACCGACGTGGCGGGCGCCAAGCGCCAGATCGGCATGTGCCTCGACGCGGGCGTGAACCTGATCGACACCGCCAACATGTACTCGGCCGGTGCCGCGGAGGAGATCCTCGGCAAGGCCATCGCGGGCGCGCGCGACCGGGTGCTGATCTCCTCCAAGGTCCGCCTGCCGATGGGCGACGGCCCGAACGAGGAGGGCCTGTCCCGCCACCACATCCTGTCGCAGGTCGAGGGCAGCCTGCGCCGCCTGGGCACCGACTACCTCGACATCTACCACGTGCACCAGTGGGACGGGCTGACCCCGCTGGACGAGACCCTGGAAACGCTCGACACCCTCGTGCACTCCGGCAAGGTCCGCTACCTCGGCGTCTCGAACTACTCCGGCTGGCAGTTGATGAAGGCGCTGGCCGTCGCCGACCTGCACGGTTACGAGCGCTTCGTGAGCAACCAGATCTACTACTCGCTGGAGTCGCGCGACGCCGAGTACGAGCTGGTACCGCTGTCCCTGGACCAGGGCCTCGGCATCCTGGTGTGGAGCCCGCTGGCGGGCGGGCTGCTCTCCGGCAAGTACCGGCGCGGCCAGCAGGCGGCCGAAGGTCGGCACCTCACCGACTGGAACGAGCCGCCGGTGCGGGACGAGAACAAGCTCTACGACACCATCGAAACCGTCATCGACATCGCCGCCACGCACGACGTCTCGCCCGCGCAGATCTCGCTGGCGTACCTGCTCGCGAAGCCCGGTGTGACGGCCGTGATCATCGGCGCGCGCAAGGACGAACAGTTGGCCGACAACCTCGGCGCGGCCGACGTCCACCTGACAGTGGAAGACATCGACCGGCTCGACAAGGTGAGCGCCCCCGTCCTGATCTACCCGCACTGGCACCAGGCCAACCTGGTGTCCTCGCGCTTCAGCGAAGCGGACCTCGCCCTGCACGCACCAGCCAGGTGACCGACCCGGTGGAACGCGGGCACCGCACGGCCGCAGCGGAACTCAGCGCGCGGGGCGGAAGCCGTCGATGGCCAGGTCCATGATCCGGCGTGCCTGGGCCTTGCCCTCGTCGTCGGCGCCCACGCGCCACATGAAGCCCATCAGCAGGAGCACGTCGCCCGGATCGAGCCCGGCGCGGACGCTGCCGTTGTCCTCGCACGCTTTCAGCAGGACGCTGACCGCCCCGATCACCGGCGCGTAGGTGTCGTTGATGATTCGCTGCGCCGCAGCGGTGTGCAGCGCCTCGCCCAGGCCGTGCTTGAGCCGGACGTAATCGGCGAGCGTTTCAAACCAGCTCCGGAACGCATCCAGCGGCGCGTGCTCGGCGAGCAGGTCGTCCACCTGGTCGACGAGCTTGCGCACGTCGTGCTGGTAGACCGCGAGGATCAGCGCCTCGCGGGTCGGGAAGTGCCGGTAGAGCGTGCCCGCCCCGACACCCGCGCGCTTGGCGATCACGTTCAGCGAGGTGGCGCCGTCCTGCATGAACGCATCGTGCGCGACCTGCAGGATGTGCTCCCGATTCTGCAGCGCGTCGGCCCGCATCGACGTCTGTCGGCCCTCGGCCACGAGTCCCTCCCGAGAACAACTTGCCAACCGGAGAACTCTCCGATACGGTTCGGTGGCATCCGGAGAGCTCTCCGAATAGTCTCCCAACTCTAGGAGCGACCGTGCGTTACATCAAGCTCGGCAACACCGGTTTGGACGTCTCCCCCATCTCGATCGGCGCCATGACCTACGGCGAGCCCGGCCGTGGCCACCCGGTCTGGTCGCTCGGCGAGGACGAGAGCCGTCCGCTGATCAAGCACGCGCTCGACGCGGGCATCAACTTCTTCGACACCGCGAACATGTACTCGCAGGGCTCCAGCGAGGAGATCCTCGGTCGCGCGCTCCGGGACTTCGCCGACCGCGACGACGTCGTCATCGCCACGAAGGTGCGCCACCCCATGCGGCCCGGCCCCAACGGCAAGGGCCTGTCCCGCAAGGCGATCATGACCGAGATCGACCACAGCCTGCGCCGCCTCGGCACCGACTACGTCGACCTCTACCAGATCCACCGGCTCGACCCGGACACCCCGCTGGAGGAAACCCTGGAGGCCCTGCACGACCTGGTCAAGGCGGGCAAGGTGCGCTACCTCGGCGCCTCTTCCATGCACACCTGGGAGTTCAGCAAGGCCCTGCACCTGCAACGGGCCCACGGCTGGGCGCGGTTCGTGGCCATGCAGGACCACTACAACCTGCTCGCCCGCGAGGAGGAACGCGAGATGATCCCGCTCTGCCTCGACGAAGGCGTGAGCACCATCGTCTGGAGCCCCCTCGCGCGGGGACGGCTCGCCCGCGCCTGGGACGAGTCGAAGAGCACCGCGCGTGCCGGATCGGACAACTTCGCCGACATGCTCTACCCGCCGCTCACCGAAGAAAGCGATCACGCCATCGTGGATGCCGTCGGCGCTATCGCCGAGCAGCGCGGCGTACCGCGCGCCCAGATCGCTCTGGCCTGGCTGCACAGCAAGCCCGTCGTCGCCGCCCCGATCGTCGGCGCGAGCAAGACCTCCCAGATCGACGACGCGGTCGCCTCGCTCGACATCGAGCTGACCGACGAGGAGATCCGCACCCTTGAGGCGCCCTACACCCCGCGCTACGACTTCCAGGGCATCTCCGACGACGCCGCGTTGCAACGCATCATGGCCCAGATCCCAGGTTTCAGCCCGGCTGGCGCATGAGAACGCCGTCCTGGCAAAGGAAATCTCGGCTCGGCGCCTATTCATCGAGCCGCCCAACCACGACTACAACGGAAGCCATCGCATGACCACGACAACTCCGCAAACCCCGCTCGGATCAGGTTTCGGCCCGGCCAGCACTGCCACCGATGTGCTCACCGGCATCGACCTCACCGGCGAACTCGCCATCGTCACCGGCGGCGGGTCCGGGCTCGGCGTTGAAGCCGTGCGCGCACTGCGCGCCGCCAACGCCGACGTCATCGTCCCAGCACGCGACCCCGATCGAGCAGCGGCAGCCCTAGCCGGTATCGACGGCGTCGACATCCGCGCGATGGAGCTGATGGACCCCGCGTCCATCGATTCCTTCGCAGAGGGAGTCCTCGCCGACGACCGCTCGATCGACGTCCAGATCAACAGCGCTGGCATCATGGCCGCCCCGCTCGTCCGCGACTCGCGCGGCTACGAATCGCACTTCTCCACCAACCACCTCGGCCACTTCCAGCTCACCGCGCGGCTCTGGCCGCTGCTGGCGCGCGACGGCGGTGCGCGCGTCGTGTCGGTCTCCTCCTGGGGGCACCGCAGGTCCGACATCGTCTGGGACGACCCGAACTTCGAACACACCGAGTACGAACCTCTGCTCGGCTACGGCCAATCCAAGACCGCAAACATCCTCTTCGCCGTCGAACTGGACCGGCTCGGCCGCGAGCACGGCGTCCGCGCGTTCTCGGTGCACCCTGGCGGAATCGTCACCCCACTCGCCCGGTACACCAGTGACGAACGGCTTCGCGCGATGGGCGTACTCGACGAGAACGGCGCGCCCATCCTGGACCCGTCTCGCAACCTGAAGACTCCGGAACAGGGCGCAGCTACCGCGATCTGGTGCGCGACGAGCCCACAACTCGACGGTCTTGGCGGCGTGTATTGCGAAAACGTCGACATCTCCCCGATCTCGACCGTTCCGCGCGACGCCACCCCGCTGGATTCCGGCTCCCACGGTGTGATGCCCTACGCCGCCGATCCGGACGCCGCCCGTCGACTTTGGACACTCAGCACCGAACTCACCGGCGTGCACTTCCCCGCCCAGGCTGTGGAAGCACCCCGCTGACTACGTCCTTCTGGGTGGTGCTGCGCAATTTTCGCGAGAAATTGCGTCACCGCGGCGGTGGCTCGTTCGACGACATGGGCACGATCAGGCCGGTTTCGTAGGCGACCACGACGGTCTGTGCCCGGCTGGTCAGCTCCAGCTTGGCCATCATCCGCTTGACGTGCGTCTTGACGGTCGCCTCGCTGAGCACCAGCCGCTGCGCGATCTGCGCGTTGGTCAGACCGTTGCCGACCAACCGCAACACCTCGGTCTCCCGCGCGGTCAGGGCCGCCAGCCGCGGTGCCTCGACGGTCGTCGTCCGGTGGTGCTGGGCGTAGGTCTCGATCAGGCGGCGGGTGATCCGCGGCGCGATCAGCATGTCGCCCGCCGCGATCGTGTGCACCGCGGCGATGATCCGATCCGGTGGGGTGTCCTTGAGCAGGAAGCCGGAGGCACCTTCACCGAGTGCGGAGTAGACGTACTCCGCGATGTCGAACGTGGTCAGCACGATCACGCGCGGCGGGGTCTCGCCGGACGACGCCAGGATCTGCCGGGTGGCCGCGATCCCGTCCAGGACGGGCATCTTGATGTCCATCAGGATCACGTCCGGGCTGGTGCTCGCGGCCGTACCTGTTCACCCAGGAGGGTTTCGAGCAGAACCGGTTCAAAACGCTGCAACCGGCGGAGCTCGTTGCGCTGGCGATGCGCAGCAAGCCGGACTTCCCGCCCGGTACCAGCTGGAAATACTCCAACACCAACTACATCCTGGCCGGGATGATCATCGACCGCGTCACCGGCCACAGCTGGCAGGACGAGGTGCACGACCGCATCATCGGCCCGCTCGGACTGCGCCACACCTACACCCCCGGTACATCCCCGTTCGTCCCCGACCCGCACGCCATCGGGTACGAGCGGTTTCCGCTGGACGACTCGGAGAACCCGTCGTTCGGACCCACCATCGACGCGACGGCGCTCAACCCGTCGTGGGGCGGTGCGGCCGGTGAGATCATCAGCACCACCGACGATGGGAACCGGTTCCTGCAGGCCCTCGTCAGCGGCGAGGTGCTGCGTCCCGCCGAACTCGCCGAGATGCAGCAGACGGTGCCCGCGCCGCCGTTCGAAGCCGCGTGGCCCGGCGTGCGCTACGGACTCGGCCTGATGTGGATCCCGAACTCCTGCGGCGGCGCCTGGTCGCACGGCGGTGACATCCACGGCTTCAAGACCCGCAACGGCGTCACCCCCGAGGGCACCCGCAGCGTGGTGGTCTCGATCAACACCGACTCCATGGTGCCGGAACCGGGCACACCAGCCCCGCCCGAGGACGTGACGATCGATCTGATCGACCACGCGCTCTGCGGCACCAGCTGACGCGACGCGAGGACGGGAAGCGGCGATTTCGCGCGAAGTCGCCGCTTCCCGTGGGCAGCGGGTGGCGATTTCGGAATCCGGCACATCGGTACGGGTTTTTCTGTTACGTGGTCATGACTTCGCGCGGACGGGCTGTGGACATCCCGCTGGCAGCTTCGGGCTGGTGATCGAGCAGTTGGACACCTCACCGAGGAGGATCCGGTGCCAGCATTGGGGAAAAGCGGAGTCAGGCGGATCGTGGTGATCTCCGCGGTACCGCTCGCCGCGGCAACAGCGGCGGCCGCACCTGGGCAGGCCGAACCGGATGCGCACGCGCTGGCGTGGCATTCCGGTGCCACGACGGGTTGGCCAGATGCCATCGGCACCGAGGTGGAATGCCCGGTGCCGGACTACGCCAACCCGCACGGCAAGATCCAGTTCGTGGTGAGCCCTGCCCAGAGCCAGGGTGGCATCGCCTACCCGTTGGACAGCGGGCGCGGCGACATCACGGCTCGCCGGGGCATCGGCTACGGCATCCAGAGCTTCTGAACCAGCGCCGGACCAGCAGGGGTCAGGCGAAGAGCGGACAGGTCTGCGGCCCACGGCTTCGCCCGTGCCCCACGAGGGTCACCGAGCCCAGACCGCTGGCCCGGCCGGGCGTGTCGATGATCGCCGTGCACACGATCTGATCAACGGCCATTGTGGACAGTCCTGCCACATCGGTGGACAACGTGACAACCATGCTCGGCGAGTCGTGCGCAAGCTCGATCGGCGCGGCATCTGGCGGGATCTCGGTCGTGAACCCCTGTGCCCGCTCCTCGGCGTTGGGCCCAGCCGCGAGCAGGGCGAGTGCCGATTGCTGACCGGTGGGGCGCAGCACCGGCATGAGCTTGCCGTTCAACACCAGGTAGAACCCGACCCCGTCGGGTCTTTCAGCCGGGGCGGGCGCGCCGGGGATGGCTGCGCTGGGCCGGACCCCGCATCCGGCGCTGACGGCGAGCAGCGCGGCACCGGCCAGCAGCGCGCGGGAAATCCTTCGTCCGGTCACGATTGACCTCCGGAATCACGTGGCAGGCCAAGGGTGAACACCGCCCCGCCGTGCGGATCGTTGGCCGCCACCAGGCTGCCGCTGTGCAGCCGGGCGTTCTCCCACGCGATGGCCAGGCCGAGGCCGCTGCCTTCGGACCGGGTCCGGGCCGTGTCCGCCTTGTAGAACCGGTCGAACACGTGCGGCAGCACCTGCGGATCAAGCCCCGGCCCGTGGTCGCGGACCTCGACGGAAATCCAGTCCGGTGCGGTCCGCAGTCGCACCGACACCGGTGCGGCGCCGTGCTTCAGCGCGTTGCCGACCAGGTTGGCGATGACGACGTCCAACCGGCGCGGATCCAGGCGGGCCACCACCCCAGACGGCAGGTCGGTTTCCACCGCGTCGAACCACCCGCGCCTGCGCAAGGTCGCGCGCACCACCTCCGCCACGTCGACGTCGTCGAGCGCGAGGGTCGCCGCGCCGGAGTCGAACCGGCTGATCTCGATCAGGTCGTTCACCAGCCGGGTGAGGTTGTGCGTCTCCTGGCTGACCAGCCGGGCCGCCTTGCCCGCGTCCGCGGGCAGCCGGGGCGCTTCGTCGTCCAGGACATCGGTGAGCGCGGTCATGGCCGCCAGCGGAGTGCGCAGTTCGTGGGACACGTCGGCGACGAAGCGCCTGGCGTCGGCTTCCATCCGGCGCAGCTCGCCGACCTGTCGTTCCAGCGCCTCGGCGGTGGTGTTGAAGGTTCGCGCCACGTCGGCCAGTTCGTCGGAACCGCGGACCCGCAACCTCGTCGTCAAATCCCCTTCGCCCAACTGGTGCGCTGCCTGACGCAGCTCGCGCACCGGCCGCAGCACGCTCCTGGCGGCCAACAGCGCCAACAACATCGCGAACGCCAGCGCCGCCCCGCCGGTGAGCCACGCCAGGAAGGCGAGCCGGTCGATGATCTGCTGCTCGGGAAACAAGCTGCGCACCGAGTAGACCTCCAGGCCGGACGCCTGCATGGTCCGGTTCGGCCAGGTGACCATCAGCGGGGTCCCGACGATCAGGGTCGGTTCGCCGCGCCAGGAAACCCGTTGCCAGACGACGTAACCGTCGCGCACCGTCTGCCGCAGTTCCGGTGGGAACGTGTCGGGATCCAAGTTGCCCGAAGACCTCCGCGCACCGTAGACCGCGACCGCGGTGTCCTGCCGATCCGACAGGGTTCCGGCGATCGCGTCGAGCTGGGCCTGGCTCGGCGGCAGGTTCCGCACCGGCAAGAACCCCCGGACCTGGTCGACCAGCGACAAGGCGGCGGTGTCCTGGGCTTTCTGCAGGATCACCTCGCGGGCTTGGACGTAACTACCGCCCGCTACCACCGTCGCGGTGGCCAGCACCAGCAGCGCGAAGGCGAGCAGCAGCCTGACGCGCAGGTCGCGCGCCCGATCGGCGATCCAGCGCCAGTTCACAGCGGTCCGAAGCGGTAACCGAAGCCGCGCACCGTCTGCACGTAGACCGGCGTCGCAGGATCGTCCTCGATCTTCGAACGCAGCCGCTGCACGCAGGCGTCCACCAGCCGCGAGTCGCCGAGGTAGTCGTGCTCCCAGACGGCTTCCAACAACTGCTGGCGGCTGAGCACCCGACCCGGCGAACCGGACAGTTCGAGCAGCAAACGCAGTTCGGTCGGGGCCAGGCCGATCGGCACCCCGGCCTTGCGGACCACCAGCGCGGCCCGGTCGATGGCCAGGTCACCGTGCTGCGCGAGTTCCAGGTGCGCCGGGGCCTGCCGCGCCTGGCCGTCGGTCCGCCGCAACACCGCGCGGATGCGCGCCTCCAGCACCCTGGCCCGGACGGGCTTGACCACGTAGTCGTCGGCGCCCGCCTCCAAACCGGCCACCACGTCCATGTCGTCGTTGCGGGCGGTGAGCATGATGATGGGCAGATCCGCGGTGGCCCGGATCCGGCGGCACACCTCGAAACCGTCCACACCGGGCAGCATGAGGTCGAGCACCACGGCATCAACACCGGACAGCGCATCGAGGCCCTGCTCACCAGTTTCCACGGCGTGCACGACGTGCCCCTGCCTGGTCAACGCGAGCTGGAGGCCATCGCGCACCGCCTGGTCGTCTTCGATCAACAGCACCCGAGACATGACACCAACTATCGCAACGCGGACGGCAAGATCGTCGTTGAACCCCGAACCTCGGCCCCTGTCCGCCTGCTCGGCGGTGTACGGCTCGTGTGGCACCCACGCTGCCGCCAGGAACGAGGTAGGCGCCGGTCTAGCGCAGCAGGACCAGCATCGGCGCTACGGCCAGCATCGTGCAGCCGCTCGCCGCCGCCATCGCGCTGAACACCCCACCGCCGGGCAGGACCACAGCCACCACCAACGCGATCAGCCCGCCTCCCGCCCAGACGAGCCCGCTGAGCCCGGCATCCCGCGCGTCGTAGCGGTGCGTCAACGCAGCGGCCAGGCAGGACAGCGCGGCGGCCAGCAGAACGGCCCCGACGACGTCGCTGAACCGGTGCCACCCCGTGATCATGGTCGCCGAGGCGATGACCGAGACACCTGCCACACCGGGCACGGCGACCCACCGACGAGCCCGGCCAGGCAGCACGAGCAGGAACGCGAGCAGCAGGCCCATCGCGACCGCGGCATGGCCGCTGGGAAAGCTGTTGTGCGTGGTCGAGCCGTCGACACCGAGATCCGGACGCACTACCAGCAGCTTGAGCACCCTGGCGATACCGACCGAGCACAGCACCGCCGCGACGCCCGCCACCCCGGCCAAGAACCGTTTGCTCAACGCCCCCACCAGCAACACCATGCCGAGCAGCACGACCAACACCGCCGGGTCACCGAAGTAGGACAGCACCGTCTTCGCGGGCTCGACCAGCGTGGTCTGCTGCTCGTACCCGCCGCCGCGCTCCGCACGGGGCACCAGCCAGCCGTCCAGTCGCTGACCGTCGCGCGTCCAGACGAACACCAGGCAGGTCAGCCCCAGGGCGACCAAGTACCCGAGGGCGGCCCCGAGCAGGCGGCGGTGGCCCCGCAGCGGTCCCGACCGTTCCGGCACCGTCCGAGGGCTGGCGGCATGCAGCGTGTTCACCTGCTCGATAATCGGCCGAGCAAGTCCGGACGGCATCCGCACCATGTCATCGTTGCGTCACAGTCCAGTGCGCCGGTGGCGCGGCCAACGTCCGCGCTGCGGACTTGCGACCAGCGGCTTTCCAGCACGCACCTGGTCGCGCGGTGGTCGAGCTCCGGTGCCGCGACCGCATCCAGGAGCTGTCAGTACCGCTCGGCGTACCGGGTCGGGGATTCGCCGAACATCTCCTTGAAGTCCCGGACGAAGTGCGCTTGGTCGGCGTAGCCGAGCTCCGCCGCCAGCGATGCCCAGTCTGGTCCTACACCGGTGGTCAGCCGTTCGGTCACTTCGTGCAGGCGGTACCGGCGGATCACCCACTTCGGGCCGATGCCCACGTACTCCGCGAACAGCCGCTGCAACTGCCGGACGCTCGTGCCCAGGTCCTGCGCAAGCGCATCGACCCTGGTGATGCTCGGATTCGCCGCGATCTCCGCCACGATGTCGGCGGCCTGCCGCGCCCTGGGGTCGGACTCGGGCCAGTGCGCTCTGAGGAACCGCTCGACCGCGACCACGTCCAGCGGGTCCGGCAGGTCCGGGCCGAACACCTCGCGCGCGTCGATCGACCGGTCGGTGATCGTGGCGACCGACGCGCCGAGGAACGGCCGGAAGCAGCCGGGCCGGAACGCCACCCCGAACACGCCGTCGCGGCCTTCCAACACCCTGATCTGGTGCCCGCTGGAGACGCCGTTGACGGTCGCGGCACCGCCGCGGAACGTCAGGTGCACGTTCGGATAGGGCACGATCAGCTGCCGGTAGGGCTCGCGGTAGTCCCAGGAGACGACCCAGAAGCGCTCGACGTACCCGGCCAGGTCCGGCGACGGGGTCGGGAAGGAGTGGCGTTGGAACTTCCGCCACGCACTCCCGAGTTCGCGGGGGTCCCTGGTCACGCCGGGAGTCTATGTCGCGTTTGTTCAAGACACCCCCCGCGCGCCGTGCTTGCGTAGAGCCATGTCTGACGCACAGTTCCTGGCCCGCGCGGCCGCTGCCCTGGCGGGGATCATCCGCGACACCAAGCCGGACCAGCTCGACGCGCGCACCCCGTGCACCGAGTACGACGTCCGCGGATTGGTGAACCACCTGCTGTTCTGGGGCCCCTCGCTGGAGGGTGCGGGACGCAAGGAGACCGTGCCGCCGCCGGACGGGGCCGAGGCGGACGTGGACCTCACCGGAGGCGACTGGGCGGCTGCCCTCGAAGCGCACCTCGACCGCACGGTCGCGGCCTGGAGCGAACCGGGCGCATGGGAGGGCACCACGCACATGGGAGGACCGACGGAGCTGCCCGCATCGCTGGTCGGCGGCATGGTCGTGGTCGAGCTGGTCGTGCACGGCTGGGACCTGGCGAAGGGCACCGGCCAAACCCTGGCGCTGGACGACGATCTCGTGGCCTACGTGCACGACGAGGTGGAGAAGACGGCCGCCCAAGGTCGCCAGATGGGCGTCTACGGCGCGGAGATCGAAGTGCCGCAGGCGTCCTCCACATTGGACCGGACCCTGGCCCGAACCGGCCGCAACCCGATCTGGAACCCATAAACCCAACCCACCACTGCCCCGTGCGGGTGAAGGGCCACAATTTCGCGAGAAATTGCCGCTTCTGGTGAGGAGCGGGTGTCGCAGGGGTTCAGCGTGGGCGGAGCACGTATCCGGTGTAGCCGTAGTCAGAACTGTGGTCTCGCCGCATCTCGATCTCGGCGCGCGTCATCTCGATCGCCTCGCTGGCGGCCGGGTCGGAACTGTCCAGCGCCGCGACGCGTTCGGTGAGGACGTCGTAGTACTCCGCCCACCAGTCCGACTCCGGCAGCAGCCAGGTGGCCGCGACGGTGTAGCCGAGTTCCATGGCGGACTGGACGTTCTGACCGGTGGTCCGCATCGCCGGATATTTCTGCGCCCAGAACGCGCGAGCGACCTCGGCGGGTGCGGGCGTGGTCCACTCGCACTCGGTCACGACCAGCGTGGCACCGGGAGCCAGCAGTCGTTTCCACGCGCGCAAGGCCCGATCGAATCCCATGAGGTAAACCGATCCCTCGGCCCACACGAGATCGAAGCTGCGGTCGGCGAACGGGAGATCCTCCATCGAACTCGTCGTGGTGGTGATCCGTCGCGCGACGCCTGCCGCGCGCGCGGCCTCGGCCAACTCGTCCAGGAATTGGGCGTGGGTGTCGGCGGCGGTCACCTCCGCACCCGCCTCACGAGCCAGCAGCAGCGACGCTCGCCCCGGACCGCAGCCGATATCGAGCACCCGCGGCCGCTCCGGCAACTCACCGACGGCGCCCAGCAGCCACCGGGTGGTCGCATCGGACCCAGGACCCTGCCGGGGCAGCCGGTCGTGCAGCTTCCAGAAGACCTCTTCGACGGACATGAGCCTCGCTTCGAGCCGGGGACACGCCGTTCTACCTCGATCAGTCCACTGCCTGCCACCTGTTTTCGCTGCCAGACCGCTTCGGGCTCTCAGTAGTCGAGGGCTAGTGCAGGTTGGGTTGCGTTGCTTCTTTCGAAGTCGAGCAGGTGTTGCTTGCGGTCCAGACCTCCGCCGTAGCCCGTCAGGTTGCCCGTGGCGCCCACGACCCGGTGGCAGGGCACGATGATGCTGATCGGGTTCTTGCCGTTGGCCAGGCCCACCGCCCGCGAGGCCGTCGGCCGCCCGATCTGCTCCGCCAGCTCGCCGTAGGAAACCGTTTCGCCGTAAGGGATCTCGCACAGCGCGGCCCACACGGTGCGCTGGAACGGAGTGCCGGTCAACGTCATCGGCACGTCGAAGGAGTCGCGCTGCCCGGCGAAGTACTCGGCCAACTGCTCGATCACCGGGCCGAAAGGCGCGGTGCCCGGCTCGCCGAAGGTCTCCCGCGGCGGGCGGTGCCGCTGCCGCTCCATGTAGAGACCAACGAGGGCACCGTCGACCGCGACGAGGGTGAGCGGGCCCACCGGGCTGTCCACGACGGTGTGCACAGGAAGCATTGGCAGTCCTCTCCTCAGACCGGTAGCCGGTCGTGTTCGCTGGTCGCCCACTGGCACGACACCCTCGTACCTGCTCCCAGCATCACCGTGCGCACGGCCCGGGGCTAGCGGAAAAACGACATCGTCCTCCCGCTCACGTAGCACAGCAGTGTGCTCCCGGACCCACCCGTCACAAGCCCTGATCAGCGAGGATGGCCAGCAGGCTCCGCTTGCGCCGATGGGCGTCCTTCAGGCTCCGGACATCTGCTTCGAAGTCCGACTCCGTCCCGATGCGGGAATGCAGGTCCCGCAGGGTCGTCAGCAACTGGGCGGCCCGCTGGTAGCTGTGCTTGTTGGTTTCCGCGATGGCCGTGTCGACCACTGGTCGGTAGATGGCGATGGCGTCGGCGGGATGCGTTTCGGCGCGGCGATCCGCCACTGCCAGCCGAGTCGACTCGTCGCAGCGATAGCGCTGCACCACCTGCCAGGACGCCTCGATGTCGCCTTCCGCCAACAGGATCCGCGCCAGCGTTTCGGCCGCGCGGAACGCCCGCGCCTCGGCTCGCTCGCGCAGCACCCGGTGCGCCTGCTCGCGCAGGTGCTGCCATCGACCAACCCGTTCGGCAGCTTCCCGCCACTGCCGGTAGGTGTCTTCGGCCGGGGCGTCGGTGAACTTCGCTTCGAGGAGTTCCAGCGCGTCGGAGTCTCGACCGCACTCCTGGTGGAGCTCGACGAGCAGGTCGACGAGGCCGTACGACCGAGCATCCCACCGACCTTCCGCGCGATGCCCGCGCTGCAACCACTCGACCGCTTCGTCGAGCCGACCGTCCTCGCGCAACAACGTGGCGATCCGCACGTAGTCGTGTGGTCCGGACAGTTGCTCGGCCAAGCACGCGACCAGTTCATCGGTGCCGCCGGTCGCTGCGACGAACTGCTCGCGCAGCCAGCGGAAGCGCCAATCGTTGCGCTTGCTCCCGGTCTGCTCCAACCCGAGCCGGTAGGCGGCCAGCCCCGGTTCGCCGAGCAGGTCGACGACCTCATCCAGCTCTACCTCCGGCCACTCCGGCCCGTCGAGGTGGAAATCGACCAGCCAGCGCCCCAACTCGGCTTGATCGGGCGGGACGAGCCGACAGCTGTCCAGGTAGAGCCGCCATGCCCGCTCCGCCACCGCGACGACCGTGCCCGTCACGTCCTCGCACGCGCTGGCCGCTGCGCCGATATGGGTGAGTGCCCGACGCAGCAGCGGCTGCACGACCTCAGACCGGGTCGGAATCAGCCTGCCGAGCGCGTCCAGCACGGCGGTGGCGTTGGCGGCATAGGCGTCCTCGTCGCCATAGTTGATCCAATCGACCTTCAGCTGGTCCACCTGAACGCCCAGCACCGACGAGTCGGGCCGCGCAGACTCGGTGGCCATGAACAGCAGGAGTCGTTGGTACAGCGCGGCATCGTCCTGCGCCTGCTGCCAGATCAGATCGACGAGCGCACTCCGGTCCAACGTCTCCAGGAATGCCCGCATGTCAGTGGCCTGCGCAGGCGACTCCGATTCGGTGGTCAGCACTCGCAATCCGAGGGCGACGCAGTGCTTGCAGAACGCACCCTCGCGCCCGTAGGGACAAGAGCAGGTCCCCGCCAATGAGCCACCGACGTTGCGCAGCCGAGCCCGGTAACTGGCGGTGCCGTGCACGGTCCCCACCACGCCATCGGGCAGCGAGCCAACATTGGTGACGGCCGCCAGATAACCCAACCCCCGCTCGAAGGACCGATCCCCGGCAAGCACCCGAAGGTCGGCCTTGCTGAACCAAGCCATGCAATACAACTACCGTGCCCCACCCCAAAACCCCCGCCGGGGTGGGGTGGTCAGGAGAGTTTTTATCTGGTTGAAGAAGGCTTCGGGGTCGATTTCTTCGATGATCGTCGCGTTGGGGGCCAAGCCGTGGACTCCCCAGGACATCGCCGCATAGCCGCGGGTCAACTCGCCCGCCGTTTCCACGTCGACGTGGTAGCGGGCGGTGCGGCGGATCAGTTCCGGGTGCAGCAGGACCTCGACCGTCAGCGAGTCGGGGTGGGTGGTGCCTTCGATGCCGACGCTGCGGTCGAAATCCAGCGTCGCCGCGCAGACCCTGGTGAAGAACCGGGACAGCGGGGTGTCCAGGGCCGCGATCTCGTCCAGCTCGGGTTGGGCGAACACCGCTTGGTCGAGGGTCAGCGGCGCCCACGGGACCACGACGATCTCGAAGCCCGCCGCGAACACCGCCTTGGCCGCCTCCGGGTCGACGTAGAAGTTGAACTCGGCAGCGGCCGTGATGTTGCCGCGTGCGTTGTTGGAACCGCCCATCACGTACAGGGTTCGGACGTTGCGGACGAAGTCCGGGTCCTTGACCACCGCGGTCGCGATGTTGGTCAGCGGGCCGATCGCGGCGATCGTCAGCTCGCCGGGGCGTTCGGCGGCCAGCCGGATCAACGCGTCCACCGCGTGCTCGCGTTCCGGTTCGCAGCCCGTCAGGTCCATCGTCATGCCGCCCACGCCGTCGCCGTGCACGTCCTCGGCGCTCTCCCACGGCCGCACCATCGGGCGGCGGCAGCCCAGGTGCACCGGCACGTCGCCGAGACGTCCGGCGACGTTGCAGGTCAGAAAGGCATTGTGGACCTGCTGGTCGAAGCCGACGTTGCCAGCGACCATCGTCACGGCGCGCAGGTCCGCTCGCGGGTCGAGCAGGCCCACGAGCAAGGCGATGCAGTCGTCCTGCGCCGTGTCGGTGTCGATCACCAGCGGAACAGGCTCAGGCGTTGGCATCACGGCTCCCCCTGCACGGCCTAGCCATCGGATTTGCAGCCGGACGTACCTTACGTCCAGTGACCGGCAAGTTCGGAAGTCCGGAGCAGCTGACCCACTGGGCTGCGCGGCGATTCCTTCAGGACCGATCTCCTTGTGGACGAGAACTGTCCTAAACGACCCCTAGGGTCGGATGCGCAGACCGATCGCAGAGGAGAACGAACATGGCGACCTTCGTCCTGGTTCCCGGCGCCTGCCACGGCGGATGGTGGTACGAGCCGCTCGCGGCGGAACTCCGCCAGGAAGGGCACACGGCGTACCCCGTGACGTTGACCGGGCTGGGCGATCCGCAGGAGCTGCTCGCCGCACCCATCAACCTGGACACCCACATCGAAGACGTGGTGCGGCTGCTGGCAGAAGCGGACCTGCACGACGTCGTCCTGTGTGGACACAGCTACGCCGGGATGGTGATCACCGGTGCCGCCGACCGGGTGCCGGAGCGAATCGCGTCGTTGGTCTACGTCGATGCCTTCGTTCCCGAGGACGGAGCTTCGGTCATGTCGCTGACCAGCGGTGTCTGGCATGACTGGTACATCGGCGGGGCGAAGGCGGACGGGATCTCGGTGGCGCCGCTGCCGCTGCTGGATCCGCGGGCGACACCGCACCCACTGGCCAGTCTGGTGCAGGCGATCCGACTCACCGGCGCCTTGGACCGGGTCCCGCGCCGGGAGTACGTCTACCTGGCCAACTTCGAGAACACTCCGTTCACCCAGTTCTACGAGCGCCTGCTGGGAGATCCGGCGTGGCACGTCCGGTCGCTGCCGGTCGGGCACAACATCCTGCGCGACGCCCCCGACGACTTCCGCGAGATCCTGCTCAACGCGGCACCGTGACGCGGGGTCACTTGGCCGGGAGTTTGAAGGATGCTCGGCGGGCGGCTTTTGCGATTCCCTTGTCCGGGTGCTGTCCGCCGATCAGGGCGAGCACTTCCTTCACGTCCGGGTGGTCCAGGCGCCACATCTGCTCGAAGATCTCCTGCTCCTGCCCGGCGGGCACCGTTTCCGCCAGCACGTCGCTCAATTCGTCGGGCTCGACGGTGTCCAACGCGGCCCCCAGCAGGTCGACGAGCAGCCACGCCGCATCGGACACCGTCGATTCGAGGTCCGATTCGTCAGGATCGAGCTGGTAGAGCGTCAACTTCGCGTACGGCCGCAGCGCGGGCTCGTCCAGCGCCTGCCGCCAGCGCTGCGGCGCGGTCGCGGCGCGCGGCCCGGCGATCGAGATCGCGATCATCCGGTCCTCCGCGTCGCCCGCCGCAGCGGCCGTGAGGAGTTCGTCCGTGCCCGCCACCGCGCCGCGCGCCTCGAACCAGGACTCCGTTTCGGCCGCCAACTCGTCGTCGGTCGCGCCCTTGGCGAAGTCCACCAGGTCGAAGGCGGTCATCTCGTCGACCGGCGGCAGCAACCGGACCTCGACACCGCCTTCGGTCAACGCGCCCGCGAAGGCGAACTGGCCGAGCGGGGTCAGCCGCGCGATCCCGTCGCTGGCCTGCGCCGCGCCCAGGTCGGCCAGGATGCTGACCAACCGGTCGGCCGGATCGCCGTACGTCTGCACCCACCGGTCCCAGGCGTCCGCCGGGGCGAACTCGTCCTCGGTGACGTCCTTGATCAACTCGTGCAGTTCCGCGAGCGGTATGCCTTCATTTCGGGACAGGAACAATGAGACCACCGCGATGCTGACGACGTCGGAAAGATCGAGCTCCGTGTCGTCGTCCTGGAAGATCTCCTCGTTCAGCAGGCCCAGCGCGTCCGCCCAGGCGTCCAGCACCTCGTCGTCGCTGCCGTCCGGCCACTCCGCGGCGAGTGGGCCGAGCGCGGCAGTGGTCCAGGTGGCTTCGACGAATCCCAGGTCGAGGGCCATCTCCCAGAGGTTTCGCAGCTCCGGGATGTCGTCGAGCTCGGTTACCGATCCAGGCACCTGGAGACCCAGTGCCTCGGCCGCGGCGATCGCATCCGGGGCGTCCGGCTCGCCGTCCACGAGCGTGCACCCGACGACCCGCAGCGCCAGCTGCTTGGCACGGTCCAACAACGGGCTCTGCCGGGCCTGGGCGGCGAGTTCTTCGTCCGGGGGCAGCCGGAGCGGCGGCAGCCAGTCCGGCAGGCCGAGCAACTCGCGGAGGTCGGTTTGCTCGGAGCCGGAATCGTCGAGCCAGTCAACCGCCGCGTCCAGCACGGCGTCGGCGAACCGGGGTTCGATCTCGTCGACCCGCCGCTGCAGGACGTCGAGCTGCTGTGCCGACAAACGTCCGGTGTCCGCCGCGAAGGCCAGCAGGTCGCGGACGGTGGCGATCACGTCGGTCAACTCGGCATCGTCTTCCACCAAGACATTGCGCGGGTAGTACTCCAGCAGCAGCTCATCCAGGTCCGCTGGCTGCAGGTCGCCCAGGTCCGCGCCGATGTGCTCGTAGAGCAGTCGGAGCAGTACATCGGCTTCATCGTTGTTGCCTTGGGCAGGCCGTTCCTGTTTTTCGGCCCACTCGGCCAATTCGGGCAGCAGACTTCCGACCGGGTCGCGCTCCATGCCCGAAGCGTATCGATCCCGCAGCTCCCACTGACTCCGGGCTCCACCGGTAACTTCGAGATGGCGAAGTCGGACATGACCTGGAGCACGGATGATCTCCACACAGCGATGGCTGCGGGCTTATGCGGAACTGGCCCTGCGCATCGATCGTCGGGTCACGCAGTCGGGCGGCGGCCTCTTCCTCGACTACCGAGGCCCGGAACCCTGGCGCGAGCAGACCGCAGCAGAAGAGCCCCCGCCGATCGAACGACTGCTCGACGATGCCGAGCAGCTACGCGCCGACCTGCCGCAACTATTCGCGCCGCCCCGCAGCGCGTTCCTGGACGCGCAGTTGCAAGCCCTGACGACCACCGCGCACCGGCTGGCGGGCGCCGAGTTCTCGCTGGCCGAACACACCCGGCGGTGCATGGGACTGGACGTCGCGCCGCTGCCCGAGGAGCTGTTCGAGCAGGCGCACGCCGAGCTGGACCGAGCACTTCCGGCGGGACCGGGCACCCTCGCCGACCGGCTGCACTCTTGGCAGAACCACCACAGCCTGCCCGACGTCGACCGGCTGCCCGACCTCGTGCTCGCAGCGGTGGCCGAGACCCGGGCCCGCACCGCGGCCACGATCATCGAGCTGCCGGAAGAACAGGTCGATTGCCAACTGGTTTCCGAGGTGGCTTTCCTGGGCGCCGGTTACCACGCGGGCGGTACCCGATCCATCGTCTTCATCAACCGCGACCTGCCGTTCAACCTCGCCGATCTGCTGGACGTGGTGGCCCACGAAGGACACCCCGGCCACATCGCCGAGCAACTGCTCAAGGAGATCCACCTGGTCGACGGGAACGGGTGCACCGAACAGCAGGTCCGGTTCCTGCTCTCCCCGCAGTTCACGATCAGCGAAGCGCTCGGGATGCACGCGCAGGCCCTCCTCTTCCCCGATGACGAAGCCCAGCGGTGGCTGACCGACAACGTCCTGGGCCCGTGCGGAATCCGACCGGACAGCAGCGACTTCGCCGCGATCCACCACGCCCGCAAGATGCTTTTCGGCGTCTGGGGCAATGCGACCTTCCTGACCTCGGAAGGGCGTTCTGAGGCAGCGGTGGCGGACTACCTGCGGCGGTGGGGGCTGTTCGCCGAGCACGAACTCGGCCCGGTGCTCGGCCACGTCACCGCCCAGGGCGGCAATCCTTACCTCTTCGGCTACTACCAGGGCTGGGACCTGCTGAGCACCTGCCTGACCGGCCCGGACCGCCACCGGCAAGCCCGACGACTCCTCACCGAGCAAACGCTGCCCACCGACTTCACCCCGACCGATTCATCCGCTTAGGACGACTCGGGTCAGGTCAGGTTGGCTATTCCGTCGAGGATCCGGTCCAAGCCGAAGGTGAAGTCCGGGTCCGCTGCCGGGTCTTCGCCCGTGCCGGGCGAGTGGTTGAAGACACCCGAGGCCAGGAGTCCGGCCACCTCCGGGAAATCTTTCGGACTGATCAGCTTCGCGAGACTTTCGCCGTAGCGTCGGGTTGCTTCAGGTTCATCCACGCCCGCCGCGCGGCCGGTTTCCAGTTCTTCCGACAACAACGTCGTGTGGCGGACGTATCCGCTGATCAGCATGACCACGCCGATCTTCTGCGCCCAGTCGAGCTTGGTGGCGCGCATGATGCGCAGCGCGGCTTCCATCCAGCTGATCTGGTTCGGCCCGATCGGCGGCCCCGCGACGGGCACCTGCGCCAGCCACGGGTGCCGGTGGTTGACCCGGCGTTCGGCCGCGGCCCACTGCCGCAAGCCTTCGCACCAGTCGTCCGGTTCGACGGTGATCTCCGGTGGCATGCCCATCGCGAAGTCCTGCATGAGGACCAGGAGTTCGTCCTTCGAGCCCACGTAGCGGTACAGCGACATGGTGGTGAAACCGAGCGCCTGGGCGATCTTGGGCAGCGTGACCCCGGCCAGCCCGTGCTGATCCGCCAGCTCGACGGCCGCCCGCATCACCCGATCCACGTCGAGTTCCGCCGGTCTGCCCATCCGCGAGTTGGCCGGAACGCGCCAGAGCCGACGTAGTTCCGGGGGCACTGCCGCATCGTCCATGCTCACGCCTTTCCGAAGCGAGGGGCACCCGTGCCCGGAAAACACGAGCGCCCCTCACCTGCGAGTTCACCTCTGCTGCTTGCCCGGCAATCATGGCACATGGTTTAGTTTATCTCATATAGTTTTATATACACACTAACTTCGGCAGTGGGGATGTACCGTGCAGATCCAAAGTGATCCGCGTCCGGTTCGCGGGCCGGTGCGGCGCGGCGAACGGGCGCTGGCGCCCGACCTGGCCCGCGGTTTCATGTTGCTGTTCATCGCGCTCGCCAACAGCGCGGTCGCCGCGTTCGGCACCCAACCCGGTGTCGAGCAGCGGCCCGAGGGACTGGAACGCGGGTTCAACCTCTTCGTGGCGACCCTGGTGGACAGCCGCGCCTTCCCGGTGTTCGCGATCATGTTCGGTTACGGGCTGGTGCAGCTGGCCCGCCGCCAGCAAGCGGCTGGTGCCGCGCCCGCCGGGGTGCGTTCGGTGCTGCTGCGGCGCAATGCCTGGCTGGTCGCGTTCGGCGTGGCCCACGGCGTGCTGTTGAACTTCGGTGATTTCCTGGGCGCATACGGGCTGGTCGGCATCGTCGCCACCCTCGTTCTGCTGCCGCGCGGTGATCGCGTGCACCGCATCGTGCTGTGGATTTGGGGTTGCTCGGCGCTGAGTTCGGTCGTTACGGCCGTGCTCCTCGTGTTGGACGCGGTTCGAACTCCGAGCGGGACTGCGGGAGTCCCGACGACGCAGCGCGAATCACTCGTCGCGGACGACTACTTCAGCGCCACCCTCGCCCGGATCACCGAATGGCCGGGCCACACGTCGACGGTCTTGGGCTTCATAACCGTTGTGTGGCTTGGCATCTGGGCCGCCCGGCGACGGTTGTTGGAGGACCCGGCGAGTCACCGGGTGCTGCTGCGCGGCACGGCGGCGGTTGGGCTCGGGGGTGCGGTGGCGGGCGGTCTGCCGTTGGGGCTGATCAGTTCCGGTCTGTGGCACACCAGCGCATCCACCGCGGAACTCGCGGCCGTCCTGCACGCCACCAGCGGGCTTCTCGCCGGACCCGGCTACGTCGCGCTGTTCGGCTTGCTCACCCTCGTCGTGCCGCGCCGTTCGTTGGCCGCAGTGGCGGCATTGGGGCAGCGTTCCTTGTCCGGCTACCTGTTCCAGTCGATCGCGTGGCTCGTCCTGCTCTCGCCATACGCGCTCGCGCTCGGCGAAATCGGCAGCACGGCGCTGACGACTGCTTCGATCGCGGTGCTGGTCTGGTCCGCGACCGTGCTCGGAGCCTGGTACCTCGACCGACGTTCCGCGCGCGGCCCGGCCGAAGACGCCCTCCGCCGCCTCACCTATCGGCTGTGAGCACCGGTCTTTGATCTTGTTTTCAGAAGCGGCGAAGCCGCTTAGCCCACCCTCGCCACTTGCACCGCCGCGGGTTCTCAGGGGTCTTCTCGGGAGAACAGCCTCGACGTGGTGTATTGGACATACATGAGTCGGGGATCCCGGAGTCGAGATAGCCCGGTGTCCCCGCATAGCACTGTTGAGGTTCCGCCACCCGCACCGCCATGCAGGACGAGTTCGAAGACAGGCACCGAGTGGGAGTGGTCGCCCATGCGACCATTCCCACTCACGACTCTCAACCCCCGGACAGGATGCTTCATGACGACTGCTAGCAGTGATCGTGTTGTCCGCACCGAGGCGTCGTTGGACGCGCTTCGCCCGGACCTGCGCGAGTTCACCGCGAGCGTCGACGCCGCAGTGCTGCGCCCGGCCGACCAGTCCGTGCTCGACTGGGCGGACCGGGCGCGCATCGCGCTCCGCGTCGCGCTGGTCAACGAACACCAGGAATACGCCGACGAAATCGCCCGCGAACTGGACTCGTTGGCAGGTGACGGCGCCGCCGACGTCATCCGCGACACCGATCGCTGGACCGAACTGCCCGAACCGCTGCACGCGTTACTCGCGCACTGCGAGCAGGTCGCGCTCGATCCGGTCGACGCGAGCGCGGCGGAGATCGCGGTCCTGCGGGCGCACGGGTTCACCGCCGCGCAGGTGGTGGCGGCGTCGCAGGTCGTCGCGTACGTCAGCTATCGGGTTCGGCTGCTGCTCGGGGTGCGGCTGGTCGAGGCGGCCGGTGACGGGCCGGTTTCCGGCCCGGTGAACAGCATCGAAGCCGGTGCCACCGCCGATGGCTGCGAACTGCCGAGCCCGGCCGAGGCGTTTCCGGTGCTGCGCTGGGTTCCGTGGGTCGATCCGGTGCCGGAGCCGGAGAAACCCGCCGGGGCCGACGAGAAGACCCCGGCCAAGTGGTCCCCGTTCTACCTGACCCTGCTGCACGATCCGCTGGTGCTGGCGGAGCGGACCGCGCTCTACGACGCGATCATGACCGGCGCCGGTTCGCTGGACCGCGCGGACCGCGAACTCGCCGCGCTCGCCACTTCGCTGATCACCGGGTGCGAGTACTGCGCGGGCGTGCACGGCCGTCGCCAGGTCCAGCTGTCGAAGGACCAGATCACCTCGGTCGCGCTAGCAGAAGCCGGTCCGGCGGCAGTGGCGGACCCGAGGCAACGCGCGATCGTCGACGCGGTCGGCGCGCTCGCCCCCACCCCGGCTGCGCTGGGCGCCACTGACATCCGGCGGCTGCACGCGGTCGGCCTCAGCGCCGACGACGTCCGCGACCTCGTCGCG
Source organism: Saccharopolyspora soli (assembly GCF_022678645.1). Taxonomy (GTDB): domain Bacteria; phylum Actinomycetota; class Actinomycetes; order Mycobacteriales; family Pseudonocardiaceae; genus Saccharopolyspora; species Saccharopolyspora soli. Next base: position 9,876 of record NZ_JALBWV010000083.1, on the reverse strand, counting down.
GTGGCGGCGATGTTCGCCTGGGCCAACAGGTTGATGATGACCCTCGGCAATCCCGCCGCCTGAGAGCGGAGCCGGGTCAGGTGGGACTGTCGGTGGACACCGCCGTTCCGGTGGGACCTTCGGTCGGGGGTTCGTGGGCTTTCAGCGGCGGTAGCGTTTCGATGAAGCGCCGCACCTGCACTCGGGTCAGTTGACCGGTGCAGCCCTGGGCCAGCCGGGATGTTCCGACGTCCCGAGTCAGGGCGTTCGGGTTGCCGTGGATGCAGGTCGCGACTCCGGGGGCGCTGGGGTCGTACCAGGCACCGGTCGACAACTGCACCACGCCGGGGCGCACCGAGCAGCTGATCACCACGGCCGCCAGCACGCTGCCCGTCGCACTGGTCACCCGCACGAGGTCCCCTGTGGACAGTCCGCGCACGACCGCGTCCGTGGGGTGCATGCGCACCGGCTCGCGGCCGTGGATCTTGGCGCTGGTGCTGGTCGCGCCGTGGTCGAGTTGGCTGTGCAGCCGGGTCGCCGGGTTGTTCGCGACCAGGAACAGCGGGAAGTCGCCGGACCCCGGCTGGATCTGCAGCTCCTCCGGCACCAGCCAGGTCGGATGTCCGGGGCAGTCGGCGTAGCCGAAGGAGTCGATCCGCTCGGAGAACAGCTCGATGCGACCGCTCGGGGTGGCCAGCGGATGCGCGGCCGGGTCGGCGCGGAACTGCTCGTAGAGCACTTGGTCGTCCGGCTCGGCGGGCAGTTCGAGACGGCCGAGCTCCCAGAACTGCTGGAAATCCAGGCCCGGATCGGACGCCTCGCGCCGCCACTGCTCGTACAGGTGCGCCAACCAGCCCCACTCGTCGCGGCCCTCGGTGAACTCCTGCTCCACCCCCAGCTTCCCGGCCAGGGCGGCGAAGATCTCGAAGTCCGAACGCGCCTGGCCCAGCGGCGGCGTCACCTGCCGCATGGCGACCAGCGCGCGATCTTCCTTGGCGCAGCCCAGATCGTTGCGCTCCAGGGTGGTCGTGGCCGGGAAGACGATGTCCGCGTGCCGGGCCGTCGCCGTCCAGAACGGTTCGTGGACGATCACCGTGTCCGGGCGGCGGAACGCCTCGGTCAGCCGCGCCAGGTCCTGGTGGTGGTGGAACGGATTCCCACCGGCCCAGTACACCAACCGGATGTCCGGGTACCGGCGGCGTTCGCCGTCGTAGTCGTACTCCTCCCCCGGATGCAGCAGCATGTCCGCGACGCGCGCCACCGGGATGAACTCGCGCACCGGGTTCACGCCCTGCGGCAACGTCGGCAGCCGGTACGGCAGCCGTCGCGCCCCCACGCCCGCCGTCGCGCCGTAGCCGTGGCCGAATCCACCGCCGGGCAAGCCGATCTGGCCGAGCACGCAGGCCAGCGCGATACCCGCCCAAAGCGGCTGCTCGCCGTAGCGGGCGCGCTGCAACGACCAGCTCAACGTCACCATGGTGCGCCGGGTCGCCATCGATTCGGCCAGCCCGACGATGACCGCCGCGTCGATGCCGCAGACCTGCTCCGCCCACTGCGGGCTCTTCGCGATGCCGTCGGCCGCGCCGAACAGGTACCTCCGGAACTGGTCGAACCCGACGCAGTGGGTGCGCAGGAATTCCTCGTCGTGCCAACCGCGATCGATCAGCACGTAGCTCAACGCCAGCATCAGCGCGGTGTCGGTGCCCGGCACCGGCGCCAGCCACCTGGCGTCGAGTTCCGGGGCGAGGTCGTCGCGCAGCGGGCTGATCAGCGTGAACCAGGCACCGCGGGCCCGCGCCCGGCGCAGGTGCCCGGCCACCTCGTGTCGGCTCACGCCGCCGGAGTTGACCTGCGAGTTCTTCTCCGGGATGCCGCCGAAGCAGACGAAGTGCTCGGTGTGCTCGGCGAGCACCGGCCACGCTGTCGCCTTCGAGATCGGGTCGTCGTTGCCGACCACGTGCCGCAACAGCGGTCGGGCGGCACCCAGGCTGTAGGTCTGCACCGAGCGGGTGTATCCGCCGATGACGTTCAGGAAGCGGTGGACCTGGCTCTGCGCGTGGTGGAACCGGCCAGCGCTGCCCCAGCCGTAGGAGCCGCCGTAGATCGCCTCGTTGCCGTACGTGGTGCGGACCCGGTCCAGTTCCCCGGCCGCCAGCCCGATCGCCTCCGACCAGCTGATCGGCAGGTACTCGTCGTCGCCGCGCTCGGCCGAGCCGCCTTCCAGCCAGCCGCGACGCACGTGAGGCGTGCGCACCCGGAGCCGTTCGTCGAGCGCGGCGGGCACGTTGCGCAGCAGTGGAGCCGGGTTCGGGTCGTCCGGATCTGGGATCACGTCCAGGCCGCCCGGTTTGCGCGCCGCACTGAACAGACCCCAGTGCGAGCTTTGCTGTTGGTACATGGTCACCCCACACGCTCCAGGTCGGGTGCTGCGGCTAGCAGCGCTCGGGTGTGCTCGCTCTGCGGGGTGCCCAGCACGTCGGCGCTGTCCCCGATCTCCACGATGGACCCGCTGGCCAGCACCGCGATCCGGGAGCACATGTGCCGGACCACGGTCAGGTCGTGCGAGATGAACAGCAGCGCCAGACCCCGCTTGCGCCGCAGTTCGACCAGCAGGTTGAGCACTTGGGCCTGCACCGAAACGTCCAATGCGGACACCGGCTCGTCGGCGACGAGCAACGCCGGTTCGACCGACAGCGCGCGGGCGATCCCGGCGCGCTGGCGCATCCCGCCGGAGAGCTGGTCCGGGTAGGCATCGGCCAGTTCGGGGTCCAGGCCCACCTCGGTCAGCAGGCCCTCGACGCGTCTTCGCAGTTCCGCGCGGCTGAGAGCGGGTGTGCCGTCGGCCGCCACCGTCAGCGGCGCGCCCACCGCGTCGCCGATCGTGCGGTCCGGGTTCAGCGAGGCGTACGGGTCCTGGAACACCAGCTGGATGCGTCGGGACAGGCTTCGCCGTGACATCCCGGACAGCTCCGCACCGTCGAACCGGACCTGCCCGGTAGTGGCCGCCTGCAGGCCGGTGACCACCCGCGAGATGGTGCTCTTCCCGGACCCGGATTCGCCCACCAGGCCGAAGGATTCGCCGACCGCGATGTCGAAGCTGACGCCCTGCACCGCGTCGCGGGCGGGTTTTCCGAGACCACCTGGGAAGGTCACCGACAGGTCCCGCACCGACAGCAGCAGGGCTCCGTCAACCACGGTCGTGAGCGCGTCGTCGGGCTGGAGCCCGCTTTCGTACTCACGACCTTCGGGGATCCGCAGGTCCGGGTCGGCCAGCGCTTCGTCGTCGATCGGCCCCACCAGCGAGGTGACCACCTCGCGAACCGTCGGCAATGTGCCGCCGGGCTCGTCCTGCATCGTCGGCACCGACGCGACCAGCGCGCGGGTGTAGGGGTGGCGACCGTCCTGCAGGACCTGCCGCGTGTTCCCGGTTTCCACTACCCGGCCGCGGTACATCACCGCGATGTTGGTGCAAACCTCCTGCACCACACCGAAATCGTGGGTCACCAGCACGACCGCCATGCCCATCTCGCGTTGCAGGTCCGCCAGCAGTTCGAGCACCTGCGCCTGGACCGTCGAGTCGAGCGCGGTGGTGGGTTCGTCGGCGATCAGCAGCGACGGCTCGTTGATCAGCGCGGCAGCGATCATCACCCGCTGCCGCATCCCGCCGGAGAACTGGTGCGGGTAGTCCTTGGCCCTGCGGTGCGGTTCCGCGATCCCCACCCGGTCCAGCATCTCCACCGCGCGCTGCTTCGCAACCGCCTTGCGCACCGGGTGGTGCAGCCGGTACGCCTCCGCGACCTGGGCGCCGACGCTGCGGAACGGGTTCAGCGAGTCCAGCGCGTCCTGGAAGATCATCGAGATCTCGCTGCCGCGCAGTTCCCGCAGCCGCGCTTCCGGGGCGCCGAGCAATTCCTCGCCGTTGAACCGGATACTGCCCGACAGCACGGCTTCCGGGCCGTGCAGGCCGAGCACCGCGAGCCCGGTCGCGCTCTTCCCGGACCCGGATTCCCCGACCAGTCCGAGCACCTCACCCGCAGGCACCTGCCAGGACGCGTCGCGCACGGCCAGCACGCCCGTGTCGGGAAACCGGACGTTCAGGCCGGACACTTCGAGCAGCGTCGACATCAGTTCCTCCGGTGGCTCAGACCTGGATGAGGTCTCGGCGGGTGGTGGTGAGCAGTTCGTGGCCGGTCTCGGTGATCACCAGGCTGTCCGAGTGCTGCAAGCCGCCGAAGCTGGGAATGCGCAGGTTCGGCTCGATGGTGAACACCATGCCCGGCTCGAAGACCAGCTCGTCGTGCGGACCGAGCGAGGGCTGCTCGTGCGGACCGAGACCGAGGCCGTGCCCGATGCGGCCGGGCAGGTAGTCGCCGTAGCCGCGCTTGACGTAGCCCTGCCGGGCCACTTCGTACGCCTCGGCACACGAAACACCCGGCCGCAGCATGGGCAGCACTTCGTCGCGGATCTCCAGCACCGCATCGAAGGCCCGGCGCTTCTCGTCGTCCAACGGTCCGACCGCGACGCTGCGTTCGTTCTCGGCATGCATGCCGTCGATCGACGTCCAGATGACCGTCCACTGGATCTCGCCGTCGACCGGCGTGCGCTCGGTCGGCGGCGCGGAGTTCATCGGCACCCGGTCACCGACCAGCGAATACGCCCACAGCGCGTGGAAAACGCCGCCTTCCAGGTTGCCGAAGTCCATCGCGAACCGGTCCGGGTGGTGCTCGCTCCACTCGCGCTGCATCGCCCGCATCGCGATCGAGGCCGTCTCGACCTCGCTGTGCCGCTGGGAAACCGCGTCGATCGCGGCAGCCATCCCGACGTCGGCGATCCGGCACGCCACCCGCAGCGAGTCCAGCTCGGCCGCGTCCTTGACGTAGCGCGCCTCCATCACCGCCTGCCCCGAGTCGAACAAGCCCGCGTTCGGCAGGGTGGCGGCGATCCGGTCCCGGAAGTTGACCGGCAGGAACTCGCCTTCGACGCCGATCCGGCTGGCCCCGAACTCGGCGGCGACCTGCGCGAGCACCTCCCACCAGTGGTCCGGGCCGACCTCCTCGGCCCAGCGGCCGTACGGGCGGATGTCGGTGATCCGCGAGCTGTTGCGCGAACTGTGCGCGCGCAGCGCGTGCAGGATGAACACCGGGTCGCCCTCGACCGGCAGGAACACCAGGACCGGGTGCGAGTAGATCATCGGCGTGTACCCGGACAGGTAGAAGGTGTTCTGCGGCTTGACGACCACCATCGCGTCCAGGTCGGCCGCGGCCAGGTTCGCCTGGACGCGCTGCCAGCGGGCGGTCGCGGTGGCGGTGTCGGGGATCATCGGTTCACTCCGTTCTCGAAAGCTCAGCTCGCCGCGACTCGTCGCACGGACAGCCGCTCGCCCAGCAGGTTGGCGCCCAGGACCAGCAGCACCAGCCCGATGCCGGGCAGCACCGCGATCCACCACGCGCTGAGCAGCTGCCCCTGCCCTTCGGCGACCATCAGGCCCCAGTCCGGGTTCGGTGGCTGCGCGCCCAGGCCCAGGTAGCTCAGCCCGGCTTCCATCAGCACCGCGCGGGAGAGGTCGAGCGTCGCGGTCACCGCGACCAGCCCGCGCACGCCGGGCAGCAGGTCACGCAACAGGATTCGCCAGGTCGGCAGGCCGCCGAGCAGCGACGCTTCGACGTAGGGCAGCTGGCGCAGCGCGAGCACGCGGGAACGCACCAACCGGAAATAGGCGGGCCAGCCGGTCAGCGCGATCACCAGCACCAACACCGCAGTGCTGCGGCCACCGAAGGAAAGCACCATCAGCGCGAGCAGGATCGAGGGCAACGCCAGTTGGATATCGGCCAGCCGGGCCAGCAGCTGATCCCACCAGCCGCGCGCGAAACCGGAGATCAGTCCCAGCGCGGTGCCGAAAACCCCGCCGCAGAGCACCGCGAGCACCCCGACGAGCAGCGGGGTGCGGGCGCCGTGGAGGAAGCGGCTGAGCATGTCCCGGCCGAGCTGGTCGGTGCCGAGCAGATAGCCGTGCTCCCCCGGCGCTGCGTTGGTGTGCAACAGATCCTGGGCGAGCGGGTCGTGCGGTGCTAGCAGCGGCGCGAGCACTGTCGCGCACACGATGAGCCCGAGCAGGACCGCGCCGACGATGCCGCCGACCGGTCGGCGGCGGGTCTGTTGTTGCGGCGTCTGGATCATCGCGTCCTTCACCCCTTGTGCCGCACGCGCGGATCTAGGACCCCGTAGGCCAGGTCGACGATCAGGTTGATCACGACGAAGACCAGGATCAGGAAGGTCAGGTCGGCGAGCACGAGCGGGTAGTCCTCGTTCTGCAGCGCCGAAATCGCCAGCTGGCCGACGCCCGGCCAGGAGAACACCGTCTCCACGATCACCGTGCCGCCCAGCAGCGCCCCCGCTTCCAGCCCGAGCACGGTGATCGTCGGCAGTAGCGAGCCGTACGCGGCGTGCCGCACCACCCGACCCCGGCCCATGCCCAGCGCCGTGCCGGTGCGCGAATACGGCCGGGCCAGCTCAGTGCGCAGGCTCGTGCGGAACACCCTGGCCAACGGCGGCAGCACCCCGGCCGCCAGCGCGATCGCGGGCAGCACCACGCTGGCCGGTTCGGTCGCACCCGAGGTCGGGAACCAGCCGAGCACGACGCCGAAGAACCACACCAGCAGCACTCCGATGTAGAAGTTCGGCACCGCCTGCAGGAGGTAGACCAGCCACATCGGCCACTCCCGGTGCGAGCCGTCCACGCGCCGCGCACCGGTGCCGAACCCGATCGCCAGCGCACCGAGCACGGCCAGTCCCAGCGCCGCGCCCGCCAGCACGGCCGTCGCGGCGAGCCGCTGGAAGACCACCTCCAGCGCTGGCTGCTGGAACTGCAAGGAGTCCGGGAACTGCCCGCGCAGGGCGTCCCCGAAGAACGCCAAGTACTGCACGCCCAGCGGCCGGTCGTAGCCGAGCGCGTGGCTGAGCGCCGCGATCTGCGCCGGGTCCGCGCCCGCCGGAGCCATCAGCAGCGCCGGGTCGCCGGAGGCGTGCAGGATCAGGAACACCACGGACAACGCGCCCCAGATGGCCAGAACGCTCAGCCCGACTCGCCGGATCAGGTAGGTGCTCACCGCTCCCCCTCGGTCCAGGCCATGTCCGCCGGACGCACCCAGTCGTCCGGGCGGGCCTGCCACGACAGCCCTTTCGCGGTGGCGTAGATGCCCGGCTGCGGGAACAGGAACAGCACCGGCGCCTGCTCTCGGGCCTGCCGCGCCGCCACCGCGTACAACGCGTCGCGCCCGGCCACGTCCTCGGTCGCACGCGCCGTCGTCACCGCATCGGTGAACGTCTTGTCCTGCCAGTACGCGTAAGGACTGCTCGAAACGAACAGGCCGTAAAGTCCGTCGGCGCTCAACGTCGGCCATGCCTGGGTGATGTACTGCATGTCCGGCATCGCGTTTTCCTTCAGGTACTTCTGCATGTAGACCGCGAACGGCTCGGACCGGATCTCGACGTTGACGTCGACCTCGCGCAACTGCTGCGCCACGGCCTGCACCACCAGCTCCGCCGCGACGTACTGTCCACTTGGGAGGCTCAGCTGCACGTTGAGCGGTTTGCCCGGCCCATATCCAGCTTCGGCGAGCAACTGCCGGGCGCGCTGCGGGTCGTACTGGTAGGGCTGCAAGCCCGGCGTGTAGCCGGTGTAGTCCTTGGTCAGCAGTTGTCCGGGGCTCTCGTCGACCGAACCCTTGAGCAGGCTGTCGGCGATGGCCCGCTTGTCGACGGCGTAGTTCACCGCCTGCCGCACCCGCAGGTCCTGCATCGGCCCGGTCAGCGTGTTGAGCTTGATGAACGCCATCCGCGTGGTGTCCAGCTGCTGCACGGCGATGTTGCGGTCGGCCCGCAGCCGGTCGAGGTCCTGCGGGTCCATCCCGGCCACCGCGTCGAGTTCGCCGGAGAGCAGTCCGGAAACCTGCGCCGACTGCGACGGCGTGACCCGGAACGTCACGTTGCCGATGGCCGGTTTCGGGCCCCAGTAGTCCGGCCTGGCGCGCAGTTCGATGTTGCCGCCGGGGCTGTACGAGGTGATCTCGTAGGGACCCGAACCCATCGCTTCGGCGGCCGGATCATGCGTTTCGGTCCATTGCGGACTGAGCAGGAACAGCATGGACAGCGCGTCGGGCAGGTTCGGCGAGGGCCGCGACGTGAGCAGGTCCACGGTGCTGGCGTCGACCTTCTCGGCGCCCTTGAGGTCCGGGAAGTTCGACGTCATCCGCAGCCCGTTGCCCTTGTTGACGAGGCGTTGGATGTTCCACACCACCACGTCGGCGTCCAGCGGGCTGCCATCGGCGAACCGGGCTCGCGGGTCGAGGTGGAACCGCCACCGGGTCGGTGCCACCCGCTCCCACGACATCGCCGCCGACGGTCCGATCCGCAGGTCCGGCTGCCGGATGACCAGCGACGAGTACACCGAAGACAGCACGGACAGGTCGGTGCCGACCGAGGTGGTGTTCATCGGATCGAGGGTGGTGGCGGACGAGGACAGGCCGATCACCAACGACGACGACCGGGCCCGGTCCGCGGGCCCCTGCGTCACCGCGCATCCAGCGAGCAGCAGCGCCAGCGCTGCGACCAGCAGGCGCCTCATCTCGGCCCCTCGGTGCGATCGGCGTCGGCCGGATTGCCGAGCACCACGTGGAAGGCGAGGCTCGGCAGCTCGGCGATCGAGGCGTAGGTCGTCTCGGCGCCGACGCCGTCGATCTGCCGCCGCGCCAAGCTGTTGTGCGGCCCGCCGTGCTCATCGGCGAACAGCTGCGCGAGATCGCCCGCCGTCACCTCGGGCCGCGCGGCGAGCAGCTCATCGGCCCGCTGCCTGCGCAGGTAGGACGACGGATATTGGGCCGGTGCAGGGGAAAGCGCGGCCAGCGGATCGCAGACGTAGTGGTTGGTCAGCACGTGGACGTCGGCTGGCTCGCGGTGCACGATGTGGTCGCGGGTGACCTCCAGTCCCAGCGTCTCGCCGAGGTCGGCGACCACCATGTTCAGGCCGCTGAGCCGGGGTTGTTCCCACAGCAGCTCGACGAATTCCGCCGCGCTGCGCGCTTTCAGCAGCAGGTCGTGCGAGTTGATCAGGATCCAGCCGGTCGCCGAGTCCCGCCAGTCCACGGCGGTGTGCGCGCTCCACACACCGGAAGTCGACATCGCCACGCCCGAGTCGTTGATGCCGCTGCCCGGCCAGAGGATGCTGCCCGCGACGGTCACCTCCGCCAACCGCCGACCATCGCCATATCGACGGCGCAGTGCGACGTGCTCGACGAAATTGCCGGACATATCACGGGTTTTGGCGACCAGGGTCCGGCCCGCGGCCCGCTGGCCGGTGACCGCGATCTGGGTGCACTCGTTCGGCACCCAGCGCAGCACCATGTGCGCGGGCAGGTTCAACGCGAGGATGTCGGCCAGCGGGATGCCCGAGCCCTCGGCGATGCCGGTGAGCTCCGCCCAGGCGTCCGGCGCGGTGGTGCGGACGAATTCCGCGTTCGCGTCCAGGCATTTCCGGTAACGCTGCCGCGCCGCGTCGTCCGTGCAGAGCTCCGCGACGTCGCGCCGCACCGCGGCGATGTTGGCGGCGATCAGGTCGTGGGCGGCGATGCCGTGCGTGATCCCCTGCTGTTGCGGAGTGCCTGCTACGTCGATGAACCGAGGATCTGCCGTGGTGGTGGGGGCATCTGCGCGCAGTCCCCAGTCCTGCCACTGCTCGGTGCTCACGCTGTCTCCAGTGTCTTGCGGGACACCCGCACCCGGTCGGCCGCATGAGCAGGAAAGGGATTGTGGCTCATACAGCCTCCCAGTGTCTTGCGGGACACCCGCACCCGGTCGGCCGCATGAGCAGGAAAGGGATTGTGGCTCATACAGCCTCCCAGT
>NZ_JALBWV010000082.1 GCF_022678645.1 Saccharopolyspora soli | reverse complement strand
CGGATGCCCCCCCGCGTGGCTCGGCGCCCCCCCCCCGCGCCCGACGCGGCCAAGACGGTTACCCGGCCGGGCTTTTGCGGTTGAGGCGGCGTGCGCGGGGCTGTGGGGCGCACCCCGCGGCCGCGCCCACGACATCGGCTCAGCCCAGTGCGTTGCGGAGGCGCTGGAGCGAGACTGCGCGGCCGAGGAGTTCCATCGACTCGTACAGCGGCGGCGACACGGTGCGGCCGGTGACCGCGACGCGCACCGGGGCGAATGCCTTGCGGGGCTTGATGCCCAGGCCATCGACGACGGAGTCCTTCAGGGCCTGCTCGATACCTGCCGCGGTCCATTCGGGCAGCGCGTCGAGGGCGTTGATGGCGGCTTCGAGGACCGGCGCGGCGTCTGCGCCGAGGGCTTTCCGCGCGGATTCCGGTTCGGGCGCGAAGTCGTCACCGGCGAACAGGAAGCCCATCATGCCGACTGCGTCGGAGAGCACGATCAGCCGTTCCTGCACCAGCGGCGCGGCGGCGCGCACGATGGCGAGCTGCTGTTCGGTCGGCTCGGCCGGGAGCACGCCGCCCTTGACGAGGTAGGGCACGACGCGGCCGACGAAGTCGTCCGGCGCGAGGGCGCGCAGGTGCGCGGAGTTGATCGCGTCGGCCTTCTTCTGGTCGAAGCGCGCCGGGTTGGCGCTGACCCGGCTGATGTCGAACGCCTCGACCATCTCGTCGAGGCTGAAGACGTCGCGGTCCTCGGAGATGGACCAGCCGAGCAGCGCCAGGTAGTTCAGCAGACCTTCCGGCAGGAAACCCCGGTCGCGATGGTGGAACAGGTTGGACTGCGGGTCGCGCTTGGAGAGCTTCTTGTTGCCCTCCCCCATGACGAACGGCAGGTGGCCGAACTCGGGTGTGAAGTCGGTGACGCCGATGCGCTGCAGCGCCTCGTAGAGTGCGATCTGGCGCGGCGTGGAGGACAGCAGGTCTTCGCCGCGCAGCACGTGGCTGATGCGCATCAGCGCGTCGTCGACCGGGTTGGTCAGGGTGTAGAGCGGGTCACCGTTGCCGCGCACCAGCACCGGATCCGGGATGCTGCCCGCCGGGAAGGTGATCTCGCCGCGCACCAGGTCGGTGAAGGTGATGTCGCGATCGGGCATCCGCAGCCGCAGCACGGCGTTGCGACCTTCGGCGCGGAAGGCGGCCAACTGTTCGTCGGTGAGGTCCCGGTCGTAGTTGTCGTAGCCCAGCTTGGGGTCGCGCCCGGCGGCCTTGTGCCGGGCTTCGACCTCTTCCGGGCTGGAGTACGACTCGTAGAGCTCGTCAGCGGCCAGCAGCCGCTGGGCGATGTCGGCGTAGGTGTCGCGCCGTTCGCTCTGCCGGTAGGGGCCGTAGGGGCCGCCGACCTCGGGGCCTTCGTCCCAGTCGAGGCCCAACCAGCGCAACGCGTCGAGCAGTGCCTGGTAGGACTCTTCGCTGTCCCGGCTGGCGTCGGTGTCCTCGATGCGGAACACCAGGGTGCCCTTGTTGTGCCTGGCGAACGTCCAGTTGTAGAGGGCGGTTCGGATCAGGCCGACGTGCGGGATGCCCGTCGGCGAGGGGGAGAACCGGACTCGAACGGGCCTGGCGGCGGTTGCGGCGGCTTCTGGCGTGCTCATAACACATCTCAGCCTAGTCACCCGCCGCGAGCGGTTGACGAGCGCATCCGGGCAAGGCATCCTACAATTATTCAACGTGCGTTGAAAATTGGAGGCGATCGCAATGGAGCGAACGACCTGCTGCGTCGTCGGCGGCGGACCGGCGGGCATGGTGCTGGGACTGCTGCTGGCCCGGTCCGGTGTCGACGTCACGGTGCTGGAGAAGCACAACGACTTCCTGCGGGACTTCCGCGGCGACACGGTGCACCCCACCACGCTGCAACTGCTCGACGACCTGGGCTTGGCAGCGCAGTTCGCCGAACTGCCGCAGCGGCACCTGAACCGAATGCGGCTGCCCATCGGACCCGCGGGCGAGCTGTTCACCTTCGGCGACTTCCAGTCGCTGCCGGTCAAGTACAACTACATAGCGATGGTCCCGCAGTGGGACTTCCTCGACATGCTGGCCGACGCGGGCAAGCAGGAACCCACTTTCACGCTGCGGATGAACACCGAGGCGACGGAACTGATCCGGGAAGGCGGCCGGGTCAACGGCGTGCGCTACCGCACCGCCGACGGCCGGACCGGTGAGCTGCGGGCGACCATCACGGTGGCTTGCGACGGCCGCAATTCCTTCGTGCGCACCCTGCCCGAACTCGGGCTGCGGGACTTCCCGACGCCGATGGACGTGCGGTGGTTCCGGGTGCCGCGCCAGGCGGGCGATCCAGAGGGCGCCATCGGCCTGATCCGGGGACGCACCTTCAACGCGTTGCTGGACCGGGGCGATTACTTCCAGGTGGCGTCGATCATTGCCAAGGGCACCGACCCGGAGGGCCGCAACCGCCCCATCGAGGAATTCAACGCGACGCTGGTGCGCTACTTCCCCTGGATGGCCGGACGGGATCTGGTGCGCAGCTGGGACGACGTGAAGGTGCTGCACGTGGCCCTGGACCGGCTGCGCAAGTGGCATGTGCCGGGCCTGCTGTGCATCGGCGACGCCGCGCACGCGATGTCCCCGGTGGGCGGCATCGGGATCAACCTCGCCGTGCAGGACGCGGTGGCCGCCGCCCGGTACCTGGCCGTACCGCTGCGCGAAGGGCGGTTGCGGCGCAGGCACGTCGTGGCGGTTCAGCGGCGCCGCTGGCCGACCACCGTGCTCATCCAGCGCTTCCAGCGGCTGATTCACGACAACGTGGTGAGTCCGGCGCTGCACGGCGAGATCGACTTCGGCGACACCGCCCACGTGCCGCTGCCCCTGCGGGCTATCTCGACCCTCCCGTGGTTGCGCAAGATCCCGGCGTACATCCTCGCCTACGGCGCGGTCCGGGAGCGGCCCCCCGAAACGGCCCTGCGCTGACGGTTCCGCGCGACATCGAAGTGGCGTTGGCGTTCTTGCCGCTGCTGCTGGGTAGCTCCCGCCACCCGCGCGCTGGTCGACGTCGGGCTGGGCTGTGTGCGGTTGCACCACCTGACGCCGACCCTGTCCGCGGGGACGGCAGCAACCTCGGAGGGCAGTTCGCCCCGCACCAGATTCCCGCGAATAGTCCACATAGGCCAATCAGCGACGGCCGATCTCGGCCTCTGGCGGAAGCTCTCCCCCTGGCCCCCCGCGCGCACGGGATCGACGACGGTGCGGTTCGTGGTGCTGGTCGGCCCCATGGGTATCGGGGTGATGGTTGAACATTGCGTGAGAGGTGTGATGAGCCTCTGGATATTCGGTACGAATCGGCGCTATCGTGCCATGATCGCCCCAGCCCCCGGCGGTAGCCAACGCTCTTGGTCGAGTTCGCCCACCGGAGGCCATCGCGATGTCGGACTCGTTCTCGTGCGGGCAGTACACCCGCGCAACCACCCGGTGGCGTACCGAGCCCGGACGGCGTTGTGCTGACGGTGATCTCAGCGAGGCGGTCCGGCAGGGCTCTACGGCCGCCTACCACGAGCTGTATGCACGGCACGTGGGCGCCGCGTACAGCGCGGCCAGCCAGCTGAGCAGATCACGGGTCGACGCCGATGACCTCGTCTCCGAAGCCTTCGTTAACGTGCTCGCGGCTTTGCGCGGCGGGCACGGCCCGGTCGTGGCGTTCCGGGCGTACTTGCTGACGTCCGTACGCCATCTCGCCTTCGAGCGCGCACGCCGGGAGCAGCGGCTCCAGCTGACGGGCGACATCGCCGAAGTCCTCGGTGACGGCGAGGGACTCGAAGATCTCGCGATCGCCAGCCTGGAGCGCTCGCTGGCCGCGCGGGCCTTCGCCAACCTGCCGCAGCGGTGGCGGACGGTGCTCTGGCACGTCGAGGTCGAAGGCTTGACTCCGGGCCAGGTCGCACCGTTCCTGGGATTGACCCCCAATGGCGTCGCCGCGCTCGCCTACCGGGCGAGGAAAGGTCTTCGCCAGGCGTACCGGGAGGTCTCCCGATGCTGACTGGGCGTCTTGTCCCGGCTACCGCGGCCGACGCTCGTAACTGCTTCCGCGTGCCGAGCGCGGGCTGCGTTGTTGGAGATGCGCACACCTGCGGCACAGCCGGGAAAGTGTGGCCCCAAAGTGAATTGGGAATTCTGCTGTGTTCGCATATGACTCCGGCTTTCTGCTCCAGTGCGGAGTGGTTACCGAGGTCTGGAGTAACCGGATCCAGCGAGATTCGACAACGCTACGCTTCTCTCCGGGGTTTGTCACCGTCCGATGGCCGGGCCGTGCGTGCTGGCGCCGCCCTGGGGCGGGGAGTCGCGGCTGGTATAGGCGTGTTCCCTCGACTGCGAAACGAGCTGGTAACCGACTGGATTCCAGCACTGTTAGTCCCGGACGCGGTGCGCGTAGAATGTGTTGTGAGTCGTTGAACGCATCGGCAGCGTCGATCCAGTCCTTGTCGGGTGTCGGCAAATTGCGGCTGAATTCGCCTACGGGGATGAGGACACGCGATGGGTCGGTGCCAGGCACTGCGCCTAGCTGGTGCTGTCACCGGGAGAAACTCCTATGGGTGACGTCGACCCGCTGGTGCGGATTCTGGCTTCGATCATCGCCGAGGGCGGAGCTTCAGCTCCGCTGCGGATCTGCCAAGCCTGCGTTGCGGAGCTGCCGGTGGACGGCGCGGCGATCACGATGATGACCGATGCCTATCGCCAGGAACCGCTCTGCGCCACCGACGAGCTGGCGAGCGAGCTCGACCAGTTGCAGTTCAGCCTCGGGGAAGGGCCGTGCGTGGAGGCCCTGACCTCGGGAAGCCCGGTGTTGGTATCGGACATGGCGGACAGCACCACCGACCGGTGGCCGATTTTCGCCACCAAGGTCCGGCACACGAGGGCGCGCGCGCTGTACGTGTTTCCCCTGCAACTGGGCACGATCAAGGTCGGCGTCCTGAATCTCCACCGCGTCGTGCAGGGCCCGCTGCTACCCGAGCAGCTGACCGGCGCGTTGCGCGCTGCGGACGCGGCGTTGTGGATATTGCTTGGTCACCGCGCGGGCGGGACACTCGACAACGACGGCTCTTCGCAGTGGACGTCCGGTTACCCGCTCCACAGGGCTGAAGTGCACCAAGCGACCGGGATGATCATGGCGCAGGCAAATGTTTCCGCGGAAGCTGCGGTGGCCATGTTGCGGGCGTCCGCCTTTGCGAACGACCGCCCAATCGATGAAGTGGCCCAGGACGTGGTCGCACGGCGGCTGCGGTTTGAGGAGGGACCTCGATGATCAAAACCGACCGCCCGAGGGCGGTGACAATGCCATGAACAGCGAAGATCGCGGAAAAGAGCGGGCGGTGGCGGAGGCGTTGGTCAGTCTCGCAGACTCCTTGGTGGACGACTACGACATGATCGAACTGCTGCACCGACTCGCCGCTGAGTGCGTGCGGCTGCTCCCCGTCGATGCCGCTGGGTTGTTGCTGTCGGATCAGCGGGGAGCCCTCCGACTGGTCTCGTCCTCGACCGAGCGGGCGCGAATGCTGGAGCTGTTCCAGTTGCAAGCCGAGGAGGGACCGTGCCTGGATTGCTTCCGGACCAGTCGCCAGGTCAGCTCGACCGATCTGACCCCTGCCGAGAGCCGGTGGCCGCGGTTCGCGGCTCAGGCATCAGCTGCTGGCTTCACCGCAGTGCACGCCCTGCCGCTGCGCCTTCGTGACGAGACCATTGGCGCCTTGAACCTGTTCAGCTCAACCGCGCAGACGATGGGAGCCGATGAGCTGCGAATCGGACAGGCACTGGCCGATGTCGCCACCATCAGCATCCTGCAGGAACGCGCGATCCGCCGCACCGACATCCTCAACGAGCAACTGCAGACGGCGCTCAACAGCCGCATCATCATCGAGCAGGCCAAGGGCGTTCTCGCCGAGCGGAACCAGATCGGTGTGAATGAGGCGTTCAGCGCCTTGCGGGGCTACGCCCGAGCGCACAACCTGCGGCTCACCGCAGTCGCCAGCGACGTCACCAACGGCACGCTGGTCATCCCCGTTGCGGCCACAGACGGACACACCGCCTGAGTGCCTGCCATTGTTGCTGTCCAGCAGGGGTCGTGAGTGGCGCCCTCACGACCCCTGCTGGACGGGGTTGGTGAGGGTGCCCAGGCCGTCGATGGACACCGACACCTGCTGGCCGGGCCGCATCGGTCCCACGCCCGCCGGGGTGCCGGTGAGGATCACGTCGCCGGGCAGCAGCGTCATCACCCGCGAGATCCAGGACACCAGCCCCGCGACGTCGTGCAGCAGCAGCGAAGTCCGCGACTGCTGCTTGAGCTCGCCGTCGAGTTCGGTGCGGATCCCGAGGTCCGCCGGATCGAGTGCGGTGTCGATCCACGGCCCCAGCGGGCAGAACGTGTCGTAGCTCTTGGCCCGCGTCCACTGGCCGTCGGCCTGCTGCTGATCGCGCGCGGTGACGTCGTTGGCGATCGTGTAGCCCAGCAGCACTTCGGTGCCGCGGGCCTCCGGCACGTCCTTGCACGGCTGCCCCACCACGGCCGCGAGTTCGCCCTCGAAGTCCACCCGCTCGGAGTTCGGCGGCAGCTTGATCGCCGCGTTGGGGCCGATCACCGAGGTGGACGGCTTCAGGAAGATCACCGGGTTCTCCGGTGGTTCGCCGCCCATCTCGCGGGCGTGCTCGGCGTAGTTCTTGCCGACGCAGACGACCTTCGTGGGCAGGATCGGGGCGAGCAGCCGAACATCGGCCATGGGCCACCTGCGTCCGGTGAACGTCGGGTCGCCGAACGGGTGCTGGTCGATCTCGATGGCGAGCACTTTCTCCTGCGGCGCGGCCGGATCCGGCTCCAGTGCGACGAAGG
The DNA here is from genome assembly GCF_022678645.1 of Saccharopolyspora soli. Taxonomy (GTDB): domain Bacteria; phylum Actinomycetota; class Actinomycetes; order Mycobacteriales; family Pseudonocardiaceae; genus Saccharopolyspora; species Saccharopolyspora soli. Next base: position 27,048 of record NZ_JALBWV010000082.1, on the reverse strand, counting down.
ACACCCCGTCGGAGTGGGCAACGCGTGCCAGGCGCAAGACGAACCTCCGGAATCGAATGTGGACCGTCGCATCAGCCTAACCCGTGCCCATCACCAGCACTCCACGGCAGCACCGTTGCGGCAGGTCACGAGCACGGCAGGGCAACCACTCAGGACACCTGGGGCACGGCGGAGCCAACCGCGTTGCAGCGCAACGCCTTGTACGCGAGGGCGTCGCACAGCGCCAGCCAGCTGGCTTCGACGATGTTGCCGTGCACGCCGACGGTCGTCCACTCCTCCGCCCCGTCGCGGGACTCCACGAGCACCCGCGTGACGGCGTCGGTGCCCGGCGCGTCGATGAGGATGCGCACCTTGTAGTCGGACAGTTCAACGGCTTCCAGCCACGGCAGGTGCGGCACGAGCGCCTTGCGCAGCGCGGCGTCGAGCGCGTTGACCGGACCGTTTCCCTCCGCCGTGGCGATCACGCGCTGATCCGCGACGTGTACCTTGACCGTCGCCTCGGAGACCACATCGGTCGCCGAGCGGTGGTCGAGCACGACCCGGTACGACTCCAGCTCGAACGGCGCGGCGACCGGCTCCGCACCCTCGGCGGCAGCCATCTCCCGGCGCAGCAACAGTTCCAGCGATGCGTCGGCCGCTTCGAAGGACCAGCCGCGAGCCTCCAGTTCCTTCACCCGGCGCACCGCACCGGTGACGGCGGTCGGGGACTCGGACAGGTCGAGGCCGAGTTCGGCGCCCTTGAGCTCCAAACTGGCCCGCCCGGCCATTTCGGTGACCAGCACGCGCATCCCGTTGCCCACCACGGCCGGATCGATGTGGTTGTACAGCTCGGGGTCCACTTTGATCGCACTCGCGTGCAACCCCGCCTTGTGCGCGAATGTGGACTGTCCCACGTAAGCCTGGTGGGTGTCCGGCGCGAGATTGGCGATTTCGGCCAAAGCGTGCGAAACCCTGGTCAGTTCGCACAGCTTTCCCTCCGGCAACACCGGCATCGCCAGCTTCGTGCCGAGATTTCCGATCACCGCGAACAGATCCGCGTTGCCCGCGCGCTCGCCGTAGCCGTTGGCGGTGCACTGCACGTGCGTCGCACCGGCTTGCACGGCGGCGACGCTGTTGGCCACCGCGCAGCCGGTGTCGTCCTGGCAGTGGATGCCGATGCGGAATCCGGTGCGCGCAACGATTTCGCCGACCGTCTCGGCCAGTCGCAGCGGTAGTTGGCCGCCGTTGGTGTCGCACAGCACGACGACGTCCGCACCGGCGGTCGCGGCGGCTTCCAGCACCCGCAGCGAGGTGTCGGGGTCGAAGGCGTAGCCGTCGAAGAAGTGCTCGGCGTCGAGGAACACCCGACGCCCTTCACCGACCAGGTAGCGCACCGTGTCGGCCACCATCGCGCAGTTCTCCGCCACATCGGTGCGCAGCGCCCGCTCGATGTGCCGACGGTCCGATTTGGCCACCAAGGTCACCACCGGCGCACGGGAATCGAGCAGTGCCCGCACCTGCGGATCTTCGTCCACTTTGGTCCCGGCGCGGCGGGTGGCCCCGAACGCGACCAGCGCGGCGTGCTGGAGGTCGAGTTCGCCGTCGGCCGCGCGGTGGAAGAACTCGGTGTCCTTGGGCAGCGCGCCGGGCCAACCTCCCTCGATGAAGCCGACTCCCAGCGAGTCCAGCAGCCGGGCCACCGCGAGTTTGTCGGTGACCGAGTAGGAAATCCCCTCGCGCTGCGCGCCGTCCCGCAGGGTCGTGTCGTAGACGTGGAAGTCGTCGTCCAGCGGAGTTCCGGCCGGGGTGGTGCGGGTCACTGGTTTCTCCCGTCGGCGTCGAAGTTCGGATCGGATGCGGCAGCGCGGTGCGGGCACAAAAAAGACCCCCCGCGAATGCGAGAGGTCAGCGCGCCGGGGTGCGGAGTCGTTACCCGGCGCGCTCGCCAATAATGGTCACACTGCGGAAAGCCACGACCCCATGCTGCCACACGCCCCGGCAATGTCCACAATCCGCAGCCGACTTCCCATCACCCGGACCGGTACCGGACATTGGAAAAGGCGCCCCCCGAACGGGAGACGCCTTCCGTGGAACGCAGGTCCTATGCCTGTGGGGCTACTTCGCGGGAGGAGACCAGGGCGGCTAGGCGGTCGCCGATGGCGAAGGTCGCGCCTGGGGCCGAGTGGTCTCGGGTGGCCAGGTCGAACGCCACCGACGCCTCGACCCGCTTGGCGGCCTCGGCCAAGCCCACGTGGTCGAGCAGCATCGCCACCGACAGCACCGCGGCGGTCGGGTCCGCCACGCCCTGCCCGGCGATGTCCGGCGCACTGCCGTGCACCGGCTCGAACATGCTCGGGTTGCGCCGGGTGGCGTCGATGTTGCCGCTGGCCGCCAGCCCGATGCCGCCGGTGACCGCGCCCGCCAGGTCGGTGATGATGTCCCCGAAGAGGTTGTCGGTCACGATCACGTCGAACCGGCTCGGGTCGGTGACCAGGTGGATCATGGTCGCGTCCACGTGCTGGTAGGCCACGATGACATCCGGGTACTGCAGCGAGACCTCTTCGACCACCCGCGACCACAACGACCCGGCGTGGGTGAGCACGTTGGTCTTGTGCACCAACGTCAGGTGCTTGCGCGGCCGGGCCGCGGCGCGGGCGAACGCGTCGCGCACCACCCGCTCGACGCCGAACGCGGTGTTGATGCTGACCTCGGTCGCGATCTCGTGCGTGGTGTCCTTGCGCAGCAGACCGCCGTTGCCCGCGTACGGCCCCTCGGTGCCCTCGCGCACCACGACCATGTCGATCTCGCCGGGGTCGGCCACCGGGCTCTTCACACCTGGGTACAGCCGGGCCGGGCGCAGGTTCACGTGGTGGTCGAGCTCGAAGCGCAGCCGCAGCAGCAGCCCGCGCTCCAGGATGCCGCTGGGCACCGACGGGTCGCCCACCGCACCGAGCAGGATCGCGTCGTGCTGCCGGAGTTCACCCAGGACGGATTCGGGCAGCAGTTCCCCGGTCGCGTGCCAACGAGCGGCGCCGAGGTCGTATCGGGTGATCTCGGTATCCGGCACGACTTCACCGAGAACCTTGAGTGCCTCGGCTACCACCTCCGGCCCGATCCCGTCGCCGGAGATCACAGCGAGCCGCATCTACACACCTCCCGAGAACCACCCCGACCTGCGGGGCTCGAACTGTTGAGCCGAAGGCTACCGGCACGGTCGTGGGTGGCGGCATGCCGGGCCCACCAAGTGGATGATAAGTCTCGCAGGGTGGGACACCCGGATGGGTGACAGAACCCTTGGTCCCTGGCACGGTACGAGGGCCGTCCCGAATCGCGGAACGGCCCTCGTATCACTGAACCGGGTGATATTGCGGGATCAACCACTCGCGGTGAGCGCTGCCCCGGTTCCTACTCGAAGCTCACGGTGCGGACGATGCGGGCGCCCACGGCAGCGCCGATCGGCTCCAGGACACCCGGCTCCACCGGGCGGTCCACCCGGAGCAGCATGATCGCGTCCGAGCGCTCGGTGGTCTGGCTGACCATCGCCGCCTCGATGTTGACGCCGACCTCGCCGAGCAGGGTGCCGACCTTGCCCATCACGCCCGGCCGGTCCGGGTACTCCAGCAGCAGCACGTTGCCCTCGGCGCGCAGGTCGAAGTGGCGGCCGTTGACCTCCACCAGCTTCTCCACCTGGTTCGGCCCGGACAGCGCGCCGGAGACCACACCGGTGCGACCATCCGGCAGACCCGCGCGCACCGACACCACGCTGCGGTGGTTCGGGCTCTCCGAAGAGGTCTTGACCTCGACCTGCACACCCAGGTCCTCGGCCAGCTGCGGCGCGTTGACGAAGGTCACCTGGTTCTCCACGGCACCGGCGAACACACCGCGCAGCGCCGCCAGCTGCAGCACCGAGACATCCTCGTCGGCGAGTTCGCCGCGCGCCTCGATGGTCACCGAGCTCGGCGTGCTGCCCAGCAGCGCGGCGAGCAGCTGGCCCAACTTCTGGGTCAGCGACAGGTACGGGCGGACCTCTTCACCGACCGCGCCGCCCTGCACGTTGACCGCGTCCGGCACGAAGTCACCACGCAGCGCCAGCCGCACCGAGCGGGCGACGTCGGTGCCCGCGCGGTCCTGCGCCTCGGCGGTGGACGCGCCCAGGTGCGGGGTGACGACCACGTTGGACAGCTCGAACAGCGGGCTTTCGGTGGTCGGCTCGGTCTTGAACACGTCGATGCCCGCGCCGCCGATGTGGCCGTTGCGCAGCGCGTCGACCAGCGCGTCCTCGTCGATCAGGCCACCGCGCGCGGCGTTGACGACCAGCAGGCCCGGCTTGGCCTTCTTCAGCTCCTCGGCGCCGATGAGGCCCAGCGTCTCGGCGGTCTTGGGCAGGTGGATGGAGATCGCGTCCGCGCGGGCCAGCAGTTCGTCCAGGGTGACCAGCTCGATGCCCAACTGGGCGGCGCGGCCCGGCGACACGTAGGGGTCGTAGGCGATCAGCTTGGTGCCGAACGCGGCCACGCGCTGGGCGAAGAGCTGGCCGATCTTGCCGAGTCCGACCACCCCGACGGTCTTGCCGTTGAGCTCGACACCGGTGTAGGCGCTGCGCTTCCACTCGCCGCCCTTGAGGCTCGCGTCGGCCTGGGCGACGTTGCGGGCCACCGCCAGCAGCAGGGCCATCGCGTGCTCGGCGGCCGAGACGATGTTGGAGGTGGGTGCGTTGACCACCATCACGCCGCGCTCGGTGGCGGCGGGTACCTCGACGTTGTCGAGGCCGACCCCGGCGCGGGCGACGACCTTGAGCTTCTTCGCCGCCGCGAGCACCTCGGCATCGACCTTGGTGGCGGAGCGGACCAGCAGCGCATCAACGTCGGCGACGGCGTCGAGCAGCGCTGGCCGGTCGGTGCCGTCCACGTTGCGGATCTCGACCTCGTCCCCGAGCGCGTCGATCACGGACGGAGCCAGCTTCTCGGCGATCAGGACGACAGGACGGCTTGCGTTGGTCACGGGCGAACTCCAGTAGGCGAAGGTCACTTTCGGCACGACGATGTGCCCGGACGGGATCGCAGTTTAACGGGAGATTGAGAAAGTGTTCACAAGGGTGTAGCCCGGATCACCGCATCGCCCAGCACCGCCCGTTAAACCCGATAGTTCGGCATTGTCGCAGATCAACCGGGGTGTGGCACCGAGAGCGGTCGGTGGCTCACGGCTCGTCGAATTCGCCGTCCTTGGCCCCGGCCACGAAGGCGTCCCACTCCTCGGGGGTGAACACCAGGACCGGGCCGTCCGGGTCGGCGCCGTTGCGCATGCCGATGTAGCCGTCCACGAAGGCGATCTCCACGCCCGGCTCGTCCGGGTCGTCGGTGCTGGTGATCCACTCTGCGCCGGTGAAGTCCAACCGGTGCCGGATGTGCGCCTTGTCATCCACGATCTCGTTGTCTGCACTCACGATGCGTACTCTATCCCTCACGCGTAGCAACCGATCCGATCCCTGGCAAACGGGAATACCAGGCCGCCGCAATCTACCGGCACCCGGAGTCGGCCACACCATCGTCGGGCGAGCGGGAAAAGCGCGAGGCCCGGTGATCCCTTTTGGGGTTCACCGGGCCTGTTCGCATCGGTGGACGCTGGGTGTCACGCCACCGAAGTTCGCTCGCAGCTATGCGATCACTCGGATCGAGGGCGGTGCGCCCGCGATTACTTGTTCGTCCAGGACATCAGCGCGCGGAGCTTCTTGCCGACCTCTTCGATCTGGTGCGCGTTGCCCTCGGCCTGCAGCTTGTTGAAGTTCGGCCGCCCGGCCTCGTCCTCGGCCACCCACTCCTTGGCGAAGCTGCCGTCCTGGATCTCGCCCAGGATCTTGCGCATCGACTCCTTGACGTGCGCGTCGATGATCCGCGGGCCCCTGGTCAGGTCGCCGTACTCGGCGGTGTCGCTGCAGGAGTAGCGCTGACCGGCGATGCCGCCCTCCCACATCAGGTCCACGATCAGCTTGAGCTCGTGCAGCACCTCGAAGTAGGCGATCTCCGGCTGGTAACCGGCCTCGACCAGCACCTCGAATCCGCTCTGCACCAGCGCGGAGGTGCCACCGCAGAGCACCGCCTGCTCACCGAAGAGGTCGGTCTCGGTCTCCTCGGTGAAGGTGGTCTTGATGACCCCGGCCCGCGCGCCACCGATGGCGGCGGCGTAGGACAGCGCCAGCGCCTGGGCGTTGCCCGAGGCGTCCTGCTCCACCGCGATCAGGCAGGGCACGCCCTTGCCGTCGACGAACTGGCGGCGCACCAGGTGGCCCGGTCCCTTCGGCGCGACCATCGCGACGTCCACGTCGGCGGGCGGCTGGATCAGGCCGTAGCGGATGTTGAAGCCGTGGCCGAAGAACAGCGCGTCACCCTGCTTGAGGTTCGGCGCGATGTCGTTGGCGTAGATCTCGCGCTGCTTGGTGTCGGGCGCGAGGATCATGATCAGGTCGGCTTCGGCGGCGGCCGCGGACGGGGTGAGCACCCGCAGGCCCTCCTCCTCCGCCTTGGCGCGCGACTTGGAGGTCTCCGGCAGACCGATGCGCACGTCCACGCCCGAGTCGCGCAGGCTCAGCGCGTGTGCGTGGCCCTGGCTGCCGTAGCCGATGACCGCGACCTTGCGCCCCTGCACGATGCCCAGATCGGCGTCGGCGTCGTAGAAGATTTCAACTGCCATGGTGATTCAGCGTTTCCTTTCGGGACTTCTTCGGTACCTGTCCTCGCAGCGGAGCAACCGCTTGGCCCACCTCCGCGGGTCCCGCTGCAGCACCACCTGCGCGAACTGGGTTCGGACAGGTCTTGAGTTGTCGGCCTTGTGGCGGGGGCGCCGGATCAGCGCGCTGCAGTGGCCGTGATGGAACGCGGGCCACGCCCGATCGCGATCGTTCCCGACTGCACCATCTCGCGGACGCCGTAGGGTTCCAGCATTCGCAGCAACGCGTCGAGCTTATCGGCGGTACCAGTGGCTTCAATGGTCAACGCCTCAGGCGAGACATCCACCACTTTCGCCCGGAACAGTTGAACCGTCTCCAGCACCTGGCTGCGCACCGAGGCGTCCGCGCGCACCTTGACCAGCAGCAGTTCCCGCTGCACCGCGGATTCGGTCTCCAGCTCGACGATCTTGATCACGTTGATGAGCTTGTTGAGCTGCTTGGTGACCTGCTCCAACGGCTGGTCGCTGACGGCCACCACGATCGTCATCCGGGAGATCTCGGGGTGCTCGGTCGGGCCGACCGCCAGCGACTCGATGTTGAAGCTGCGGCGGGAGAACAGACCGGCCACCCGGGCGAGCACCCCGGGGACGTTCTCCACCAGCACGCTCAGCGTGTGTCGGGTCATCGGCGCGGTCACCCCTCGTCCTCGTCGAACAGCGGGCGGATGTCGCGCGCCGCCATGATCTCGTCGTTGCCGGTACCGGCGGCCACCATCGGCCACACCTGGGCGTCCTTGCCCACCACGAAGTCGATCACGACGGGTCGGTCGTTGATCTCCATGGCCCGCTGGATGACGCTGTCGACGTCCTCTTTGGACTCGCACCGCAGGCCCGCGCAGCCGTATGCCTCGGCCAGCAGCTTGAAGTCCGGGATGCGGTGCTTGTGGGTGCCGAGGTCACTGTGTGAGTAGCGCTCGGCGTAGAACAGGCTCTGCCACTGACGGACCATACCCAGGTTGCCGTTGTTGATGACGGCCACCTTGATGGGGATGTCCTCGATCGCGCAGGTGGCGAGCTCCTGGTTGGTCATCTGGAAGCAGCCGTCGCCATCGATGGCCCACACGGTTTTGCCCGGCACCCCGGCCTTGGCGCCCATCGCGGCGGGCACCGCGTAGCCCATGGTGCCCAGGCCGCCGGAGTTCAGCCAGGTGCGCGGGTGCTCGTAGCCGACGAACTGCGCGGCCCACATCTGGTGCTGACCGACACCGGCGACGTAGACGGCATCCGGCCCGACCAGTTCACCGAGGCGCTCGATGACGTACTCCGGCGACAGGCTGCCGTCGGTCGGCCACTGGTAGCCCAGCGGGAACCGCTGGCGCAGATCGTCGAGCATCTCCCACCAGGGCGCCAGATCGGCGGTGCCGTGCTCCGCGCCGGAGGCGGCCACCGCGTCGATCAGCTCGGCGAGCACGTCCTTGCAGTCACCGACGATCGGGACGTCGGCGTAGCGGTTCTTGGAGATCTCCGCCGGGTCGATGTCGGCGTGCACCACCTTGGCCTCGGGTGCGAACGACGAGAGCTGGCCGGTGACCCGGTCGTCGAAGCGGGTGCCCAGCGCGATCAGCAGGTCGGCGCGCTGCATCGCGGCGACCGCGGCGACCGTGCCGTGCATGCCGGGCATGCCCAGGTGCTGCGGGTGCGAATCCGGGAACGCGCCGCGCGCCATCAGCGTGGTGACCACCGGGATTCCGGTGCGCTCGGCCAACTGCCGCAGTTCGGCGTGCGCCTCGGCCTTGATCACCCCGCCGCCGACGTAGAGCACCGGGTGGTGCGCCTCGGTGATCAGCTTGGCGGCCTCCCGGACCTGCTTGCCGTGCGGCTTGCTGGTCGGCCGGTAGCCGGGCAGTTTCAGCTCCGGCGGCCAGGAGAACGACATGGTGGCCTGCTGGACGTCCTTGGGGATGTCCACCAGGACCGGGCCGGGCCGACCGCTCGCGGCGATGTAGAACGCCTCGGCGATGACCCGTGGCAGGTCGTCGGCGTCGGTGACCAGGAAGTTGTGCTTGGTGATGGGCAGCGTGATGCCGCAGATGTCGGCTTCCTGGAAGGCGTCGGTGCCGATCAGGCCGGTGCTCTGCTGACCGGTGATCGCCACGACCGGGACCGAGTCCATGTGCGCGTCGGCCAGCGCGGTGACGAGGTTGGTCGCGCCCGGACCGGAGGTGGCCATGCACACCCCGACCTTGCCGGTGGCCTGGGCGTAACCGGTGGCCGCGTGTCCGGCCCCCTGCTCGTGGCGCACCAGCACGTGCCGAACCTTGTTCGAGTCGAGGAGCGGGTCGTAGGACGGGAGGATCGTGCCACCCGGAATCCCGAAGACGATCTCGCAGCCGACGGACTCCAGGGATCGCACCAGTGCCTGCGCACCGGTCATCTTCACTGGGGCACCGCTGGGCGGCGCGGGCTTGGGACGGCGTCCTGGCGGGGGCGCCGGGACCGGATTCTGCCTGGTATTGGCGCTGGTCATCGGGTCTGCCTAGGGGTCGGAGGTGGGCCGGACACGAAAAAACCCCCGCAGGCCCGAATGGCCTGACGAGGGTTGGCGCGTCGACGCTGCGAACTTCCTAGGCGTCGACGCGCCAGGGAAGTACGAGAATGTCGTGCAGTCGCAGCATGGCAGGGACGTTAATCAATGCGGCCCGTCACGTCAAACCATGCGGGACGATCATCCCGCATGGTGGACGCACAGGTCGGCTTGCCGCGCGCCGCCAGCAGCGGTGCCCCCTGGTCAACAACGCTTTGCCGGAACGAAGTGTGACGTGCGCCGCTCCGGTCGATTCCACCGGGACGACGGGCTCCGCGTTCCGACTGGCGCAGGTGAGACCATCTGGTGCGTGAGCGAGACCCCGCAGGAGCCCGAGCAGCCCGAGACCGACCAGGCCGGTGCCCCGCAACAGCCCGAAGGGCCGAAGTCGTTGACGTTCCGGATCACCCCGGTATCGCTGCTGGCCGTGCTGGTGATCGCGCTGTGCGCCACCCCGCTGGCCACCACCGCCGGGCCCTGGGCGCTGCTGATCTACTTGATCCCGCTGGTACTGCTGGTGTGGATCCTGCGGACCCGGACCACGGTGGACCCGGAGCGGGTCGTGGTGCGCACGATCTTCGGCGGCGGCAAGTTCAACTGGGACGAAGTGGCCTCGCTGCGGCTGGACGAGCGGCACTGGCTCAAAGCGGTGCTGCGGTCCGGCAAGGAGATCAAACTCCCGGCGGTCCGAGTGCGCGACCTGCCCCGACTGGCAGCGATGAGCGGTGGGCGCCTGCCCGACCCAACATCGCAGGAGTAATGTCGGCCGCACCGCTATTCCTCGCGCCCAAAAGGCGCGATGCCCAACCGAAGGCGGGTTTGGTGCGCGTTCATCTGAGACGCCATCCCGTCAGGCAAGCGGCGGAGCCGCTTCCAGCGGTAAACCACAACCGCGAAGCTCCACCGCAACACCGACGGCAATGGCCGCATGTGCCGAAGGCGCATAGCCCACCCTCGCCACTCGCACCGCCGCGGGTTCTCAGAGGCTTTCTCGCGAGGACAGCCCCGACGCCGCGTTCGGACCGCTACTTGCACCGCCACGCAAAATGAGCGTGGAACTCCCATGAGAAGAAGGTGGATATGCCTCAGCTGCGTTCTCGCACCACGACACACGGACGGAATGCCGCAGGCGCCCGCTCGCTGTGGCGTGCCACCGGCATGACCGACGACGACTTCGGCAAGCCCATCGTGGCCATCGCCAACTCCTACACCCAGTTCGTGCCCGGTCACGTGCACCTGCGCGACCTCGGCGACGTGGTCGCCGAGACGATCCGCGAAGCAGGCGGCGTGCCGCGGGAGTTCCACACCATCGCGGTGGACGACGGCATCGCGATGGGTCACGGCGGGATGCTCTACTCGCTGCCCTCCCGCGAGCTGATCGCCGACTCGGTGGAGTACATGGTCAACGCGCACCAGGCCGACGCGCTGGTGTGCATCTCCAACTGCGACAAGATCACCCCCGGCATGCTCAACGCCGCGATGCGGTTGAACATCCCGACGGTGTTCGTCTCCGGCGGCCCGATGGAAGCTGGCAAGGCAGTCGTGGTGGACGGCGTCGCGCACGCCCCGACCGACCTGATCACCACCATTTCGGCGTCCGCGAACTCCGCGGTCGACGAGGCCGGGCTCGGCGAGGTCGAGCGCTCGGCCTGTCCGACCTGCGGTTCCTGCTCGGGCATGTTCACCGCGAACTCGATGAACTGCCTCACCGAGGCGCTCGGTCTGGCGCTGCCCGGCAACGGGTCCACACTGGCCACCCACGCCGCGCGCCGCGCGTTGTTCCAGGAGGCCGGGCGCACCGTGGTGCGCATCGCCAAGCGCTACTACGGCGAGGACGACGAGTCGGTGCTGCCGCGCTCGGTCGCGGACAAGAAGGCGTTCGAGAACGCGATGGCGCTGGACATGGCGATGGGCGGCTCCACCAACACGGTGCTGCACACGCTGGCCGCCGCCCAGGAGGGCGAGATCGACTTCACCCTCGAAGACATCGCCGCGACCAGCCGCCGGGTGCCCTGCCTGTCCAAGGTCAGCCCGAACTCCGACTACCACATGGAGGACGTGCACCGGGCGGGCGGCATCCCCGCGATCCTCGGCGAGCTGGACCGCGCCGGACTGCTGCACCGCGACGTCTCCTCGGTGCACAGCCCGAACCTGACCGAATGGCTGTCCACTTGGGACGTTCGGGGCGAATCGCCGTCAGCGGAGGCCGTCGAGCTGTTCCACGCGGCGCCGGGCGGGGTGCGCACTACGCAGGCGTTCTCCACCGACAACCGGTGGTCCTCTTTGGACACCGATGCGACAGGCGGCTGCATCCGCGACGTCGCACACGCCTACACCGCCGACGGCGGGCTGGCGGTGCTGCGCGGCAACCTCGCCGATGAGGGCGCGGTGGTCAAGACCGCGGGTGTCGAAGAGGAGCTGTGGAGCTTCCAGGGTCCGGCGCGGGTGGTGGAAAGCCAGGAGCAGGCCGTGTCGGTGATCCTCAACAAGGAGGTCCAGCCCGGCGACGTGCTGGTGGTCCGCTACGAGGGTCCGGCGGGCGGTCCGGGGATGCAGGAGATGCTGCACCCGACCGCGTTCCTGAAGGGCTCCGGGCTGGGCAAGAAGTGCGCGCTGATCACCGACGGCCGGTTCTCCGGCGGTTCCTCCGGGTTGTCCATCGGGCACATCTCGCCGGAGGCGGCCAGCGGCGGCACGATCGGCCTGGTCGAGGACGGCGACCAGATCCGCATCGACGTCCGCGAGCGCAAGCTGGAACTGCTGGTTTCCGACGAGGTGCTGGCGGAGCGCCGAGCGAAGATGGAGACCAGCGAGCACCCCTGGCAACCGGTCGGCCGAGACCGAAAGGTCACCGCGGCCCTACGTGCCTACGCCCGCCTAGCAACCTCGGCCTCCTACGGCGCAGTCCGCGACCCCAACAAGTGAATTTTTCGAGGTGAGGGGCACCTGTGACCCAGTTATTGGGTCACAGGTGCCCCTCACCCTTCACCCGAAAGTGAAAACGGGCCCGGCGCTTCGTTGCGCGGGCCCGTTTTCGGCCTTGCGGTCAGGGGCGGTGGAACAGGAGCAGGACCGCCGCCGCGGCGGCGAGCGCGATGATCAGGCTGATGAACCCGAAGACCAGCGGGCGGCGGAACCACACGCGTCCGTAGTCCAACGCCACTCGGCCAGGTCCGGTGAACATCAACCCCAGGCCCAGCACGCCCAGCGTCGCCTCCAGCTCGAAACCGCCTGAAGCGGCGAAGAATCCGGCGCCTAGCTTGACGAAGACCGCGTTGGCCATCACGCCGACGACCCCGGCGGCGGCCAGCGGGGTGAACAGGCCGAGCACCAGCAGCGCGCCAGCTCCCAGCTCGGTGCCTCCGGTGACCAGGGCCAGCATCGCGTTCTGCTGGAAGCCCATGTCGCCCAGCACCTCGGCGAAACCGTCCGGTCCCGGACCGCCGAGCGCGCCGAAGAGCTTCTGCGCACCGTGCGCGAGGAAGATTCCGCCGAGCGCCAATCTCAGGATCAGCAGACCGATGTCGGTGCCCGCGTTCCAGGCGAACGGCTTGCGCGTGTTGCCGAGCTCGTCGTAGTACTCGGACGGAGCGTTGCGCTGACTGACCATCGACGTGGCTTCGGCGTCGCTGTAGCCGTCATCGTCGTCGTAGTAGTTGTACTTCTGCGCACCGAGGCTCTGCGTGCTCCGGGCACCGGGTGCACCCTGCGCGGCCGTCCCAGCAGGAGGCTGCTGGGCGTGCGCGCCGTAGCTGCGATCGTCGGGGTAGCCGCCCGCACCGCCGGGGCGATCGTCGTGAATCCTCACGCCGGACGAGGCTAGGGCATGGTCACCCCAACGTGCGAGCTTTTCCGGCAAAACCTTCCCGACACGTGATTTGTTCGATACCACGCCTCGGCCACCGGGTCCCCCGTTAGGGGAGAATGGTTCGATGGTGGACCAAACATTCCGGGAGTTCGACGTTTCCGCAGGTGGTTTCGCGTTGCGGGGGTGGCCGGACGAGACCGGAGTGGGTCGGCAGGCGGTTCTGGTGTGCCCCGAGCTTGGTTCGGCGGAGCTGCTGCCGGTGGATTCGTCGGCCCGGATGTTGAGCTGGTGTCCGCCGGGCAATCCCGCGAACACGTTGAGCGACCATGTCGACGACGCGCTGGGCGTGCTGGAAGCGGCCGGGGTCAAGGAGTGCACGGTCGTCGGCTGGTCCGCTGGCACGGTGGTGGCGGTGGAACTCGCCCGGCGGTTCTCGGATCGGGTGCGCGGATTGCTGCTGCTCGCTGGCCCGCCGACCGCAGCCGCGGACGCGCTGCTCGGCGCGCTCGGCGTCCCCGAAATCGTCCGACGGCTGCTCGCCGCGAGCGGCTCCGCTTCGCTGCGGCTCACCGGCGGACTGCTGGAATCGATCACCTCCCGGCTGCCCATCACCGATCTCGCCACGCAACTCTGGCGCTACAGCGGTCTGATGAGCCCCGATGCGGACCGGTCGGCTGCCGCGGCGGCGCTGCGGCAGTTGCTGCCCCACGACTGGCGGTGGCACGCCGAGCTGAGCCTGGCCTGGAGCGCGGCGGCCCGGACGCGGGTGGTCGAGCTGAGCTGTCCGCTGACCGTGCTCGCCGGGCAGCACGACGTGCTGGCGGACTTCGGCAGCGTCGCGCGCGCGGTGGCGGCACTGCCGCAGGCTCGGGTGCGGATGTTGCCGACCTCGCACTTCATCCCGTTCGAAGCCCCGGAAGTGGTGCGGGACGAGCTCGCCCTGCTGCTGCGCCGGGTCGAGGCGGTCGAGTGCGCCCGCCTCGGCATCGACCCACCACCGCCGACGGTGCGGCGCATCCGAGTTCGAACCCCGGAGCCGGGCCTCCGCCGCCGCACCGAACACCCGAGGCCCTGACAGCCTGGGGATTCCTTCCCAAGTCCGCGCCGCCGAGGCGACCGCGATTCGCCGACGCCGACTTCCGCATCGCGGAAGGCCGGGTTTCGAGTATCCCCTGCGCGGGTCGGCTTCGGGCAGACATGGTGTCTCACCCGCGGTTTACCCGTGGCCCGTTAGGCTCGGTCGTCGTGGCAGCCACGTTTCGCATGCGTCATCTTCTGCTGAGCATGACGGCAGTGCTCGGCACGCTGCTGGCGGGCTGCGCACAGTTCCCGGACGAACACCCGAGGCCGTGGGGCGATCAACCGTCGCTGGAACCGCAGGCCGGGCCGCAACCGTCGATCGAGGGCGAGCCACCGCCGACGGAGAGCCGCCCCTCGTCGCCGCAGGCGCCCCCGCAGCCGACGGGTTGCGAGGATCCGGATCCGGCAGTGGTCGCCACCTGCCTCGATCCGGTCGGCGCGATGGTGGTGTTGCCCGACGGTCAGAGCGCGCTGGTCGGCGAGCGGGCCACCGGGCGGGTGCTGCGCGTGCAGCGCGGCCAGGAACCCGTTGAGCTGGCCCGGATTCCGGTCGATCCGAGTGGCGGTGGTGGGCTCACCGGACTCGCCCTGTCGCCCAGCTACCACGAGGACGAACTGTTCTACGCCTACGTCACGACCAGCAGCGACAACCGGGTCGTCCGGGTCGCGGCCGGTGACCGGCCAAAGCCCGTGCTGACCGGCATCCCGAAGGGGGCGGCGGGCAACTCCGGGGCGATGGTCGACGACGGCCAGGGCGCGCTGCTCGTCGCGACCGGCAACGCGGGCAGCCCGGCGAACGCCGCGAACTCGCAGTCGCTGGCCGGGAAGGTGCTGCGCATCGACGGTTTCGGCAGACCAGCCGAAGGCAACCCGGATCCGAAGTCACCGGTGGTCGCCGCCGGGTTGACCGCACCGGGCGGGCTGTGCGGCACGCCCGCGATGGGCATGTACTGGGTGACCGACCACATCGAGGGCCAGGACGTGCTGTACCGGGTGCGGTTCGGGCAACCGCTGGGCTCCCCGGCGTGGACCTGGGCGGAACGGCCCGGCGTGGCCGGTTGCGTCGCCGATCCGTCGACGGTGGTGGTGGCGCTTCGCGACGCAGCCGCGCTGTACACCCTGCACCCGGCGCCGGACGGCAGCTTCACCGGCCAGCCGACGAAGGTCATGGAGAACACCTACGGTCGGTTCTCCGCGGCGGCGCTCGGCCCGGACGGGCTGGTGTGGCTGGGCACCGCGAACAAGGACGGCGGCCGACCGGTCTCCAGCGACGACCGAGCACTGCGCATCGAACCCCCGTCCGGCGGCACCGCGGGCAAGGACTGAGCCGCGAAGTCACGTCCTCCGCCACCCGACGGGTAGCGGCAGATGTGTCCACTGGGGACACCAGTGGTCACTTGCCGCTCAGCCCGCGGTGCGTCAGATCGGTGAGCAATTCGATCGCCTCGTCGTCGGTGATCCCCTCGACCAACGGGTTCCGGTCCACCAGGAGCGCGTAGGTGAACTGGTGCCACATCGAGGACACCGCGAACGCGACCGCCACCGGCTCCGCCACCCCGGCTTGGCGGATGTGGTCCGCCAGATCCCGGAGATCCGGTTCCAGCAGGGTCGACAGGCGGTCGGCGAACCGCTGGTCCACCAGCGCAGCCTGCTGCAATGCGATGACCACGCTCTGGTTGGCGCGGAAGAACCGCCAGTACTGCGCGATGTGCCAGCGGATGGCCTCGCGGTTGGTGAAGTCCGGATCGTGCGTCGAGTCGGTTTCGACGATCTGGTCGCTGGCCGCGCGCATGTCCGCGAGCAGCGACTCCAGCAGTTCTTCCTTGCTGGCGAAGTGGTTGTAGAACGACCCGGCGGCGCGACCGGCCTCCGCCGTGATGTCGGTGATCTTGGTGTTCAGGTACCCGATCCGATCGAAGACCCGCCGCGCCGCCGCCTTCAGCGCGGCCTCGGTCTCGGCGGCCTTCGCCTTTCGGTTGCCCGGCATCGCACTCCTCTCCTTGACGGAGAACGCTAGCAAGCCACATACTGAATCTAAATTCACTGAATTTCAGTTCATTAAGGAGTGATGGATGGACACCCGAGTGCTGATCGCCGGAGCCGGTCCCACCGGCTTGACGCTGGGCATCGAACTCGCCCGGCGCGACATCGCCTGCCGCATCGTGGATGCCGCCCCGCAACCGCCGATCGGTTCCCGGGGCGACGGCCTGCAACCACGCACCCTGGAGGTCTTCGACGATCTCGGGGTGCTCGACGAGGTGCTCAGCAGCGGTGCGCCACCAGCCCCGGTCCGCGCACACGTCGGTGGCGAGTACGTCGGCGAGTACCGGATGACCGAGCCGGTCGAGCCAACGCCCGACATCCCACACCCCAACCCGTGGATGCTTCCGCAGTGGCGCACCGAGGAAATCCTGCGAAACCGGCTGGCGCAGCTCGGTGTCCAGGTCGAATGGGGTACCGAATTCCTCGGGTGCGAACAGGACTCGCGCGGCGTGACCACGACGCTGAGCACCGCTACGGTGCGCACCGAGTTCGTGGTCGGTGCGGACGGTGGCCGCAGCACGGTCCGCAAGGCCCTCGGCATCGATTTCGCTGGGGAGACCGACGATTCCATCCGGATGCTATTCGGCGATGTGCGGGCCACCGGGCTGGACCGCACCTGCGGACACTGGTTCGGCGCGGCCGAGGACCCCACTCAAGGCATCGCCCTGACCCCGCTGCCCGGCACCGACTCGTTCCAGTGCAGCGCGGCGCTGCCCGACGGCTGGAAACCTCGCGCCACCCTGTCTGACCTGCAACGGCTGCTCGACAGATACTCAGGAGGCGCGGATCTCCGGTTGCACGATCTGACCTGGTCCACGGTGTGGCGGCCGAACGTGCGGATGGTGCGGCGTTTCCGGCAGGGACGCGTCTTCCTCGCCGGAGACGCCGCGCACGTGCACCCGCCGACCGGCGGGCAGGGCCTGAACACCGGCGTGCAGGACGCCTACAACCTCGGCTGGAAACTCGCCGACGGGGCACCCGACCTACTCGACAGCTACGAGGCGGAACGGCTGCCGGTGGCCGCGTCGGTGCTCGGCATCAGCACGGAACTCCTGCGCAAGTACACCGAGGGCCACGCGGACGCGCATCGCCGCGGAACCGAGACCCAGCAGCTGGACATCTCCTACCGCGGCGGCCCGCTGGCGCGCGACGACCGGCCGGAACCCGGTCGCGTGCGGGCGGGCGACCGGGCGCCGGATTCGCCGGTGCGCGACCAGGACGGCCAACCGGTTCGCCTCTTCGACCTGTTCCGGGGCCCGCACTGGACGCTGCTGGCATTCGACGCGGAACCACCGGAAACCGGCCACGAGGTGCACGTCCACCGCATCGACCCATCCGCTGCGGACGCTTGGCGGGCGTACGACGTGACCGGCGCAACCCTGGTGCTGGTGCGCCCGGACGGCTACATCGGCAGAGTCACGCAAACCACGACCGTCACCAGGTAACCCTCGCGCTGGTAGATGACTTGTCTGGTAAGAATGAGGATTTTTCACCCACGAGCCTTCCCAACCGGAACCGGCGAAGATCCGCAACGACGCCGACAACCGGCCAGGAAGTCCACTGTGGAGTAAGTGCGACGTCGCTACTCAAAAGCGTGCAGAGTGAAGGGCACCTTTGACCGGCTTACTCGGTAAAAGGTGCCCTTCACTCGGAAAAAACGCGGTTACTGGCCGCAGGCGGCGAGGATGAGTTCCCGGACCCGCTTCGCGTCCGCCTGGCCCTTGGTGGCCTTCATGACCGCGCCGACGATCGCCCCCGCGGCCTGCACCTTGCCGCCGCGGATCTTGTCCGCGATGTCCGGCTGCGCCGCCAGCGCCTCGTCGATCGCGGTCTGCAACGCGGAGTCGTCGGAGACGACCTCCAGGCCGCGGGCCGCGACCACGTCGTCCGGCTCACCCTCACCGGCGAGCACCCCGTCGACGACCTGACGCGCCAGCTTGTTGGTCAGCTTGCCCTCGGCGACCAGCTCGATCACCCGCGCCACCTGCTTCGGCGTGATGTCGAGTTCGCCGAGCTCGACTCCACGGGTGTTCGCCTGCTGCGCCAGGTAGGAAACCCACCAGGACCGGGCATCGCCCGAGTCCGCGCCCGCGTCGACGGTCTGCGCCACCAGCTCCAACGCCCCGGCGTTCACCAGGTCGCGCAACTCCTCTGCGGACAGGCCCCACTGCTCCTGGGCCCGCTTGCGCCGCTCCCACGGCAGCTCCGGCAGGGTCTTGCTCAGCTCCTCGACCCACTCCCGGGACGGCGCGATCGGCACCAGGTCGGGTTCCGGGAAGTAGCGGTAGTCCTCGGAGGTCTCCTTGCGGCGACCCGCCGAAGTGCTGCCGGTGGACTCGTCGAAGTGCCGGGTCTCCTGCAGGATCGTGCCGCCGGAGGCGAGCACCGCCGCGTGCCGCTGCATCTCGAAGCGCACCGCGCGCTCCACGCTGCGCAGCGAGTTGACGTTCTTCGTCTCGGTGCGGGTGCCGAACTCCGTCGAACCCTTCGGCATCAGCGACACGTTCGCGTCGCAGCGCAACGAGCCCTGGTCCATCCGCACGTCCGAAACGTCCAGCGCGCGCAGCAGATCGCGCAGCGCCGTGACGTACGCCCGCGCGACCTCCGGGGCCCGCACCCCGGCGCCGACGACCGGCTTGGTAACGATCTCGATCAGCGGCACGCCGGCCCGGTTGTAGTCCAGCAACGAGTAGTCGGCGCCGTGGATGCGGCCGGTGCTGCCGCCCACGTGCAAGGACTTGCCGGTGTCCTCCTCCATGTGCGCCCGCTCGATTTCGACCCGGAAGATCTCGCCGTCGTCGAGCACCACGTCGAGGTGACCGTCGAAGACGATCGGCTCGTCGTACTGCGAGGTCTGGAAGTTCTTCGGCATGTCCGGGTAGAAGTAGTTCTTCCGCGCGAACCGGCACCACTCGGCGACCTGGCAGTTCAGCGCCAGCCCGATCCGGATGGCCGCCTCCACGGCCTTGCCGTTGAGCACCGGCAGCGCACCCGGCAGCCCCAGGCACACCGGGCAGACCTGGGTGTTCGGTTCCGCGCCGAAGACGTTCGCGCAACCGCAGAACATCTTCGTCCTGGTGGACAGCTCCACGTGCACTTCGAGGCCGAGCACCGGGTCGAACCGGTCGATGACCTCGTCGTAGTCCATGATCTCGGCGACGGCGGTCACTTGTCGTCCTCCCCCTTGCGCAGCGCTCGCACGGCCAGCGCGGTGCCGGTGATCAGCCCGAGCGCCGTGATGATCGCATCCGCCAGCGCGAGCTTGTCGTTCTTCTCGCGCGCCGTCCGGAAACTCGCCCGCAGCCCGAGAGCCGCCGAGAGCACGGACGCGAGCTGGAACGCTGCCTTGATCTTCGGGTTCATCACGCGACCTCCAGTAGCTTGCGGGGCACCCGGTCGGCTGGTGCGGGCGCGGTGCGGGTCTCGCTCATACCAGTTCCGCCTCTCCGCGATTCACAGTGGTGGTTGCGTCCAGCTCAATCTCGCGTTTCGCGGCTTCTGGTGGCTGGCTCGCGTCACGGTCCCCTGAGGTGCGGTTGAGGAGGACTGGGGTTGGCACAGGGCTGCTCATACCGCCCTGCGTCTTGCGGGACACCCGCACCCGGTCGGCCGTATGAGCGGGGAAGGAATTGTGGCTCATACAGCCTCCAGCTGGGGCACACCGTTGATGAGCGGGCCACCCTGCACGGCGTTGCGCGCGGCCTCGTAAGCCGCGCCGACCCGGTAGAGCCGGTCGTCGGCCATCGCCGGGGCCATGATCTGCAGCCCCACCGGCAAGCCGTCCTCGTCGGACAGTCCACATGGGACGCTCATGGCGGCGTTGCCCGCCAGGTTGGACGGGATGGTGCACAGGTCGGCGAGGTACATCGCCATCGGGTCATCGACCCGCTCGCCGATCTTGAACGCCGTGGTCGGCGTGGTCGGCGACACCAGCACGTCGACCTGCTCGAACGCGGCGGTGAAGTCGCGGGTGATCAACGTCCGCACCTTCTGCGCCTGGCCGTAGTAGGCGTCGTAGTAGCCCGAGGACAGCGCGTAGGTGCCGAGCATGATCCGCCGCTTCACCTCGGGGCCGAACCCGGCCTCGCGGGTCAACGACATGACCTCCTCGGCACTGCGGGCACCGTCGTCGCCGACGCGCAGGCCGTAGCGCATGGCGTCGAAGCGGGCCAGGTTCGAGGAGCACTCGCTCGGCGCGATCAGGTAGTAGGCCGGTAGCGCGTAGTCGAAGTGCGGGCAGGAGACCTCGACGACCTCGGCGCCCAGCGCGGACAGCTGCTGGACCGCCGCGTCGAAGGCGCGCTGCACGCCCGGCTGGTAGCCCTCGCCGGAGAACTCGCGGACCACGCCGATGCGGACGTCCTTGAGGCCACCGGAAGCGCCCCGCTCAGCGGCCGCGACGACCTGCGGCACCGGCTGGTCGATCGAGGTGGAGTCCATCGGGTCGTGCCCGGCGATCACCTCGTGCAGCAGGGCGGCGTCCAACACGGTGCGCGCGCACGGGCCGGGCTGGTCCAGCGAGGAGGAGAACGCGACGAGGCCGTAGCGGGAAACCCCGCCGTAGGTGGGCTTGACGCCGACCGTGCCGGTCACCGCGCCGGGCTGACGGATCGAACCGCCGGTGTCGGTACCGATGGCCAGCGGCGCCTCGAAGGCGGCCAGCGCTGCCGAGGAACCGCCGCCGGAGCCGCCCGGGATGCGGTCCAGGTCCCACGGGTTGCGGGTCGGGCCGTACGCGGAGTTCTCGGTCGACGAACCCATCGCGAACTCGTCCATGTTCGTCTTGCCGAGGATGACCACGCCCGCCTCGCGCAGGCGGCGCGTCACGGTCGCGTCGTACGGCGGAACCCAGCCCTCCAGCATCTTGGAGCCGCAGGTGGTGGGCATGTCCGTGGTGGTCAGCACATCCTTGAGCGCCAGCGGCACACCGGCCAGCGGCGATGTGGCGCGGCCCGCGGCGCGATCCGCATCGGCCCGGCGCGCGGCGGCCAGCGCGCCGTCGGCGTCGACGTGCAGGAAGGCGTGCACCGCTGGGTCCACGGCGGCGATCCGGTCCAAGTGCGCCTGCGTCACCTCGACCGACGTGACCTCGCCCGCCTGCAGCTTGGCGGCGAGCTCGGATGCGGTCAGCCCGGTCAGGCTGCCGCCGGATGCGGTCGACGTCATCAGGACTCCTCTGCGCTTCGCGGGACACCCGCACCCGGTCGGTCTTGACAAGCCGGGGAAAGAGTGCGGCTCATCAGACCTCCTCTGTGAGAATCCGCGGCACGCGGAACCGGTCTTGCTCGGCGGCGGGCGCCCCGGCGAGCACCTGCTCGCGGGACAGGCACGGCCGCACCTCGTCGTCGCGGAAGACGTTGGTCACCGGCACCGCGTGGGAAGTCGGCGGGATGTCGTCCGCAGCGACCTCGCCCACCTTGGCCACCGCATCGAGGATCTGGTCGAGCTGGCCGGCGAAGGTGTCGAGCTCGGCTTCGGTGACCGCTAGCCGCGCCAGGCCAGCGAGGTGCGCGACCTCGTCGCGGGAGATCTTGGACACTGCGAAGGCTCCCTGGTCATGTCCGGTTTTCACGGGTACTGCCCAGTCTATGGCGGCGCCCGGACCCAGCCCTGGAGGGGGCGGCGCGCGCGGACGTCGATCGTCCCGCGCGCGCCGGCACTGCCGCGGGTCCTCGGACGTTGTCGGGATGGGGACCGAACCGACGTCGTGCATCGCACGCGCCGGAATCGGGGTCCCGCAGCGAGGCGGCGGTTGAGGTTCCGCCAGACGAAACAAGCCTGTAACCGGTGGAAAACCGCAGGTCGTTCCACTGCGTGGACGCCGGGGGCACCGCTGGCAGGCCGCGTCTGACACAATTTCAACCGCCAGTTCCTCGCCCGAGGAGCCGTTGGACGGCGGCTTCTGAGCCGATGGAACAGCGCGACCGGCGAGGTGTCGCGCACGGAGTTGGAGGCGTTGAGTCCGGTGTCCTTCCTGATCCGGGTGCAGATACCGGACCGGCCCGGCAACCTCGGGTCGGTGGCGAGCGCGCTCGGCGAGATCGGTGCCGACATCCTCAGCGTTGACGTGGTCGAGCGCAGCAACGGCGTGGCGATCGACGACCTGGTGGTGGAACTGCCCTCCGGTCGGCTGCCCGACGTGCTGATCACCGCGGCCGAATCGGTGCACGGCGTCGAGGTCGACGCGGTCCGGCCCTACGCTGGTGTGCTGGACACGCACCGCGAACTGGAACTGGTGGAGGAGATCGCCGCCGAGCCGGGTCGCGGGTTGCAGATCTTCGCCGAAGGGGTGCCCAAGATCATCCGGTCCGGTTGGGCGATCGTCTTCGGGCACCGCTCGGGCGGCGCGGAGCAGCTGGCCGCCAGCACCTCGGCCCCGCAGGAGGGCTACCTGGAGCTGCCGTGGCTGCCGCTGCCGCGGGCGACGATCCTCGACGGTGACGAGCCGTGGGTGCCGGACACCTGGCAGGAGTTGGGCACCGAATTGGCCGCGACTCCCATCGGGAAACCGGACCGCGTGCTGCTGGCCGGGCGACCGGGCGGCCCGATGTTCCGGGCGGCCGAACTCGCGCGCCTCGCGCACCTGGCGGGCATCGTCTCGGTCGTCCTCGACTCTTAATCCGTTTGTCAAGCGGCTGCGGGGAGGGGAGGTGTGAGTTGGTAAGGACGGTTGTCGCGCAGCAGCGCCCACAGCACGGTGACACGTCGGCGGGCCAGGGCGAGTACGGCTTGGGTGTGGCGTTTCCCTTCGGCGCGTTTGCGGTCGTAGAACCGCTTGGACTCGGGGCAGGCGCGGATGCTGATCAGGGCGGAGGTGTAGAAGACTCGTTGCAGCGGGCGGCTGTAACGCTGGGGCCTGTGCAGGTTGCCGCTGACACGGCCGGAATCGCGGGGCACCGGGGTGACACCGGCGAGGCTGGCGAGTTGGTCAGCGGACGCGAACCGGCTCATGTCTCCGGTCGTGGCAAGAAACTCGGCGCCGAGCAGGACACCGATACCGGGCATGCTGACGATCACTGTGGCCAAGGGATGGCGGCGAAACCGGTCCTCAATGAGCCGGTCGACATCCTTGAGCTGCTCGTTGAGGGTGATCACCCCCTCGGCGAGCTGGGCCACCAGCAGGGCGGCCATCCGCTCGGCGGGCAAGGTGGTGTGCTGAGTTTCGGCGGCCGCGACGGCCTTGGCCGCCAGGGCTGCGGCGTTGCGGACCTTCCGTTCGCGCAACCAGGAGGTCAGGGCGTCAACGCCGATCTCCTGCAGCGCGGCAGGAGTCTGGAACCCGGTCAACAGGATCAGCGGCCCCTGGGTGGTCAGGTCGAGTGCCCGCTCCAGCGCCGGACAGATGGCCAGCATCTGGTCGTGCAGCCGGTTGACCGCGCGGGTGCGGTCGGCGGCCAGGTCCTGGCGGCGGGCCACGAGCAGGCGCAGCTCGATGACCAGCTCGTCGTCACCGCACAGGATGGTCAGGTCCCGGCGCATCCGGGCCTGGTCAGCGATGATCAGGGCGTCCTTGGCGTCGGTTTTGCCCGCACCGCGGTAACCGGTCGCGGCCCGGTTGACCATGATGCCCGGCACATAGGCGACTTCCTGGCCGTGGTCGAGCAACATGGTCAGCAGCAACGCCGACTCGCTGCTGGTCAGGTCGATGGCCCACCTGATCTGATCGGCCAGCCCGCACACGTCGCCCATCGCGGTCAGCAGCGCGGTCTCGTCGTTAGCCACTCGGCGGGAGAACACTCGCTTGCCATCAACATCGACCACCGCCACATGGTGGTGTTCCCGGCCGATGTCCACCCCGGCCCACAGTTGCGTCAACTCATTCCCCTCACCAGCGTTTTGTGATCACACCCGCAGACGCCCCCCGCCGCCAGGTCCCTACACAGCGATCGGTTCGCAGCTCTTAATCAGAGGCCGAGTCCGTCCTGGAGGGGCAGGCGGCGAGTCGAGCAGAGCCACACGATCGGCAGACGGCTGAAAGCCATACCACCCCTCCCCGGGCATCCGGACCCTATGAGGCCGGACAGCTCAAACGGTAGGGACAGCTGATTCGCGGCGTCGTCTCACACGTCCATGGCAAAGGCGAGCAAACGCACGTCCTGGGCGATATACCAGTCGCGGTCGGGGAGCCGTTCGAACCCCAGCCGCCGGTAGAGGCGCTGCGCCAGCGTCGCGTCTTCCCGCACGCAGAGCACGACCCGCTGCACCCCTTCCTGGCGACCCCGGTCGATCACCGCCTGCACCAGTTGTTGCCCGATCCCGTTGCCAGCGGCTTCCGGAGCCACCGCCAGCATCCGGAACTCCAGCTCACCGGCCTGCGCCACCTCGGTATACGCAGTACCGGGGCGGACCAGGGTGACCGTGCCGACCACCTCGTCGTTGTCCACCGCAACGAGCAACTCCGCTTTCGCCGCCCGATCGGCGGCATCGCGCAGCGCGGGAACATAGTCCGCGTACGCCGACTGGCTCCCGGACTCGGTGTAAGCGCGTACGGCCATGGCCCCGATCGCCTCGTACTCCGCGGGTCGGGCAACGCGAATAGTTGTCATGCCCGGGATCTTTCCAGCGCGGACGTCAATCCTCGACTGGCAACGCGTGCTCGGCCGCGGCTTCCGGGCCGTTGTCCAGCAGCACCCGGAACCCGTTCTCGTCCAGCACCGGGACCTTGAGCTGCACGGCCTTGTCGTACTTCGAGCCGGGCGAGTCGCCGACCACGACGAACGCGGTCTTCTTCGACACCGAACCGGCCGCCCGGCCACCCCGCGCCATGATCAGTTCTTTGGCCTCGTCACGCGAGAAGGTCTGCAACGTGCCGGTGACCACGATGGAAAGCCCTTCGAGGGTGCGCGGGATCGACTCGTCGCGCTCGTCGGCCATCCGCACCCCAGCGGCTCGCCACTTGCCCACCAACTCTCGGTGCCAGTCGACTTCGAACCACTCGCGCACCGCGGCGGCGATCGTGGGCCCGACGCCGTCGGTGGCCGCCAACTCCTCCTCGGACGCCGCCTCGATCCGGTCCAGCGAACCGAACTCGCGGGCCAGCGCCTGCGCGGCGGTCGGTCCCACGTGCCGGATCGACAACGCCACCAGCACCCGCCACAGCGGCTTCTCCTTGGCCGTCTCCAGGTTGGCGAGCAGCTTGACGCCGTTGGCCGACAGATTGCCTTCCTTGGTGCGGAACAACGCGGTCTTGAGCAGCTTCTGCTCGTCGAGGTCGAAGATGTCGCCCTCGTCCTCCACCACCCCGGCCGCCAGCAGCGCGGTGGCCGCTTCGTAGCCGAGCACCTCGATGTCCAGCACCCGCCGACTGGCCAGGTAGAACAGCCGCTCGCGCCGCTGCGCAGGACAGCCCTGGGCGTTCGGGCAGCGCAGGTCGACGTCGCCTTCCTTCTGCTGCGACAGCACCCACCCGCACTCCGGGCACACGGTTGGCATGGCGAATTCGCGCTCGTCGCCGGTGCGCACGTCGACCACCGGGCCGAGCACCTCGGGGATCACGTCACCTGCCTTGCGGATCACCACCCGGTCGCCGATCAACACGCCCTTGCGGCGCACTTCGTCGGCGTTGTGCAGGGTCGCCATCGACACCGTGGAACCGGCGACCTTGACCGGCTCCATCACGGCGAACGGCGTGACCCGCCCGGTTCGGCCGACGTTGACCTGGATGTCCAGCAGCCTCGTGGTGGCCTGCTCCGGCGGGTACTTGTAGGCGATGGCCCAGCGCGGCGCGCGGGAGGTGGTGCCGAGTCGGCGCTGCAACGGCACCTCGTCGACCTTGATCACGATGCCGTCGATCTCGTGTTCCGCGGAGTCGCGGTGCTTGCCCCAGTATTCGATGTGCGCGACCAAGTCGTCCATAGTGGACAGGACAACGGTGTGCTCGGACACCGGCAGGCCCCACGCCTTCAACGCCGCGTAGGACTCGGACTGGCGGCTCGGTTCGAAACCTTCCCGCTTGCCCAGGCCGTGGCAGATCAGCCGCAACGGCCGGGTGCGGCTGATCCGCGGGTCCTTCTGCCGCAGCGACCCGGCGGCGGCGTTGCGCGGATTGGCGAACGGCGGTTTGCCCGCCTCGACGAGCTTGGCGTTGAGCTCCGCGAACTCGTCGACCCGGAAGAACACCTCGCCGCGGACCTCCACCAGCCCCGGCACCGGGTACTCGTCGGTGCCGGTCAGCTGCTCGGGGACGTCGCGCATGGTGCGTACGTTGAGCGTCACGTCCTCCCCGGTGCGGCCATCGCCGCGGGTCAGGGCGGTCTCCAACCGTCCGTCCCGGTACAGCAGGTTGATCGCCAAGCCGTCGATCTTCAGCTCGCACAGGTAGTGCGCGTCGCTGCCGACCTCGCGCTCCACCCGGTCCACCCACGCCTGCAACTCCTCGGTGCTGAAGGCGTTGTCCAGGCTCAGCATCCGTTCGAGGTGCGCGACCGCGGTGAACTCGGTGGAGAAGGTGCCGCCGACGACCTGCGTCGGCGAGTCCGGGGCCTGCAGCGCCGGGTGCTCCGCTTCCATGCGTTGCAGTTCGGCGAACAGCTCGTCGAACTCGCCGTCGGAGATCGTCGGCGAGTCCAGCACGTAGTAGCGGAACTGGTGGCCGCGAACTTCCTCGGCGAGGTCCGCGTAGCGCTCGCGCACCTCGGCGGGCACGTCCTCGATGCCTTCCGCGGCCCGGCTCGCGGCGGGGTCGTCGGGCACGCCCTCCTCGATCTCGTCGAGGTTCCGGCGCTCGTCCACGTCCTTGCTGGTCACGCCCCGAGACTAGCGACCGGCCCGGACAACAGCACGTAGTGGCTGGTCGGGTGTCGGGGGGGGGGGGGGCCCGCCGGGGGGGGCGGGGGGGGGGGGCCGCGCCCCCCCGCCGCCGGGGCGGGGGGGGGGGGGGGGGGGGGGGGGG
>NZ_JALBWV010000081.1 GCF_022678645.1 Saccharopolyspora soli | reverse complement strand
GTCCACATGATGAACCCTCAACACCGTGTCGGACAGATTTCGACGACCTACGCGCAAAGATCACCCAGGAGAGGGTGTCAATCGCCGGTGGGCTGCACTCCGGCTTGTTCGATCGTGAGCGTGGTCGTGCGTTCCGGCGCGATTGGTCGGTGCTGGAGACCTTGGGGAATGGCGACCCGACCGACTCACCTACATCGGCGGCTTGCCCACCGCCGAGACGTTCGCGCTGCCCTACACGGAACTGGGCGTCACCACCTACTCCTCGGCGATCTACAACTTCGTCCCTAGGTTCGCCGTCGAGTTCTACGAGGCAGTGCGCGCCAAGGACCGGGACCGCATCCACCGCGATCTCAACGAATTCATGATCCGCTACTGCAAGATCCGCGATCGCGCTGCTGGGTACGCGGTCAGCATCGTCAAGGCGGGTGTTCGGGCGATCGGCCGACCAGCTGGACCCGTCCGCACTCCACTGCGGGATCTGACCCGCGCCGAATCCGCCGAGCTGACCGAACTCATCGCCAAAGTCAGCTGACCCGGTGACCATCGGCGGCTGAACCATCGGGATCCCCACCCGTCGGTGACCGGTCGCGGCGACAATCGCGCGATCGATTCAAGGCCGGGTGAGCCGAGGAGGTATCGCTACTTGTTTGCTCCCTTTACGAAGTCATCCGAGTGCTCGGCCCACCACCGGGCGATATCCGACCTGCGAGCAAACCACACTCCGCCCTTGGCCTGGGCATGCTCGATGAACTCCCGCAACGCTCCCGTGCGTGCTGCCTGCCCCACCAGTCGGGGGTGAAGGCCGATAGACATCATCTTGGGACGACCCCTTGAGCCTTCAAGCCACAATTCGTCAAATCCGCGCTTCAAATAATCGAGGAACAGGCTCGGCGAACGGGTGCCTTGAATGTCGTTGTACGTCAACGAATAAGGTACTACGAGATGCCGCACGCCCGTTACTTCAACGTAGTACGGAAGATCATCGTTGTACGCGTCCGAGTCATAGAGGAACCCGCCGTGTTCCACGACCAACTCTCGCGTGTTGATCGAGGGACCATAACGGCAGTACCAGCCGCTCGGACCTTCTCCCCACGTCTCCTTGAAAGACGCAACAGCCTGCCGAATCCGGTTCGCCTCTTCCTCGCGCGTCAAGCGCCATTGCTCTTCCCAGCGCCACCCGTGCCCGAGCAGGTCGTGCCCTGCTTCCCGGGCCACTGACGCGACCTCGGGGTTGCGTTCAAAGGCTACGGCACAGGCGAAGAACGTGGCCTTGATGTCGTACTCGTCGAAGAGCCTGAGCAACCGCCATACACCGACCCGGCTGCCGTACTCGTACATCGACTCCTTCGCCAGATCCCTCAAGTGCCCCGGAAAGGCGTACTCCACTTCGGCTAGGCCGTCGTTTTCTCCGTCCCCCATCTCGTGGGAGTACTCAGATCCCTCCTCGTAATTTACCACGATATTGACAGCCACATTGGCATCGTTGGGCCACCGAACAACCGGAACGTCCTTGCCGTAGCCGACTAGATCGCGACTGAGGTTGCCTGAAATATCGTGCATCGACACCATCTCCTAACCAATAAAATCGCTGTCGTCCCAAAATATGGCGGGTAAGACACCACCATCGATCAACTATGCTTCGGCACCTGTTCGCTTATCAGACCCGTGAAGAACCTCCAGGGGCACCCGATGGGTTTCTGGCACGAATAATGCCGCTAGCGCCAAGCCCAAATACATGACCGCCACGACGCCGAACACCCAGAACTCTCCAACGCCCTGGAGGAGTGAACTGGAGATCAGTGGTAGAAGCGCCCCGCCAACAAACCCGGTATTTACGATGACGGCCGTTCCGAAACCCCGAACTCGGGTCGGGTACAGTTCGGGTGCCCAGGTCCAGATGGTGGTGTTGACGAGCAGCACGAAGATTTGGAACACAAATCCTAGTGCCAAGATGAGCGCATCACCCGCAGCGAACAAGGCGAAGGCGAGAACGGAGATTGCACTGCAGACCGCACCTGAGGAGACAGCGGTGCGGCGCGAAATAGCGAATCCGCCGTACGAGGCTATCGCACACCCGATGAGCCCACCGAAGTTCTGCAACATGGTGAATGTCACGCTGCCCTGGACTGAGTATCCTCGGCTGACCAGGATCAGGGGCATTAGCAGGACGACGCTGAACTGCGCACCCCACGCCAGGAATGCCGCGACCCCCAACGCAATGGTGCGACGGCGAAGTGGCCTGCTGAGTACGCTCTTCAGCGTCTGACGCGTGGACTCGTGGTGCTGGGCGCTCTCCGAGATGGCGGCGGTTTGACGGTCAACGTATTGGTGGACGTCGTCGCCACTTCGCAAGCGCAGCCTTCCAGTTGCTAGCCGCGTGAGGGCCTCGTTCGTCTCCTGGATCTTGCCTCGGCTCAAGAGATGAGCTGGTGTCTCAGGTAGGTACCGCCGGAAAAAGAAGATCAAGACGGCTGGCACCCCAAGCAGGCCGAAGGCCCACCGCCAGGCGTTGTCGCCAGCGTTGATCGCGGCGGCGAATGGACCGATCACGACCAAGGTGTAGGCGTAGGCGAGGAACATGCCAATACCGGCGGAGATCGTGTTGAAGAGCGACACGAAAACGCCCCGAAACTTGGTTGGTGTCAGCTCCGAGAGGTAGGTGAGCCCGACGGCGATCTCGCCGCCAACGCCCAGGCCGGTCACGATCCGGGTGACCCCGAGAATGACGGAGTTCGGTGCCATGGCTGACAGCACCGAGCCGAGACAGTAGATTCCCAGGCTAACGGCCAACAGGCTCCGGCGGCCGAATATGTCCGCAACCAGTCCCCCAATGACGCCGCCAGCGACGATTGCCAGCAGACTAACAGTGGAGAGTAACGCCAAGGCTGAAGCATCGACCCCGAGTTCCTTTTCAAGGGAAGGGCCGAGCGCCGAGAGAATGAGTTGTTCGAACACTTCGAAGAGGCCGCCCACCACCACCAGGGTGAGCGCCAGGTAATGGGTTCGCGTGAGCCCTAGTCTGTCGATGATTTCGCCGAGCGATCTGGGCTTGCTGCTCATGGCAGCTCCAGTGTCGAATGCCATGATTCCGCTTCCTATGTTCCGGTGTTGTCAATGAGCTCTGAAGAGGCATCTTCGGTGCGTGTTGGCGGCCGCGTGGGCATTGGAAAGGAGAACACGGAAACGAGGTCCTCGGCGCCGGTGTTCTCCAGGGCATGCCATGAGGCTGCTGGGATGAAGATGGCTTGACCTCGCTCGAAATCCAGGTCTCCTTGGTCAGTGCGCAGTCGACCAGACCCTTGGGCGACGTACATGACCTCAGAAGTGGCATGCGCGACCGTTTCCGTTCTCGGAGCTCCTGGTGGGATCGTCACCGCTCCGAGGCAGTTCTGGATCTCGGGAACGTTGTTGCCGCTCAACAACAAACCGTCGGCCGGTGGATTCGCGGGGTCTGGAATGACCTGCACGTACTTTCCCGTGATGATGTCAGTCATGATCCTTCTTCTATACGTGGATGCCGCTCAGCAAGTGCAGGAACTGCGACTGGTCAGAAATCTGGCCAATCGCTCTCCCGCTGCCCGGGGAAGAGTTGTTCCTTGTTTCGCTGGAGATGATCCTTCATGGCGTCCTCGGCCCGTTGGGGGCCATCGCTACGTATTGCGTCGAGGACGCGTTGGTGATCTTCAATCAGTTGGACTCGGTTCTCCCGGTCCTGGAGGATGATCTGGTTTATCAAGACCCACAAGGGCTGCCGGTCAATCTCAACCAATTCCGACGCAAAGTGGTTGAGGATGTGGTTCGGGCACATGGCGGCCAGATTCGCATGGAAAGCCATTGAATGATTGACGAAGTCGGGAAGTCGTGCTGGCTCGTCGATCAAGCGGGTGGCCACGTCGAGATCGCGCTGAACCTCATCGAGGTCGAGATCACCTGGGGTTGCCGCGAGAAGGCGGGAAACCGGTGGCTCGACTACGAGCCGAGCTGCGATCACGTGCTCGGGCGTTGAGCCGATCTCATGTCCATAGCGCTTGGAGAGCCCGCGACTCAAGTCGGCAACGTACGTACCGTCCCCGTGCCGCACGACGATGGCGCCGCTTAGCTCCAGTGCGAAGAGCGCCTCCCGCACGCTTACCCGGGACGCCTCGAACCTGGTCGCGAGTTCGCGATCTGACGGCAGTCGAGCGCCAGCGGCCAAGCCCTCCTGCTGTATCTCGCTCAGCAGCGCTTGCGCTATGCGCAAGTACCGTCGCTGCGGCCGGGATGATGCCCCCGATTGGTCTGGAGACTGCATCCCAAGAGGTTAGGCCAGCGACCCGGACCGTACAAGGGTCAGTCGGTTGGATCGCCAGAGGGCGGTCCGCTGCCGCAGACCTGAGATGGGGAAAGTGGTTGTGCGGTAAGGGAAACTGGGCCTTCTGAAGGTCCGGGTTCGCCGAACGGGAAGGCACTTCCAGGAGCAGCCGCATGGTCCGGTGGGCTCGTGCGCGACCGCGTGGCGACTGGCACCGATGAGGGCCGCCCGCGTTCGGGCGCGGACGTCGCCGAGGTCAACGGCCTGCTCACCGAACTGCTCGGCTAGGAACGACCCAACCCGGCGGCAAACGCCGTCAGGAATGGCCGCTGATGTCGGTTTCTCCGAGCGTCTCAGGAAACCAGGGCCGCACGATCGACGCGCGCTTGAGGGTGCGCAGCGTGAGCGTGACGTCGACTCCCTGGATGCCAGCGATGCCGCCGAGCGTGCCCGTCAGGAACCGGTGCAGGCCGGGGTAGTCGGCCACCGCGACCTCCGCGCACATGTTGTGCTCGCCCGCCGTCGCGCACAGCAGCAGCACGGCCGGGTGGTCGGCGAGCCGCTGGGCGACCTGGTCCACCCGCCGCGGATCCACTCGCAGCCAGAGGAACGCGGTGACCGTCAGCCCGATCGTCTCCGGCTCGACCACCGTGCGCAGCCGCAGCGCGCCGCTGCGGCACAGGTTCTCCACCCGGCGGCGCGCGGTGCTCTGCATGACGCCGGGGCGGGCGGCCAACTCGCTCCACCGCATCCGGCCGTCCGAGGCCAGCGCGGCAGCCAGCGTCTCGTCCAGCTCCGTCAGCGGCGGCGCGAGGTCGGTCGGGTGCGGCCGCTCCCAACGGTCGATCCGCTCGGCACGCAGCGCCGCCACCTTCTCCGGGGGCAGCAGTCCCGGGTTCCATCGCACGCCGGAGGTGAACCGGCGCAACACCACCTCACTGCTCCCGCCGGTCACCCCTGGCAGCTTCGGAAGCCGCAACATGGTCAGCTCCAGCAGGTGGCTCCGATCGACCGCCACCAGCTCCACCAGGCAGTCCGCCACGCCGGAGACCAGCGAGACGAACCGGACGCTCGGCCAGTCCGAGATGGCGTTGGCCACGGCGACCGCGGCGCCGGGCGCGCAGCGCACCCGGACGAACACGGGAACGCCTCGCCCGGTCGCCAGCACGTCCAGGTTCGCGGCGACGTTCACCTCGCCGGAGGCCAGCAGCCTCGTGGCGCGCCGGGACACCGTGGCCTCCGAGGTCTCCACAGCGCGGGCAATCGCTGGCCAGCTCGCCCTCGGATTCGCGATCAGCGCCGCGACGACGAGCCGGTCCAGGTCATCCATCGGAAACATTGCCCATCAAAATAGCGCCATGCATTGATAGATCCTTGCACATGTCCGTCAAACATTGCCTGTTCGCCGTTGCTCGGTCTGAACTACTCCGCGTCATACCGAGCGGATCGGCTGCTCGGTACCTCTCCCGGCGGAGCAGATCATGACCTCCTCCAGCACGGCCATACCCGGAACTCCGGCAGCGGGGGCGGGTGTGGGCACCGGCCGCGCCCTGGTCGTCGGCACCATCGGCAACTTCGTCGAGTGGTTCGACTGGTCGATCTACGGCTTCTTCACCCCCTACTTCGCCCGCCAGTTCTTCCCAGGCAGCGGCAGCTCCGCCACGCTGCTCACGCTGCTGGTGTTCGCGATCAGCTTCTTCATGCGCCCGATCGGCGCGGCGGTGCTGGGCATCTACGCGGACCGGCACGGTCGTCGGCATGGGATGACCCTGACCATCCTGCTCATGGCCGGTGGCTCGCTGTTGCTGGCGATCTCGCCCAACTACGCGACGATCGGTTGGCTCGCGCCGGTGCTGCTGGTGATCGGCCGACTGCTGCAGGGCTTCTCGACCGGCGGCGAGTTCGGCACCTCGGCGTCGTTCCTGGTGGAGTGGGCCAAGCCGAACCGCCGCGCGTTCGCCGGTTCCTTCCAGCAGGTCTCGGTGTCGCTGGGTATCCTGCTCGCCTCGCTGAGCGCGACCGTGCTCACGCATGTCCTGGACAGCGGCCAGCTCGACTCCTGGGGCTGGCGGATCCCGTTCGCGCTCGGCGCCGTCATCGGCCTGATCGGCCTGTACATCCGCCGCAGGATGGCCGAGCCGGAGACGTTCAAGATGCTCGAGCGCACCGGCCGCCGGGAGGCCACCCCGTTCCGCTCGATGTCCGCTGGCCACCGCCGCGGCGCCTGGTTCGTGTTCGGCATCTCGATCGCAGGCTCGGTGATCACCTACATGTGGCTGACCTACCTGCCGACGTACGCGGTGCTCACGGTCGGCGCGGACAAGGCCGACGCGCAGCTGGCGAACACGATCGCGCTGGCGTTCTTCGTCGTTGTCCTGCCGTTCTCCGCGCTGCTGTCCGACCGGTTCGGGCGCAGGCCGACCATGCTGGTCTACGCGACCGCCTTCGTGATCCTGCCCTTCCCGTTGCTGCTGACGATGGGCGGCAGCTTCGGCAGCGTCCTGCTTGTCTCGGTCATCGGCATGGCGTTCCTGTCGCTGAACCACTCCAACCTGGCCACTGTGTTCGCCGAGCTGTTCCCGCCGCAGGTGCGCACGATCGGCATCGCCTTCCCGTACGCCATCTCCAACGCCATCTTCGGCGGCACCGCGCCGAACGTCATGCAGTTCTTCGGTTCCAAGGGCAATCTCTGGGCGGTTCCGCTGTACGTGAGCGTGTGCGCGCTGGTGACCGGGTTGTTCTTCTACTTCATGAAGGAAACCAAGAAGGTCGACACCACCGATGTGGAGATGCGGGCATGAGTAGCCCTGTGTCAACCCCAGTCCTCCTCAACCGCACCCCAGGGGACCGTGACGCAAACCAGCCACAAGCAACCACGAAACGCGAGATTCGTGTGGACGCCACCACCACTGCGAATCGCGGAGAGGCGGAACTGGAGGCGGACTGGTCATGACCGTCACGCTCGCCGCCGACAGCGGGCGGCTTCCCGAGTACCCGATGGAGCTGGACTCCGCGCAGTCGCAACGCGTTGAGCGCCTGCTGGCAGGCACGGTGATCTCGCTGCACGACCACCCGATCCGCCTGCCCGACCCGCTCACCGCCGAGACGTGGAAACTACACAGTGGACAGAGTGCCGACGTGTTCGGCGGCGACGCCATCGTCCGGTCCGGACTGAACGTCGTGCTGGCGAGCGCGCTGGCCGAGCCGGACCAGCGCCGCCTGCTGTCCTGGGCGGCGGCCATGCGGCCGCAGCTGTTGGGCCCGGAGCTGTCCGGGGCGGAGAGCCTGGCGCTGGCCATGCGCGGCGAGGGGTCCGCCGTGCTGCTGGCGCTTGAGGACCTCGGCAGCATCGGCACCGACCTCGTCGGCATCGAGGAGTTGTACCGGGCCGGGTTCCGCTCGGCCGGACTGGTCTACAACACCGGCAACGCCCTCGGCGGCGGCCTCGGGCAGAGCACCGACGGCGGGCTGACCGAACCGGGGCGCCGGGCCGTGGCCATGCTCAACGACCTGCACATGCTGGTTGACCTGTCGCATGTCGGCGACCGGACAAGCATCGAGGCAGCGGCGCTGAGCACCGCGCCGGTGGTGATCAGCCATGCCGGGGCTCGCTCGCTGTGGCCGAGCGCCCGGATGAAGCCGGACGACGTGCTGCGCGCGGTGGCCGACACCGGCGGCGTGATCGGCATCGAGGCCGCGCCCGGATCGACCAGGGTGTCCGCCGACACCACCCACGACCTCGACGCGGTGATGGCGCACGTGGAGTACGTCGCCGAACTCGTCGGCGTCGACCACGTCGGGCTCGGCCCGGACACCTTCTTCGGCGACCACACCCAGCTCTACTCCGCTGCCGGGTGGTCGCCGCAGCCGGTTCCCGGCTACGAGCGGCTCGCGCTGCCGGACTACGTGGCCGGTATGGAAAACCCGGCGGAGGCGCCCCGCAACGCGGCCAGCTGGCTGGTGCGGCGCGGCTGGTCCGACGCGGACATCGCCAAGGTGCTCGGCGCCAACGCCGCCCGGGTACTGGAATCCGTGCTGCGGTAGCAGGTTCAGACACGAGAAGGAGGATCCGTGACCGGCGCGAGTAGCGAGGTCCACGCGCGCATCGCCGAGGAGATCTCGGCACTGTCGGACACCCTGGTTGGGCTGAGCCTCGACCTGCATGCCAACCCCGAACTCGCGCTGGAAGAGGAGTACGCCGCGCGGCGGCTGAGCACTCTGTTGGCGGACAACGGTTTCGAGGTGACCAATGAGCTCGGCGGGCTGAAGACGGCGTTTCGCGGCACGGCGGGCGAAGGCACCCCGACGATCGCCTTCCTGTGCGAGTACGACGCGCTGCCGGGGATCGGGCACGGGTGCGGGCACAACTTGATCGCGGCTGGCGGCCTCGGTGCCGCGCTGGCGTTGCGCCGCGCCGCGCCGGAACTTCCCGGCACCATCGCCTGCATCGGCACGCCAGGGGAAGAGGGGGCCGGTGGCAAGGTTCTGCTGCTGGAGGCCGACGCGTTCGAGGGCATCGACGCGGCGCTGATGTTCCACCCCGGCGACCGCACGATGCCGATCCGGCACGCCACCGCCTCCCGCAAGATCGTGCTTGAGTTCGACGGCGTGGCCACGCACGCCGCGGCCACCCCGCAGGAGGGCCGCAGCGCGCTCGCGGCGGTGCTCCAGTTCTTCACCGGGGTGGACTCGCTGCGCCAGTTCATCCCGGAAACCAGCCGGATGCACGGGATCATCACGCACGGCGGCGAGGCGGCCAACGTGATCCCGGCCTACACCAGGGCTGAGTTCATGGTCCGCGCGTTGACCAGCGACGTGCTCAACGACCTGACCGAGCGGGTGGAGGCAGTGGCGCGTGCCGCGGCCAGCGCGACCGGAACCTCCGTGCGGATCACGCGCGGCGTCGTCTACGCCGAACGCAAGAACAACCACGTGATCGCCGAGCGGGTCGCCGAGCACCTGCGCGGCCAGGGGGTCGCCGTGGAACAGCCGATCCTGCGCGGCGGCACCGGATCCTCCGACATCGGCAACGTCAGCCTCGTGCTCCCGGCGATCCATCCCTATTTGCAGGTGATGGACACTGGCACCCCGACGCACTCGATCGCGATGGCC
This sequence comes from Saccharopolyspora soli, assembly GCF_022678645.1. Classification (GTDB taxonomy): domain Bacteria; phylum Actinomycetota; class Actinomycetes; order Mycobacteriales; family Pseudonocardiaceae; genus Saccharopolyspora; species Saccharopolyspora soli. The sequence continues at coordinate 25,154 of NZ_JALBWV010000081.1, read as the reverse complement.
GAGGCCGTGGCGACCCCGAGGGCCCAGGCCGCGATGCTGGCCATGGCCACCGCGCTGGCCTGCACCGGCGCGGACCTGCTCGCCGACCCGGGGCTGTTCGCGGCCGCGCGGCAGGAATTCGCCACCAGCGGACCGGATCTACCGCAATGAGCCCGACCCCGCGTCCGTCCTATCTGGACGATGTGGACGACGTGGTCGCGGTGCGGCGGGACCTGCACGCGCATCCGGAGCTCGGCTTCACCGAGATCCGGACCGCCGCGCTGGTGCTGACCGCGTTGGAGCGGCTCGGCTGGACGGCCCGCTGCGGCCGCGACGTTTTCGACATCACCGGCCTGCCGGGCCTTCCGGACGCCCAGGTGCTGGACGCTGCCGAGCAGCGGGCGCTTGAGGAGGGCGTGCCGAGCCCACTGGTGCAGCAGCTGCGCGGGGGCAACACCGCAGTGGTGGCCGAACTCACCGGCAACCGGCCCGGCCCGACCGTCGCGCTGCGCTGCGACATGGACGCGCTGCCGATCCTGAAGTCCATACAGGACGATCACAGGCCGACCCGGCTCGGCTTCTCGTCGCGGCACCCCGGTGCTAGCACGCCTGCGGGCACGACGCAACGGCCTGGGGCGGAAGGAGAGTTGCAATGATCTACACGATTGTCGGCGGCGGCGCCATCGGCGGCACGATCGCGTTTCACCTCGCCGAGTCTGGCCACGAGGTGCTGCTGGTGGACACCGACACCGCGCACGTCGACGCGGTCTCCCAGCGGGGCCTGTCGATCCGTCGGCCTGACGGCCGGGTCGAGACGCAGCCGCTGCGGGCCGTGACCCCGGCGGAATTCGACGGCCGGCTGGAGCGAGTGATCCTGGCCGTCAAGGCGCAGGCGACCGGCACGGCGGTGGACTGGATCCGGCCGCGGCTGACCCCGGACGGCTTCGTGGTGAGCCTGCAGAACGGCCTGTGCGAGGCGGAGATCGCCGCCGCCGTCGGCCCGGAACGCACGATCTCGGCGTTCGTGAACCTGTTCGCGGACCTGGTCGAGCCCGGGGTGATCGCCGACGGCGGCCCTGGCGCGCTGGTGGTAGGCGAGCTGGACGGGACGATCGGCCCCCGCGTCCGGCAGATCGTGGCGGACCTTCAAGCCTGGGGTCCGGCGAAGGCGAGCACGAACGTCGCCGGGCACCTGTGGTCCAAGCAGGCGTACAGCGCGATCGGCGCGGCGAGCGCGACCGTCGACCAGCCGATCCATCAGACGATCTCCGAGCACCGCGCGCTCGCGGTGGCGCTGGCCCGCGAGGTCTACGCCGTCTCCGCCGCGCTCGGCGTCACGCCGGAGCCCTTCGACGCATGGGAATCCGACGCCTTCGCACCCTCGGCCAGCCAGGAGGCGACCTGCGCGGCGCTGGACCGGTTCTGCGCGTGGCTGCGCACCCAGCCCAAGGACCGGACCGGGATCTGGCGCGACATCGCGGTCCGGCACCGCAAAACCGAGGTGCCCGCGATGTTCGCCCCGATGTTCCGGCTGGCCGAGGAGCACGGGCTGGCCTGCCCCGGCGTGTCGGCGGTGATCCGGATGATCGGCGAGCTGGAGGACGGGCGGCGGGCGATGTCGCCGGAGAACCTGGACGAACTGGACCGGGCCGTCGCGTGAGCGGCCCGCACCTGGATCACGGGCTGAGGCCGCGACACTAGGAGGATTGTGATGTCTCGTCATGTGCTGGTGACGGGCGCCGCTGGCGGACTGGGCAGCGCGATCGCGCGCCGCTTCGCCGAGGCGGGCGACCGGATCACCGGGGTGGACACCCGCGCCGAGCCGCTGGGCGCCGCCCTGGCCGACATCCCGGGCGCCCAAGCGATCGTGGCGGACCTGCGGGAAAACGACGCACACCGCTTCGTCGAGCGGGCGTGGGAAACCAGCGGCCCGGTGGACGTGCTGGTCAACGCCGCAGGCATCTGGCCTGCCACCCCGCTGCTCGACCTGACCGCCGCCATGTGGGACAACGTGATGGCGATCAACACCAGGGCCCCGATGCTGGCCACGGTCGCGCTGGCCCGGCTGGCCGTGGCGGCGGGTCGGCGCCCGAACGTCGTCAACATCGCCTCCGGCGCGGCGATCCGGGCGCGCCCTGGCGCGGCGCACTACGCGACCTCCAAGGCGGCCCTGGAGATGCTCACCAAGTCCTGCGCGGTGGAGCTCGGCGCGCACGGGATCCGCGTCAACGCGGTGTCGCCGGGGTTCGTGGCTGGCAGCAGCCAGGAGGTCAACCCGATCACCGAGGAATACGCGGCGGCGGTGTCCGGCAACGCGCTCGGCCGGATCGGCCAGCCTCCGGACGTCGCCTCGGCGGTGTTCTTCTTGGCCTCGGAGCAGGCGGAGTGGATCACCGGCGCGGTCCTTCGGGTCGACGGCGGGTCCTCGGCGGGCAACCCGGCCCTGCCGGTGCACTGGTCGGGCGCCACCGAGGTGCAGACCCCGTAGCCGATCCACGTGCCGAGGTCGCAGCCCGCCACGACCAGCGCTCTGCGCACCGGACTGCCCGGCCGCCTGCTGCTGGACCGGCTCGAACAGTCGTCGGTGCGCGCCCGCAGCCGCGGCACACCGTCTAGCGCCGAACAACGGATTAGGCATTAGGAGGTGTGGACGCAGGTCAGATTACCGTCCACATAGGACTTCGATCACTTCGTCCGTTGGCCGTGCAACTGCTGGTGGGATCGTGACAGTGGCTGGCCAGCGAGCCGGGCGGTGATGCCAGCGTTGAAGTTGGGGCATTGCGTGATGTCCTCGTGGGGGCAGCGCAGTCCGTGCCTGATGGCATCGCGGGCGGCCTGCGCCCTGGCGATCTGCTCGTCGAGTTCCGCGAGCTTGCGCCGGGCGAGCCGTTCCCATTCACCGCACGTGCTCTTGCGCGAGGCCATGAGGGCTTTCTGCTCGGCGAGGGTGAACCCCGCGTCGCTGTAGAGCAGGATGGTGCCGACAACTCGGGCGGCCGATTTGGGGTAGCGGCGCTGCCCCGAGATCCTCGCTGGCGGGGGGAGCAGACCGACTTCTTCGTAGTAGCGCAGGGCCGAGGTGGTGACTCCCGTGCGGCGGGCCAGTTCGCCGATGGTCAGCAGGTCGCCAGGCGTGTTGACTTCAGGTGCGCTTGAAGGCGTTGACTGCCGACCATGGGAACACGACATGGGAAAAGCATGCCACGGGCAGTGACCGCAGCAGTCGAGTACGGGGTCGCGCGTGCCGGGATCGCCACCGTGCGCGTCCTGGACCGCGACGTCATCGGCCAAGCCCATCATCCCCGGGGCGCGGCCGGGCGCGTGACCGCCTGGGAGATGGCCCACCGCCCGTCCAACCGGCAGCGCAGCCGCTGGGTGGTCTCGCTGCTCGGTGTGCAGCCCGCCGACCAGGTCCTTGAGATCGGTTTTGGCCCCGGCCTGGCGATCGCGGAACTGGCCCGCGTCCGCGCAGGCCACGTGTACGGCATCGACCATTCCGGCGTGATGCTCCGGCAGGCGTCCAGGCGCAACGCCGCCGCTATCCGGGCCGGGCGGGTCACGCTGATCGAGACTTCGGTCGATCAGCTTCCGCCCGCTCTCGACGGCCCCTTCGACGCCATCCTCGCCGTCAACTCTCTCGGGTTCTGGCCCGCACCGGCCCAGCGGCTCGCCGAACTGCGCCGACGCCTCGCGCCTGGCGGGCGCATTGCCATCGCGTCCCAGCCCCGCTGCGCCGGGGCCACGGCGGACACGTCCCGCAGCGCCGCCCGCGAAATCGAGAACCTGCTGAGAGACGCCGGTTTCACGCACCTGAGCACCCAGACCCTCCCCCTCAGCCCCCCAGTGGCCTGCGTCCTTGCCACCAACCCGGCCCCGGACACCAGGTAACACACCGCACGCATGACTCGGCACCCAACGCTCAACTCCTCGAACCGCCCCTGCCCGAGCATTGCCTACCGGGTTTCGCCGAAGGTCCGTCGGTAGGCGCCGGGTGTGGTGCCGAGGTGCGCCCGGAAGCGGCGGCGCAGGTTGACCGCCGAGGCGAGTCCGACCCGGTTGGCGATGGCTTCCACCGGAAGGTTGGTCTGTTCCAGCAGCACCCGTGTCGCGTCGAGGCGCTGGCCGAGCAGCCACTGTCCCGGGCTGGTGCCGAGCTGTTCGGTGAACCGCCGGGCGAGAGTTCGGCTCGACAGCCCGGCGCGTTCGGCGAGCTGGCCGACGGTCAGGGTGTCGAGCTGGGCGGTGGCCCACTCCAGCAGTGGCGCCAATGACTCGTCCGCCCTGGCCGGGGCGGGCTGTGTGACGTACTGGAGTTGGCTGCCCTCCCGATGTGGCGGCAGCACCATGTTCCGGGCGATCTGGGCGGCGTATGCCGCGCCGTGGTCGGAACGTACGAGGTGCAGGCACAGGTCGATGCCCGCACCGGACCCGGCGCTGGTCGCCACGTCGCCGTGGTCCACGTAGAGCACGTCCGGGTCTACCTGCACCTCGGGGAAGGCAGCGGCGAGTTGGGCGGTTTGGCGCCAGTGCGTGGTGGCGCGGCGGCCGTCGAGCAGTCCGGCCTGAGCGAGGACGAACGCCCCCGTGCAGATGGCGATGATCCTCGCCCCGCGCTGGTGGGCAGCCCGCAGCGCCTCGGTGACGGTCGGCGGCGCCGGTGTGCCGGGCGGCTGCCAGCCGGGGATGACCACGGTGTCTGCCTCCTGGAGGGCCGCCAGCCCCGTGTCGACGAGCATCGCGTAGCCGACCGTGGTCTGCAGGGGGCCGGGGCGCTCGGCGCAGATCCGGAAGTCGTAGTGGGCTGGCACGTCCTGCCGGACGATGCCGAAGACCTCGGCGGCACAGGCGAGTTCGAAGGGTGACTGGGGCGGGTTGAGCAGGGCCACCACCCGATGACGGTTCATGGCAGGAATATACCCATGGATGTCTTTTTGGACTCTCGGCCGGGAGGTAGGCCCCGGTGACAGTGGTGCCATGAGTGAAACCGCTGAAACGGGCGTGTTGAGGACCGCAGTCCAGGTCGACGGCGAAACGGCCAGCTACCTGACCGCAGAGCAGGACGGCCCGGCCGTGTTGCTGCTGCACGGAACGTATTGGAGCCGGGTGTGGCTTCCGGTGCTGGGTCGCCTCGCGGAGGCGGGGCTGCGGCCCCTTGCGGTCGATCTCCCCGGACTTGGGCGCTCGGGCGGCGAGCTCACCCTGGAAACGGCCACGGTCCCGGCCCTCGCGGATTGGGTGGCGCGATTCGCGTCCGCGCTGAAGGTCTCCGGGCCGATCGCCGTGGCAGGTCATGACATCGGCGGCGCCGTCGCCCAGCACCTCCTCGCCCACCATCGGCTGGAGGTGTCCCGGCTGGCCTTGGTCAACTCAGTCACCTACGACTCCTGGCCAGCACCCCACGTGGCCCGGTTCCGGGACCCCGTGGTCGCCGCGGCGCCCCCCGCCGCTGAACTTCTCGGCGCCCGCCGCCAGGCCGTGACAGCGGCGCTGGCTGGTGCCGCCACCGAGCAGCTGGTCGCTGACTACCTGGATCCGTGGACCGTTCCGCGGGTCCGCCGCTCCTGGCTGGCCATGGCGGGCGCGGCCGAAAGCCGCTACACCCTTGATCTCGTTCCCGCGCTGCAGCGGTCCACGACGCCCAAGTTGCTGATCTGGGGCGAGGACGACGGCTTCGAGAAGGTGGAGTACGCCGAGAAGTTCGCCTTGGAGATCCCGCAAACCACGCTCATGCGTATCCCAGAAGCGGACCACATCCCCACGGAGAACGCCCCCGGCCAGATCGCCCGCGCCCTCATCGATTTCTTCACGACGTAGCGGTCTTGCTGTGCGGGATCCCAGACTCCGAACAGACGACATGATCAACTACCGAACATTGAAGACGGGGAATCTCGAAATCAGAACGGCCCTGAGCACCACATTGTCCGCACCAGTTCCGATGGACTGCTGGTTTCACACGAGCCAACCGCGTAACTCGCCTTCAGTTGTAGCCGAGGGCGATCACGTCGTCGGTCTCATCGACATCCTCAGCTGGTTGCCGAGCCGAGTCGGTCTGCACTGGCGGAACTTCCGTCCGGACCTCCGCTTCGGCACGTGCCGCCTTCTCCTCCTGCGGATCCATCACGGATCATCCCAATTGCGTTGTGTCGACTCACAAATCCTGCCATCCGCACCAGGTCCGCTGCCAGCCGCGCGAATTGCTCGGCGGATACGCCACCGGACTTACCCGCATCGATCGCCCGGGAAACACCGCATACCGGCGCGCTGGCGAGTTTGGTGGGCGAACGGAACCTCGAATGGTGGTCCGAACGAACCAGCTCCGGGGAGTACAGTACGATGTGGACAGTTCCGACCTCGACGAATGAGCTGCCGCAGCTCGCTACCCGAGTTCGTCAGGACTCCCTGCGATCGTTCGATTCGGGCCCGTTGACATAATCTTTCACCTGCTGGGCTTCCGACCAGTAGCGCTGCGCATCTGACGCGGCGGCCGTCAACACACCCGACAGGTGCAAGGACCAGTGGTAGCGAGCTCCCCGCACCGACAAACCGTGAACGGTGTCAACGCCGCCTGCTCAATCCCGATCACCTGCACCAGCACGTGATTCACCCACCCAAACCCGCGATTGCGGGACATGGGTTGGCGGGCCCGCGCAGATACGACTGGCCGGGCGCTCGGGTCAACGCGACTCACCCGACGTTGGCGCCGCCGTGGCCACCGAGGCCGCCAGCTCCAAAGCCGCTGCCCCCGATGCCACTACCGCCGTGGCCACCGCTACCAGCCGGGGCACTTGAGCCGCCGTCACCGCCGTCACCACCGTCGCCACCACCGGTGCCGCCACCGGTGGCACCACCGTCGCCGCCGTCACCACCGTTGATTTCCAAGTCACCCCAGATGGGTCCGGTGAGCAGCCAAGATGTCAGAAGAGTGCGCGCGGGCAGCAACTCCACCCGCTGGTCATCGAGCTCCTCGGAGCTCAACGGCTGAGTTGAATCAAACACTTGGTCCTCCTCCGCCGATCGGGCTAGGAACCGACACGGAGATCGATGCCCAAGCAAAGGTCGTGAACCCCCAGATCTCCATTCCAACGCCCCGGATTCGTCGGCATCACCACGCAGCGTAAGTCCCCGTGGAACCGCATGCAGCACGAAAGTGTCGGCATCGCCCGCGCGTGCACGTGACCCACTACCGCCCAGATCCGCGATTACGGACAACCTTTGGCTGCTCGTGCCAGCTCACTCCGTCGTCGGAGAATCGACACCTGCGCTCGCAGCCCTACTGGGAATTTTGGCTGGTTTCCACAGCACCACGCTGGTCGATGCTCACTATTCGTCCTATGTGGACGTTGTACGTGCTTCGCGGGTGGCTGGACCTGCGTGCGGGCGCTGACCGACGGCGATCCGCGGGACATTGGTGGCTGGTGCTAGGCATTCGCTCGGCGGAGGCGTTCGGCTGCTTGTGTCCGGAGCGCGTTGTCGGACGCCGGGGTGTGGCCGTGCAGTGCTTCCCATCGGACGTCGTGCGCTGCTGGCCACAAGCTGGACGCCCACGCGATCTGCTGCTCCACGGCCGTGAACGAGCGCCCCCGCACGTCCTGATAAGCCACCAGGAACGCCTCGGAACTTTCGATTGGCGGCAGGGTGGCCGGTCCGGTCTTGGGGAACACTGCACTCGCCGCTCCCACCAGCGCCGCCTCCGGTTGCCACGCCAGGCTGTCCCAGTCGTGCACCGCCCATACCTGTCCATCGTGCCAGCGGAGGTTCTGCGCTTCGAAGTCGGCGTGGCCCAGCACGCACGGCAAGTCGGCAGCCAGCATCCGCGTGCGGGCGCGGTCGGCCGTGTCAACGACATAGTCGGGCACGGCGCTCTGGTCCCTCTCATCGAGGAACTCGATCGCCGGCCAGAGTCGGGGATCCGCGTGGTCCCAACGTACCCAGCGTGGATTCGGCAGCGGCGGCGAGACGGTCACATCGGCCAGCTCGGCCATCAGCCGGGCGAACACCTCCGCGTAGCGCACGGCCACGTCCGGCGAGTCCCCGAGCAACATCTCGCCGCCTGGCCGGAACTTCTCCGCGTGCACGGCCAGCGCACCGACACCGAGCACCGGCGTGAGCGGCCGGGCACACGGAAACCCTCGCTCAGCCAACCGGTCCTGCGCCGCGACACACGACACGGCCCGACCGTCATCGGCACGCGCCTTGACCACGACGTCCGTACCATCCGCCAGCCGAAGACCGAACACCATCGACAGCTGTTGCAGCTGGAACAGCACGTCGACCGGTTCACCACCGAGATGGTCGAGACACCAAACCGGCAACCAGTCCGGCAGATCATCCAACGCCACGGCGAAGACTGTGCCATAGGCACCGAATGTTCGCCGTGAGCTGCGGTGGGCCGCTGACTCAGGCGCCCATCCAGCTCAGCTGAGATGTAGCCGCAGCGGGAGCGATTCCCAGGCGCGCAGCGTGTTGTTCAGGTGCCGCCGGGCCGGGCCAGCCGGTTCGAGCCGCTCGACACGACGGGTGAGCGCGGTCAGCAGCGCCTCGGCTTCCAGGCGTGCGACGTGCTGGCCGACGCACTGGTGCAAGCCCATGCCGAAGCCGACGTGCCCGGACGGGTCGCGGGCGAGGTCGAAGCGGTCGGCATCGGCACCCCAGCGCCGAGGGTCGCGGTTGGCGGCACCGAGGAACATCAGGATCTTGTGCCCGTCGGGGATCACGTGCCCGGCGATCTCGATGTCCCGGGTGGTGGTGCGGAAGAAGGTTTGCACCGGGGATTCCCACCGCACGGCCTCGTCGAACGCGACGCGGGCGAGGGCGTTGTCGCCGCGTAACCGTTCCCATTGGTCGGGGTGGGTGGCGAAGGCGTGCAGCACCGCGGAGAGGCCGTGGACGGTGGTGTCGACACCGGCGGAGAGCAGGGAGCGCACGATCAGGGGCGCTTGTTCGGGGGTGATGTCGCCGCGGTCGGCGGCTGCCCAGATGTCGGCGCCGAAGCCCTCCGCGGCGAGCACTTCACGGGCGCACTGCGCATCGGTCCACGCGGACAGTTCCGCGGCCCGGGGCTGTCCCTTCGCGACGAGGTCGTTTTGCGGGCCGAAGGTGTTGAACAGGTGGTCACCGTAGGGCAGCAAGTGCTCACGCCCTTCTTCCGGAAGGCCGACCGCGTCGGGGAAGACGCGCAACGGAAACGCCTCGGCGAGCGCCGAAACGGCGTCCAGCTCCACTTCGGACCCGCCGTCCGCGAGCACCTGGTCGACCAGCGCGACAGCGTCAGCGAGCCAGCCTTCGCGCAGTTTCCGCAGCGCGCGGGGCGAGAGGATCTTCTGCAGGACGCGCCGGGGCGCGTCGTGGCGCGGCGGGTCGGCCTCCAGCAGCAGGCTCGGCGGACGCCACGGCTTCTCGGTGCGGAAGTTCGCCATGCCGACCCCTGCGGCCGACTGGAACGACTGCCAGTCGACGAGCGCGGCGTGGACCTGTTCGTGCCGGGCGAACGCGAACACGTCGTGCCGGGTCAGGTGGACGACCGGGCCAGCCTCGCGCAGCGCGTGGTGCATCGGGATCGGGTCGGCCAGGATCACGTCGGAGAACGCGTCGACATCGCTCACCGGTGGTTTGCTGGTCATGGCAAGGCTCCAGGAGTGGTTGCCGGGTGCGGGTTTCAGAACAGTCCACTGTGTCCGGACGGTGAGTGGGCGCTAGAGGTCGAGGACGAGGCGGTCGTCGCACGAGCGGGACACGCAGGGGAACATGCAGTCGCCCGCCAACCGCTCGGCGTCGTCGAGGATCGAGTCGCGATGGTCGGGGCGACCGGCGAGCACCGTCGTGTCGCACGTGCCGCAGGTGCCCTGGCGACACGAGGAGAGGACCTCCACCCCGGCCATCTGCGCGGCCTCAAGGACGGTTTGCTCGGGCCGCACGGTGACGATGGTCCCGGTGCGCGCCAGCTCCACCTCGAACGCGCTGCTGCGCAACGGCGCGTCGAGGTCGCGGGACACGAATCGCTCCGTTCGCACGGTGTGGCGGGGCCAGTCCGCAGTGGCCGAGGCCAGGGCGGCCAGCAGCGGGGCGGGCCCGCAGGCGTAGACTCGGGTGTCCGCGCGCGGGTCGCCCAGGAAGGCCGCGAGGTCAAGCAGCCCGTGTTCATCCTGGGGGACGATCCGAACCCGGTCACCGTACTGCGCCAATTCGTCGACGAAGGTCATCGAGCGTCGCGCGCGGCCGCCGTAGAGCAGCTCCCATTCCGCACCGAGCAGTTGGGCCTGGTGGATCATCGGCAGCAGCGGGGTGATCCCGATGCCGCCCGCGACGAACAGGTAACGGTCGGCGGGCACCAGCGGGAAGTTGTTCCGCGGGCCGCCGAGGCCGAGGAGATCGCCTTCGCGCAGCCGCTCGTGCACGTAGGCCGAGCCGCCGCGGCTGTCCGGTTCACGCAGCACGCCGACCCGATAGGAATGCGCATCCCACCGGTCGCCGCACAACGAGTACTGACGGGTCAGGCCGTTCGGCATCACCAGGTCGATGTGGGCGCCCGGCGCCCAGTCGGGCAGACGTCGCCCGTCGGGACGTTCGAGAACAACGGTGACCACACCGTCCGCCTGCGACTCGATGGCGGCCACGCGGACAGTGCCCGTCACACCCGGAACAGGGATGGTGTTGTCGGCGGGAACAGCTGTGTTCACGAAGTACCTCCGGCGTTGGGGTAACCGGAAGCATGCGGATCAGCACTCCACCAGCTGAAGGCCATTCTCAATCATTGGATGGCCTCTCGGGACAAGGTCCGGCTGATGCCGTTGGCAGCCGTGCACAGGACCGGGACCCAGGTGAACGCGGCGCCGTCGTTGGGCACGATGACCGACAGCGCCGCGACCACCTCGCCGGAACGCCCACGCACGGGGACGGCCACTCCGGTGGCCTCGACGTGGATGTACCCGTCGGTGACCACGTGCCCCTGCCTCCGCACCTCCGCCAGCACACCCCGAAGCTGGCCGGGGTCGGTGACGGTGTGCGGCGTCAGCTGTTGGAGAGGCCCCGCGAGCACGCGCTCCTGCAGTTCCGCCTGCGCGTGCGCCAGCAGCACAAGACCGGAGGAGGACGCATGCAGCGGCAGCCGCCCGGCGATCTGGGTGTAGTTGATGACGGCACCCGGTGCGGATAACCGTTCGAGGAACAACACCTCGTCACCGTCCAGCACGCTGAACTGGACGTGCTGGCCGACCACGGTGTGCACGTCCTCCAGGAACGGCATCGCCGCCTCGCGCAACGACAACGTCGGTGACGCCCGCTGCGCGAGCTCCCACATCCGCACCCCGACACGGATCCGCCCTTCCTCGTCCCGCGTGAGCAGACCGTGCCGGGCGAGCTCCGCGACAAGCCGTGAAGTCGTGGCGATCGGCAAGCCGGTCAGACGTGCCAGCTCCGAGAGCGTCAGCGCCCTGCGAACCGAGGTGAACGCTTCGAAGATCCGCACGGCGCGCGCGAGCACCGACTCTCCCGTCGCGACCCTGGGCATGCGCACCAGTTTTCCACGGCTCCCCGCGACGAACGACGTTCTGAGGTCGCGATCTGATCCGCCGACGAGACCAGGAAGGACGAACGCTGCGGCACGAACCGCTGCCAGGCGTACCGCCAAGAGCGCACCGGGCGTCATCCCAAGGTCAGCAGCACTTCGGTGAGTTCCTGAGGGCGGTTCTCCGCGACGAAGTGGTTGGTGTCGATCTCGTGGTAGCGCCACGCCGACGATGCTCGCGCCCGCGCGGCCGCTGCGACGAACGCCGGGGCGTCCGACCCATCGGTGGCTCGGATGTAGGTGAGCCCGAAGGGCTGCTCTTCGAGCGGAGTGCCGAGCTTGACCGGTTCGGTCAAGCTCGCCCGGGGTTGGGGGTTATCGCGCTCGACGAGGAAGTCTGCGACGTCGTACTCCCGCCGCAGCGGCGGGACCTGCCAGGAGGTTCCGAACTCGTCCGGCACGGCGTACCGGCCGGTTATCGAGGAGAGGCTTTCACCGTCGTCAGGAACGAACGCGTCGAGGTAGACCAGTTCGCGAACTCGGTCGCCGATGTGCGCCAGGGCGCCGGTCACGACCATGCCGCCGTAGGAGAACCCGAGCAGCACGATGTCGCGGAGGTCCTCGTAGCGGACCACGTTGACGACGTCCCGGACGTGCGTGCTGAGGTCGACCTGCGGGCCGGTGAGGTGAGCACGTTCGCCGAGGCCGGTGAGGCTCGGGGTGAACACCTCGTGACCAGCGCCGTGCAGCGACGGGCGGACCTTCCGGAAGCTGTACGAGCCTCCCCAGGCCCCGTGCACGAGTACGAACGTCGTCATCCGACCCTCACCCACCGTCTTTGGCGCTACACGTCCTCCGGGCATCGAAGGCCGAAGGACGTGGCCACCGCCATTGTTTGTGAGAAGGGATACTTCCCGCCGCTCGTCTGACTCAGCAATGACGGTCCCAGACGGCGGGTTTCCGTGACGCAGTAACGAGAATCGGCCAGCAGCGTCGACTTGCCGCTACCGCACATGGCGAACGCGTTGGACCGCTACGGGAAACCGGAGCCCATCAGCGGTCACGCCACTGGGACCGTCGGTGAGGTGCCGAGTACGACGCCGTTGGCGTCGAGGGCTTGCACGGCCACGTATGCCTGCGCGCCGCCGACTTCCATGCGCGTTTCGAACCCGCTGCGCGGGGCGTCGAGGACCGGCGCGACGTGCTGCTCGTCCGGCCCGGCCAGTACTCGCCAGGCGGCGACCTCGGTGGCCCCGTTCCAACAGGCGTAGACGCTGGTCGCTCCGTTGCCGGGCTTGCCAGCCACGGCTGGGGCATCCAGCGGGCGGCCGACCCAAGGCGAGCGGTGGCTGCGGTACGAGGTGATCGACTCGGTGAACCGGCCGTGGAAGGTCACCTCGTCACTACCGCCGAACTCGGTGAAGTACGGCGCCCCGCCCCAGCCGACGAACAGGTGCCCGTTGGGCAGCACCTGGTTGTTGCCCTGATTCGGCGCCAGCAGTCCTTCCGGGCTCTCGTTGCTGCGCACGACCGTGGTGGTCTTGGCGGTCTCGTCGACGTCGAGCGCGAGCGCGCGGGACTTGCCGCGTCCCGGCGGCGCGGGGTCGGCATTGTCGAAGATGCTGATGGTGCCGTCCACCTGGCGCCGCACGTCGTGCTGCCAGGCGAATGCGGCATCCGGGCCGAGCTCGAAGTCGCTCCGACGGCCGCCGAGCCGCCAAGTGATCTCCCCGGTGCGCCGGTCGATGCGGTAGACGGTGTGCGTGCAGCGGGCCGAGACCAGCAGCGCATCGCCGTCCTCGCAGACGGCGTTGAGGTGGATGTAGTCGAACCAGGTCTCGGTGTCCTTCGGCACCGGGTAGAAGGATTCGTCCAGGGCGACATCCGGCAGGCTGCGCCACTCGAACAGCAGCTCCCCGGAGGCGATGTCGATCTCCTGCACCACGCCTTCGAGGACCTTGGAGTTCGGTTGCCCGCCGACCGGCGTGGTGTCCGCCCGAACCTCGTGGTAGATCACGATCAACGCGGTGCCGCGCGGGGTGATCACGAACTCGTGCAGGTCGCCCTGCAGGCCGCCTGCGGCCTGGACGGTGGCGATGCGGGTGTAGGTCTCGTCCAGGATCGCGTACTGGCCGTTGCCGAAGCCGGGCGGGACCGCGACGCTGCCTTCCCAGTGCGTGAGCACCGGCTTGCCCTGGTACTGCTGCACCTGGAGGTTGAAGATCACGCCCTGGGCAGCCGGGCCGAACCAGACCGGCTGCCCGGTGTCGTCCATGATCAGCGCACCCGGCTGCACGCCAGCGGGCGGGGCGGCGGCTTCGGGGTCGAGCGTGTTGGCCCCGACCGGGGTGAGCAGCACGTAGCCGGGTTCGGTGCCCGCGGCCGGGGTGATGATCTCCACCAGTGGCGGGTGCAGGTCGGGGCGGCTGACCAGGTCCTGGCCGACCAGGGTGCCGCCGGAACGGCTCGCGGCCTGGGCGGCGGTGCCCGCGCCGACGAGCGCCGCAGGGATGACGGGGGCCGCGGCGAGCATCCGCAGCACGGATCTGCGACCTAAGGTCGGTTTGTCAGCGGGCATGGGCCTTGCTCCTCGGGGAATGTTTCGGTACCGGTGGTTTGCTCACGACTCGAACGCCGAAGGGACCTTGCCCTCCCGGCTGGTCTTCTCGACGAGGTCCCGGATGGAGGCGGAGTCGTTGACGTGCGGGAAGTCCTCGTCGGGCACGGGAACGCCGAGGAAGTCGCACAGCCGCTGCCAGCCTTCGCCGATCTGGTAGGTCAGCAACCGATCGGCCGGGACGGCCGCCTGCACGGCGGAGTTGTGCTCCTCGAAGACCTTGATCGCGTGCGCGCGGTCTTCGAAGCGGCCGTCGAAGGTGCCGTTCCAGATCATCCGCATGATGGTCGGGCGCAGCTTCGTGCTGAAATCATCGTCGCCCGGCGCCTGGTGCGCGAACTGGTAGATCGTGTTGTAGACGCTGTCGTACCACTTCTCCGGATCGCGGACGGTGAGCAGCACCTTGGCGTCCGGGTAGAAATCCATGAGCTCGCGGTAGAACGGACAACCCGGCCAATCCACAGTGGACTCGAAGCCACCGAGAACGCTCTCCCAGTCGTCGACCTCACCGTCCAGCGCCCGATCCCAGTCCGTCACCCGCTCGGGCTTCGCGATGACTTCGAGCATGTGGTAGCACGGGCCGAAGCCGAGGTGCTCCAACGCCGCCTTCATCGACGCGGTACCGGTGCGGCCGAACCCGGCCCCGATGATCTTCATGTTCCTGCTCCTCCTCGTGGTTCGGGACTTTCAGCGCGCCTCGTTGATCAGGACCGCGCCGACGGTCGCGTGGGTGGACTCGTCGATGAGCACCGCTCCGCCGGTGAAGCGGTTTTCGGTGTAGGGGTCGCAGAAGACCGGCTGCGCCAGCCGCAGGCCGATCTCGCCGATGTCGTTGAGCTCGAACTGCTCGGCCGGGCCGCGTTCCAGCGTGGTGACGTCCAGCCGTTCGCGGATCTCGGAAACGACCGCCTTGACGGTGCGGGTGGTGTGCTTGAGCAGCAGCCTCGCTCCTGGCTTGAGCGCGGATTTCGCCGACATCCAGCACACCGCCGCAGTGATCTCCTCGGCGGCGGTCGGGGCGTTGTCGGGCGCGCAGAGCATGTCGCCGCGGCCGACGTCGATGTCGTCGGCCAGCCGCACCGTCACCGACTGCGGTGCCCGTCCGCGGTCGAGCTCACCGTCGGCGGTATCGACCGCCACCACGCGGCTGCGCAGGCCGGAGGGCAGGTGCAGGATCTCCTCGCCCGGAGCGACCGCGCCACCGGCGATCTGTCCGGCGTAGCCGCGGTAATCGCGATCCGGGGCGCGGATGGTGTACTGCACCGGCAGCCGGAAGTCGGCGGTGGAGCGTTCGTCGGCGACTTCGACCTCTTCGAGGTGCTCCAGCAGCGACCTCCCGTCGTACCAGGGCATCGCTTCCGAGCGGTGCACGACATTGTCGCCGCGCAGCGCCGAGATCGGGATGGCGGTGACGGCGTGCGGGTTCAGCTGGGCGGTGAAGGCGGTGAATTCCTCGGTGATGCCGCGGAACACGGTCTCGTCGAAGTCGACCAGGTCCATCTTGTTGACCGTCAGCACCAACCGCGGTACCCGCAGCAACCCGGCCAGCACCGCGTGCCTGCGGCTCTGCTCGGTCAGGCCGTTGCGGGCGTCGACCAGCACGATCGCCAGGTCGGCGGTGGAGGCGCCGGTGACCATGTTTCGGGTGTACTGGGCGTGGCCGGGGGTGTCGGCGATGATGAACGCCCGCCGCGCGGTCTCGAAGTAGCGGTGCGCCACGTCGATGGTGATGCCCTGCTCGCGCTCGGCGCGCAGTCCGTCGGTGAGCATCGCCAGGTCCAGCTGCGCGTCGCCGCGCTCCTCGCTGGCCAGTTCGAGCTGTTCGAGCTGGTCAGCCAGCAGCGACTTGGAGTCGTGCAGCAGCCGACCGATCAGCGTGCTCTTGCCGTCGTCGACCGCGCCAGCGGTGGCGAACCGCAGCAGGCTGTTGGCCGGGGCGAAGACCGGTTCCTCGGCGATCGCGGTGCTCATCAGAAGTACCCCTCCCGCTTGCGGTCCTCCATAGCCGCCGCACTGGCGCGGTCGTCGGCGCGGGTCTGGCCGCGCTCGGAAACCTTGGTCGCGGCGATCTCGGCGATCACCTCGGGGACCGTGGCGGCCGTGGACGGCACCGCGCCCGTGCAGGTCATGTCGCCGACGGTGCGGAACCGCACGGAGCGCTCGACGAGCGACTCCTCCGGATCGCGCGGCAGGAACGGGTTGTCGGCCAGCAGCATTCCGTCGCGCTCGAAGACCTTGCGGTTGTGCGCGAAGTACAGCGACGGCAGTTCCACTCCCTCGCGCTCGATGTAGGTCCACACGTCGCGTTCGGTCCAGTTCGACAGCGGGAAGGCGCGCACGTTCTCGCCGGGGTGGATCATCCCGTTGTAGAGGTTCCACAGCTCCGGGCGCTGGTTTCGCGGGTCCCACTGGCCGAAGGCGTCCCGGAAGGACAGCATTCGCTCCTTGGCGCGGGCGCGTTCCTCGTCTCGGCGGGCGCCGCCGAACAGCGCGTCGAAGCGGTGCTCGGAGATGGCGTCCAACAGCGTCACGGTCTGCGCGCGGTTGCGGCTGGTCCACTTGCCCTCCGGCTCGGTGACCCGCCCGGCGTCGATCGAGTCCTGCACCGAGGCGACCACCAGCCGGACCCCGAGCTCGGCGGCACGGCGGTCGCGGAAGTCCAGGACCTCCTCGAAGTTGTGCCCGGTGTCGATGTGCAGCACCGGGAACGGGATCGCCGCCGGGGCGAGGGCCTTCTCCGCCAGCTTGAGCAGGACCGCGGAGTCCTTGCCGCCGGAGAACAGCAGCGCCGGGCGGTCGAACTCGGCGACCACCTCGCGGATCAGGTGCACCGCCTCTGATTCGAGCACGTCCAGCCGGGCCAGCTCAGCCGACATCAGCGACTCCCCTCTGCTCGGGTGCGGGACAGGGCGTCGAGCAGTTCCACGGCCAGCTCGCGGCGGCAGACCAGCAGGTCCGGCAGCCACGGGTCGGCGCGGTCGTAGACCAGGTCGGAGCCGTCCAGGCGGCTGGTGTGCAGCCCGGCGGCGCGCGCGACTCCGACCGGGGCGGCGCTGTCCCACTCGTACTGCCCGCCGCCGTGCAGGTAAGCGTCCACCTCACCGAGCACTACCGCGGTGATCTTCGCCCCGGCCGAGCCCATCTGGACGAGCTCAGCGCCGATGGCCGCGGCGATGTCCCGCACGAAATCCGGCGCGCGGCTGCGGCTGACCGCGATCCGCGGGCGCACGATGCCGCGCGAGGGCTGTGCGGGCGGCCCGCCGGTGCCTAGCACCATGCCCCGCGCAGGCAGCGCCACCGCGGCGGAGATCACCTCGTGCTTCTCGGCCAGCGCAACGTGCACCGCCCAGTCGGTGCGCCCGGCCTCGGAGAATTCCCGGGTGCCGTCCAGCGGATCGACGATCCAGACCCGCCCGCCGGGGTTGCGCTCCGGGCCGGACACGCCGTGCTCGGACAGCACCGG
Organism: Saccharopolyspora soli; assembly: GCF_022678645.1. Classification (GTDB taxonomy): domain Bacteria; phylum Actinomycetota; class Actinomycetes; order Mycobacteriales; family Pseudonocardiaceae; genus Saccharopolyspora; species Saccharopolyspora soli. The sequence continues at coordinate 7,592 of NZ_JALBWV010000081.1, read as the reverse complement.
GTCCTCCGGGCGCTCCTGCGCGAGCGCCTCGACGAGCAGCTCGTGCGCCGCCGCGTCACCCGCAGCACCGAGAGCCTTGGGATCCAATGTGGACGCTTGGTTCTCCCGCAGATCGAGCAGGCGCTCCGCGGCCCGCTGCGCCAGCCGTGCGGCCAGCTCGTGGTCGTCCACGCTCACCGAACACCTCCTGTCACTACTCAACTCGTGCGTCCGCGGCGGGCATCTGCCGCGATGTCCTCGCGCTGCGCAGCAGCGGAAGCACCGCGCCGAGCAGCACGACCAGCAGCCCGGCCGACGCGCCGAGCACGATGTCCGCGCCGACCATCACCAGCCCGGTGGTCACCAGCATTCCGCCCACCAGCACGCGAACCGGGCGGTCCGGCACCCGCGCCGAGATCAGCGCGCCCACCAGCACCCCTGGCAGCGAACCGATCAGCAATGAGCCAACGAGTCCGAAGTGGACATCCCCGGCGAACAGGTGCCCGATCGCGGAGACCAGCACCAGCGGCACCGCCTGCACGAGGTCGGTGCCGACCAGCTGCGCCGAGCTCAGCCCGCGGTTGAGCAGCAGCAGGACCACGATGATGATCGAGCCGGAGCCGACCGAGGTGGTGCCCACCACCAGCCCGGCCACCCCGCCCAGCAACACCGTCGGCAGCGGTCGCACCACAGTTTCGTCCGATGTGAACGGAACAGTGGCGCGGCGCCGGGCCAGCACCATCCGCAGGAACAGCGTGCCCGCGGCCAGCAGCACCGCTCCGCCAGCAACCTCCTTGAGCACCGACTCCGCGCCCTGGCCCAGCGCCCCAGCCAACAGCGAGCCGACCGCCGCGCACGGCAACGAACCCAGGCACAACCAGCCGACCAACCTCGGCCGCACCGTGCCCCGGCGCAGGTGCACCGCCGCGCCGAGCGGCTTCATCACCGCCCCTGCCACCAGGTCCGAGGACACCGCCGCCAGCGGCGGCACGCCGAACACCAGCGTCAGCAGGGGCATCGTCAGCGCCCCGCCACCCATGCCGGTCATGCCCACCAGCAGTCCGGTGAACAGCCCTGTCGCCGCTACTCCGTAGTCCACGAACGCACCCAGCCCCGCTCCCGCAACAACGTCACGACCCGTCCGACCGCCGCGTCCTGGGACAGCTTGGAGGTGTCCAGGACCAGGTCCGCGTTTTCCGGGACCTCGTACGGCGCGGAGATGCCGGTGAACTCCGGCAGCGAACCGGTGCGGGCCTTGCGGTACAGGCCCTTTCGGTCGCGCCGCTCGCACTCGGTCAGCGGCGTGGCTACGTAGACCAGCACGAAGCCGCCCACCTCCTGCACCGTCCGGCGCACCGCGTCGCGGTCGGCGCGGTAGGGGGCGATGGGTGCGCAGATCGCCGTGCCGCCGTGCCGGGTGACCTCCGCGGCCACGAAGCCGATGCGACGCACGTTGCGGCTGCGGTCCTCGGCCGAGAAGCCCAGCCCTTCGCACAGAGTGCGGCGCACCACGTCGCCGTCCAGCAACGTCACCGCCCGGTGGTCGTGCTGGGCGAGCTCGTCGCGCAGCGCGCGGGCCAATGTGGACTTGCCCGCCCCGGACAACCCGGTGAACAGCACGGTGAACCCGCGCCTGTCCAGCGGAGGGTGCAGTTTGCGCTGCTGCTCGGCGATCGCAGCGGAGGTGAACCAACCGGGCAGGTCCTCGCCGCCGTCGAGCAGTTCGCGCAGCCGCTCGGCGCTGAGGCCGGGGCGACGCTCGGCCGGGGCGACCTGCGCGGCCGGGCGCCAGCGGTCGGACTGGTCGCGCACCACTTCCGGCGGCTCCAGCACCTCGATCGGGGATTGCTCCAGCGGGCACTCCGAGATCAGGTGGGTGGCGCCGTAGGCGGCTGCGACGTGCGCGGTCAGCAGCGCGTCGCGCTTCGGGTCGGCGCGGCGAACCAGTGGCACCGGCACGATCGTCGTGCTGTCCGGCAGTTCCGGTTTGGCGGCCAGCACAGCCTGCACGAGCAGTTCCGGGCGAGGACCGCTCATCCGCGGCAGCACCAGCACATGCGCGTGGTGCTCGGCGGCCAGCTCGCGGACCTGGGCGAGCTCGCGGTGGTGCAGCGGTTCCTCCGGCAGCACCCCGAGCACCGGGCCAGCAGGCAGTTTCGCGCGAACGTCCGCGGCGGGCGGGCGCATCCGACGCAGTGCGCCGGTGGGTTCCCCGGCCGCCTGGACCGGGCCAGCGGCGTGCGCGCCGGTCTCGTCGCGCCAGGGAGTCTCGTTGCGGATCAACGCGACCGGGGCGCCTTCGACGTCGCGCAGCTCGATCTCGTCGGCCGCGGCGATCTCGTCGGGCACCGGCAGCGTGATCGGCTCCGGCCAGGGCACGTCCCCGCGCAGCCGCTGCCGACTGCGCACCGACTCGACCTCGGCGGCGGCGAGGAATCCCCGCAGCGGTGGGAAAGCGCCATCCAGCAGAAGTTCCACATCGGACAGTACAGCGGGTTCGGGGACCCAGGCGGCGCGGCGCTGCGGATCGGCGCTTGCCGGAGTGGTACTACCTGAACCCGGACACTCGGACTCCGTTCGGTTCGCGCTCACAGGCACCTCGTCTCGTGGGACGACCGGATCCATACGGTGACCGACCGCAGCCTCCCCGGAGAACCCGATGACCACTTCTCGCCAGATCACTTTTTTCCCACCCGAATTGCCCGAATACCCGAGCCACACCGACAAAAGCAGCGGAGACGCAGGCACAACCATCGCCTACATCCGAGCCACCACCTGGGAAATCGCCAGCCACCGCGCCCACCAGTGAGCCCCAGCCACTCGCCCGAAGATCGGGAACGAGTACACCGCGAAAAGCCTGAATCAAAGGTGAAAACACCGATTGACAATAGACTTGACGGCCCTATACGGAACTGCACGCGACCAGCCAGCGGGCCAAATAGCTTGGTGATGCGTGTCAGCGGCTGCGATCATCGTGAGGTGCTTGCTGTCCGCAGGGCCGTGCCCGCCGACGCTGGTGGTTGCGTTGCGATCGTGCGGGGACTGCCGGAGTTCTTCACCGACGATGTCGCCGGGAAGGTTGCCGCTGATCTGAAGGTGCACCCGGCGTGGGTTGCCGTGAACGATGGCGGCCTTGCCGGGTTCGCGGTTGTGGACCGTCGGTCGGCACGTGCCGCGGCGATTCTGTGGATGGCCGTCGCCGCGCCGCTGCGTGGTGGTGGCGTGGGTACGCAGTTGGTGGACCGCGTGTTGCGCGACCTGGCCGAGAGCGGAGTTCAGGTGGTGGAGGTCAAGACGCTGGACGCGAGTGCCGGGTACGAGCCCTACCTCGCCACGCGAGCGTTCTGGGAACGACGCGGATTCGTTCAGATCGACACGATCGATCCCCTGCCGACCTGGCCACCGGGCAATCCCGCGGCGATCTACGTCACCGCCCTCGCCACTACTCGGTAGCACACCTGCCTGGGGTGCCCCCAGCTGGCTTGCCTTCCTTGAGCTCGGTTACCCCACGGTCCCTGGCGGTGAAGCCGTTACGGAAGGAATTTGTCCAACGTGAGCGGCAATGCGCGCACCCGGATGCCCGTCGCGTGCCAGGCTGCGTTGGCGATCGCCGCGGCCGCGCCGACGAGGCCGATCTCGCCGAGTCCCTTGGCTCCGAGGCGGTTCTGGTGGGTGTCCGGCTCCCCGAGCCAGGCCGCTTCGATGTGCTCCACGTCGGCGTTCGCCGCGAAGTGGTACGAGGCGAGGTCCTGCGTCATCACATGCCCATACCGGTTGTCCATCACGCTCTCCTCGTGCAGAGCCATGGACAGTCCCATGGTCATGCCCCCGATGAGCTGGGAACGCGCGGTGCGCGGGTTGATGATCCGCCCGACGTCGAACACACCTAGCATGCGGGACACCCGGATTTCGCCGGTGTCCGCGTTGATGCGAACCTCGGCGAACTGCGCGCCGAACGCGTGCATGGAATAGCGGTCCTGCTCCGGGTCCTTCGCGGGGGTGGCTGTGGTCGTGGCACCGGTCGGCGGTGTCCGGCCGTGTTGTTTCCGGAATTCCTCCACTGCGCCGATGATGGCGTCGCTCCAGAACATCGTCCCGCCGGAGCCAGCCGCTGGCATCGCGAATGGCTGAGCCGAGCTGCCGATCTGCAGGTTGACGTCGGCCACGCGAACCTGGAGCGCGTCGGCGGCGACCTGGGCGAGGATGGTCCAGGCACCGGTGCCGATGTCCGCGGCCGAGACGCCCACCTCGTATCGCCCCTCCCCCAGCGCTCGGACCGAAGCGCTGGACTGGGGGAACGGTGGCCGCGGGTAGCTGGCCGCCGCGACGCCGGTGCCGTGCCACCAGCCATCCTTCAGCCGGGCGCGCGGCTCGGGGTTGCGCGAGGCCCAGCCGAAGCGGCGAGCTCCCTCCCGCAGGGCGGGAACCAGGAGGCGGCTGGAGAAGGGGCGACCACTCTCGGGATCGACCTTCGGTTCGTTGCGCACGCGCAACTCGATGGGGTCGATGCCGATTTTCTCAGCGAGTTCGTCCATTGCGGACTCGAAGGCGAAGGAACCGGGTCCTTCGCCCGGAGCGCGCATCACGCTCGGCATGGAGACGTCCAGCGGGACGAGGCGATGCGTGGTGGACCGGTTCGCCCCGGCGTAGAGCATCCGGGTCTGCACCGCGGTCTGCTCGCCGAAGTCCGAGTATCGCGAGGTCTGCTGCACGACGTCGTGGCTGATGGCCGTCAGCACGCCGTCGTGCCTCGCTCCGAGGCGCACCCGCTGGAACGCCGGAGCCCGGTAACCGGTCCCGGCGAACGTGTGGCGGCGTGCCAGGGCGAGTTTCACCGGCCGTCCCGGGGCCGCTTTCGCGGCCAGGCTCGCGAGGATGTGGTGCGGCCGTGGCAGGGTCTTGGCGCCGAACGCGCCACCCACGAACGGCGAAATCACGTCCACTTGGTCCGGAGCGAGTCCCAGCGCTGGCGCGAGCATGCTGCGCAGGAACGCCGCGCCCTGGTTCGAGTCGTAGAGCGTCAGGTGGTCGACCCCACCGGCGGTCGTCCAGATCGCCGTCGTGGTAGCGGCTTCCATCGGCACGTGGTGGTAGCCCGGCGCGCTGTAGGTCTGGTCGAGCGTGACCGCCGCCGTGCGCAGCGCGGTCTCCACGTCGCCTTCAGCGCTGTCGGGCGGATACCCGCCGTTGAGTGGGCCGGGTTTGTACCGCGCGGGGTGATCCGGGCGCAACTCGGTGTCGTGGTCGGCGGTTTCGCAGGTGACGGTGACGAGGTCGGCCGCCTGCTTGGCGATCTCGGGCGTGTCCGCGACGACAGCGGCGAGGAACTGGCCGTGGTACGCGATGGCGGGGTCCTGCAGGATCAGCAGATCCGGCCCTGCCGCCTGGGGCAGTCGCGCCGCCGTCTCGTGCGTGATGACCTGGACACTGCGATGCACGGCGCGAGCCCTGGACGTGTCGATAGCGGTGACCTTGCCGCGGGTGGTCGTCGAGGTGACCGGATAGAGGTACAGGGGCTCGTGGACCGGCTGCTCGTAGGCGTACCGGGCCAGGCCCCTGACCTTCGCGGGACCGTCAACCCGCGGCAGCGGCTGCCCGACGACGCCGGGTGGGATCGGGTTCGCGGGCGCAGCCGTCGCGGGGAGCCGCCCCTCGACGCCCGGCAGCACCGCTGTCACGGCCGCGGCCTTGATGAAGGTCCTACGTTTCATGCTGAGCACTCCTTAAGAGCCTGTCTTCGAACTCGTTTTGCGTGGCGGTGCGGGTTGCGAGGGTGGGCTGAGCGGCTTCGCCGCTTCAAAAACAAGATCAAAGACACGCGCTAGGACTGGCCTTGTGCCAGTTCGCGCAACACAGCGGCAAGGGTGTTCGTCACCAGGGGCACCTTGTACTCGCTGCCCTCGGAGGTGCGGGCGTCGGCCAGTTCGGCGTCGGCCGCACGGTGGTAACTTTCGTCGCGGGCGGGCTGGCCGATCAGGACCTGCTCCGCTTTCCGGGCCCGCCAGGGCTTGGGCGCCACGCCGCCGAGTGCGATCCGCACCTCCGCGATCTCGCCCCGCTCGACCCGCAGCGCTGCCGCGACGGACACCAGGGCGAACGCGTAGGAGGCGCGATCGCGGACCTTGCGGTAAGTGGAGTGACCCGCGAGGGGCAGCGGCGGGAGCTCGACCGCCGTGATCAGCTCCCCGTGTGCCAGCTGGGTGTCGCGGTCAGGACCTTCGCTCGGCGGCCGATACAGGTCGTTGACGGCGATCCGGCGCTCACCCCGGACTCCCTGGACGACCAACTCGGCGTCGAACGCGGCGAGCGCTACGGCCATGTCCGAGGGGTGCACCGCGATGCACTCCGGGCTGGCGCCGAGGATCGCGTGGTACCGGTTGTAGCCGCCGATGGCCGCGCACCCGCTTCCCGGGCGGCGCTTGTTGCACGGCTTGCTCACGTCCTCGAAATAGGGACAGCGCGTGCGCTGCAGGAGATTGCCACCGGTGGTCGCCAAGTTGCGCAACTGCCCGGACGCCCCGGAGAGAAGCGCGCGGGTGAGCCCTGGATAACGGCTCCGGATCATCGGGTGCGCGGCCAGCTCGCTGTTGCGCACCCCGGCGCCGATACGCACTGTCCCGTCCTGCGTCTGCTCGATCCCGTCCAGTTTCAGCGCCGTCACATCCACCAGGAGTTCTGGTTCCGCGACGCCGAGCTTCATGTGGTCGAGGAGGTTGGTGCCGCCCGCGAGGAACTGGGCTTCGGGCCGGGCCGCTACCGTCGCCACGGCCGACCGGATGTCCTGGGCGGGCTGGTAGTCGAAGGGTTTCACTGCTGCGCTCCCTGTCGCACGGCGGTGACGATGTGCGTGTAGGCGCCGCACCGGCACAGGTTTCCGCTCATCCGCTCGCGGATTTCCTCGTCGGTCAGTTTCGGCTTGGTGTTGAGGTTCTCCGTGACGTGGCTGGGCTGCCCGGCGTCGAGTTCACGCAGCGCCCCGACGGCGGAACAGATCTGCCCCGGTGTGCAGTAACCGCACTGGAACGCGTCCTGGTCGATGAACGCCTGCTGGACGGGGTGCAGGTCCCCGCCCGGCGCCAGGCCAGCTGCGGTCACGATCTCCGCGCCATCGTTCGCGACCGCCAGCATTAGGCAGCTCACCACGCGCCGACCGTTGACGAGCACGGTGCAGGCACCGCATTGGCCGTGGTCGCACCCCTTCTTCGGCGACGTGTTCGACAGCCTGTCTCGCAGCGCGTCCAAAATTGTCGTCCTGGTGTCGACGGTCATCGGCGTGCGCTGGCCGTCGACGTGCAGAGTGATGTCCTTGTCCATCCAGCAACTCCTGGATCTGGGGGCAGGCGCGGTGTCGGCCTCGTTGGTCGCGGTGAATTCCGGAAAGTGGTTGGTTGCGGTGACTGCTTGGTCGACGACGTCGCGTGCCTGATCGTCGAGTCCCTTGACCGCGGCGCTGAAGACGTCCATGTCGATCAGCGGCTGGAGCGGGAGGTCCAGCTTGGCCGCCACTTCCAGCACTTCGGCGAGATGGAGCCGACCGTGGCCGGGTGGTTAGGGGTGGGTGGTGGCGATGGTGTCGAGTTCGGTGATGGCGTTGGTGGGGAGGGTGAGGGTGG
>NZ_JALBWV010000080.1 GCF_022678645.1 Saccharopolyspora soli | reverse complement strand
GTCAACCTCAGTCCTCCTCAACCGCACCTCAGGGGACTGTGACGCAAGCCAGCCACGAGAAACCACGCAACGGGAGATTCGGGCTGCACGCAACCACCACTGTGAATCGCGGAGAGGCGGTACTGACCAGTCATGAGCGAAACCAGCACGATGCGCGCCATCAGCCAAGACGTCCTCGGCGGCCCCGAGGTGCTGCGAGAAGTGGAACTGGAACGGCCAGCACCGGGGCCGAGCGAAGTGCTGATCCAGGTGCACGCGGCCGGGCTCAACCCGACCGACTGGAAGCACCGAGCCAATCGGTTGTTCCTCGGGGAACCGCCGTACGTGCTGGGCTGGGACGTCTCCGGCGTCGTCGAGGCGGTCGGGCTGGGCGTCACCCTGCACAAACCGGGCGACGAGGTCTTCGGGATGCTGCCCTACCCGCACGGCGCGGGCTCGCACGCCGAGTACGTCACCGGCCCCGCCCGCGCATTCGTGCCCAAGCCGTCCAATGTGGATCATGTGCAGGCGGGCGCTATCCCGCTTGCCGCCCTGACCGCCTGGCAAGCCTTGGTCGACACCGCGCGGCTGCAAGCTGGGCAGCGGGTCCTGATCCACGCCGCGGCCGGTGGCGTCGGTCACCTGGCGGTGCAGATCGCCAAAGCGCGTGGCGCGTACGTGATCGGCACGGCCAGCGCGGGCAAGCACGAATTCCTGCGCGGTCTGGGGGCCGACGAGCTGATCGACTACCGGGAGGTCGATTTCGCGACAGCTGTCAGCGATGTCGATGTCGTGTTGGATACCATCGCGGGCGACTATCGGAGCCGCTCACTGCGCACCCTCCGGCGAGGCGGCGTACTGGTGTCGATCCTGCCGTACGGACGGGAAGAAACCGCCGCCGAAGCGGATCGACTCGGAGTGCGTGCGGAGTTGCTGATCGTCGAGGCAGACCAGGCGGGTATGAGAGCCATCCGCGAACTGGTCGAAGCGGGTCTCCTGCGTGCGGAGATCGCGGGTGTGTTCCCGTTGGCGGAGGCAGCCAAGGCGCACGCGCTCGGCGAAACCGGCCGTACCACCGGGAAGCTGGTGCTCGCTGTGCGGTGAGCGGCTCATCCCACGGAAAGCCGTTGGCGGGTCTCGGCAACCCGCGGCGACCACGGAGCCAACTCCTCGGCCTTCGCCAAGGCGACTCGTGCGGCGGCGTTGTCGTGGCACGCCATGTGCGCACGGGCGAGGGTGGCGAAGTCGTCGGCGCGCGACAGCGGGGAGTGGTTGTACTCGGCGCCGGTGGTGGCGAAGCGGACCGCGTTGTCCGCATCACCTTCGATCAGTGCGAGCAGTCCGTTCGCGCCGCTGAGCTCGAATTCGGGGTAGCCGAGCTGGATGGCGTCGTTGAGCGCCTTCTTGGCCGTCGGCAGCAGGGTTTCCGCGGGCAACTGCCCGGCTTCCACGGCCTTGAAACCGAGACCCGCCAACCCGGCCAGCAGGTAGGACATCTTGCGAGGTGGGACGTCGTCGTTCTCCGCCAGGTACTTCAGCAGCAGCATGACACCTGGCGCGTACTCGCCACGTGACTCCAACACGGCGATCTGGCACGACACCGTCGCGTTCAAACCGGGATACCGCACGGCCAGTTCGTCGGCCTGGACCTGCGCGCGCTCGATATCTCCCTCGCGCAACGCCTCGTACACGCGGGCGGCCAGCGGAGCGGCCACGAACTCGGCGCGCTCGGAATCGGGCAGGCGGGGCAAAGCGAACAGCAGCCAACCGGTCGAGGTGGTCAGCGGAACCCGCTTCGGCCACAGCTTGTAGAGCATGAGCGGGGTCACGGCGAGCACGAAACCACGGCCGAACGGCCCGTCGGCGAGCAACCAGCCGACCACGACCACCGCGACCCCCACCAGCGCCGACAACAGCCCTGCCAACCAGCAGCGCAGGATCACCGGAGAACGCCAAGGGCCGATCTGGCAGCGCAGCGTGACCGGTAGCGAGCGAAGGGTGAACGTGACGCGGCCGAGCTTCCACGCGGCGACTTCACGCATCGCGCCGAAGATCACGTGCCGAACGCGCAGCCCGAAAACCACCGAACCCACCAGCAACCCGAGCTGGGTCGCCATGGGCAGCAAGATCACCCCGACCACGGCGCCCAGCCAACCGATGGCGACGCCAGCGGCGCCGGTGCCCGCGACCTGCTCCACGGCAGCCACCGCGACGCCGCCCACAACACCGGTCACGACCCAAGGGCGGAACAAAAGACTCTGAGCTCGCACAAACCTGGAAGCGTACGGGACACGGCGTGGGCCAATACCCGCTTTCCACCAAGCCCCGCCCCCACCAGCCCGAGGCGGCGGATGCGAGCAAGGGAACCTTCCTGTCACCAAGACCACTGCGGGTCAGGCCCCTGACATGAGGAAGGGAACCTTCCTGTCAACCGACGGGGCTTTACCGGCGTCGGAGGGTGCGGAAGGGAACCTTCCTGTCACTGAGGCGCGGGCGACATCGGCGGTGGCGTGAGGAAGGGAACCTTCCTGTCAACGTGCGGCCACACCATTCGGCGGGCTCGGCGGATCGCGGCAAGGGAACCTTCCTGTCAGGAGTGACCGGAAGGTTCCCTCGGTTCGGGTTGGTGCGCCAGAGGTTAGGCGGCTGATGTGACTGGGAGGCCAGCCGCTTTCCAGGCTCGGAATCCGCCTGCGAGGTCGGTTGCTCGGGCGAGTCCGAGTTCCTGTGCTTGGGCCGCGGCGAGGCTGGAGGCGTAGCCCTCGTTGCACACCAGGATGATCGGGCGATCGGGCTGCAGGCCGTCCAACCGGTGGCTACCGGCTGGGTCCAGTCGCCACTCCAGCACGATTCGCTCGACCGTCAGCGCGCCCGGGATCTCGCCTTCGGCGAGCCGGTCGGACTGCGGCCTGATGTCGATGATCAGACCGCCCTGCCGTTGCAATGCCAGGGCTTCTTGCGGCGAGACCCGCGTGAGCTTCGCCCGTGATTCCGCCAGCAGGTGCTCGATGCCGAACGGACCACTCGTGACGCTGCCTTGCCGTTGGATCGGGACTTCGGTCATCCGAGCTCCTTGGGCTGCGCTGCTTGCGCTCGTTGCGGTGGGATCGGCGGCACGTCGGCCAAGTCCGAGTAGTAGCGAACTGGCAGCAGCGGCGGCGAATACGCGTGCACGCTCGCCGAATTCACCGAGCTGACATTGCGGACCTGGTGCGCCCGGCCGCTGCCGAATCCGATGCGCGAGCCGACGTCGTGATGCGTGGTGCGCACCGGGCCAGCGGGGTAGCGGTAGTCCTCGCGGAGTGCGCCGAACAGCACCGAGAACGAGCCGGAAGCGCCGCCGTGCTCGTGCGGTTCGGTGCCCTGGCCGGGCGCCCAGGACAGCAACCAGAGCTCGACGCCCGCGGTGAGCCCGAGCTTGGCCCACCAGCGGTTTTCGTCGTCGACGCGGACGATGTCGAGCAGCCGTCCGGTGAGTTCGGAGGCGACCAAGCCGGTGAGGTCACGCAGCTCTCGCGGTGTCCACAACAGATGGTCGGGGCGGATCAGGTCGTGCAGCAGCGGGATGTCGAGTCGGGGGTGCAGCTCGACCGCACCCGGTTCCGGGAGCGGTTCGGTCGGGGAGTATTCGGACAGGTGGGGCGATCGCTTGTCCTCGGGTGGATGCTGTCGCACAGCGCTCATGCGTGTCTCCAGTTCGTTCTTGCGGTGAGCACGGCGCGACAGGCACACCCGGCTGAACGTGGTGGGGTGTGGTCGGTGGACGGATTCGTCGTGCCGCGCGATGAGGGCCTGGAAGTGCGGTCGGAAGGGACCGCTTCAGCGACAGGCAGAAGCGACGACCCGGAACAGGTCGATCACGCGATCGCGGGTGAGCAACGAATCGGACACGCCAGCGATCGTGGCACGGGCTCGGTGAACGTGCCAGCACGAATGTGGTCGTCCCGGTATCTGGAATGGGCGGTCGGGCGTTGCGTCGCGGATCACCCAGCCGGGCGAGCGCTGAGTGCTCCCGGCCGCAGCTGCCGCAGTTGGAGACGGAACAATGGGTTGCGGAGGGGACCTGCCGGTACCTGCGGCGGTCCGGACGGAGACGAACCGTTTGCGCGATGCCGCGCCGTTGCGGTCAGTCACGGCTGGGAGGTAGACGTGGACGACCTGGTCATCCGGATGGATGGCGTCGGTGTCCGGCGGGGTAAGACCACGCTGGTGGCCGACGTGAACTGGTCGGTGGAGCTCGACGAGCGCTGGGTGGTGCTAGGCCCGAACGGAGCGGGCAAGACGACCCTGCTCAAGATGGCCAGCACCGAGATGCACCCGAGCGGCGGCACCGTCGATGTGCTCGGCGAGCGGCTCGGCCAGACCAACGTGTTCGATCTCCGGCCCCGCATCGGCCTGTGCTCCGCGGCGTTGGCCGCTCGCATTCCCGGCGACGAACTGGTCCGCGACGTCGTGGTCAGCGCTGGATACTCGGTGCTCGGCCGGTGGCGTGAGGAATACGACACGCTGGACACCGACCGCGCGGCGGAACTGCTCGAAATGCTCGGGGTGGCGCACCTGGCTGATCGCCAGTACGCGACGTTGTCCGAAGGGGAACGCAAGCGCACCACCATCGCGCGGGCCCTGATGACTGACCCGGAACTGCTGTTGCTGGACGAACCTGCTGCCGGGCTCGACCTGGGTGGCCGGGAGGACCTGGTGGCGCGGTTGTCCGCGCTGGCCATGGACCCGGACGCGCCAGCATCGGTGCTGGTCACCCACCACGTCGAAGAGATCCCGCCAGGTTTCACCCACGCGCTGCTGCTGCGCGAAGGGCACATCGTCGCGCAGGGGCTGCTTGACGATGTGCTCACCGAGGACAACCTGTCGAAGACCTTCGACCAGGACCTGGAATTGCAGCGCAGCGGTGCGCGGTACTTCGCGCGGCGGCGTGGCTGAGACCTCGCCGGTGAAGCGGCGCGACAGCTAGACCCCGGCTCGCAACTGATCACGCCGCGGATTTCTGCCTCCGTCCACTGGTGTTCGCTGCGAGGACCGCCCTGACGTGGTGTATTGGGCGTGTTTGGTGCTGGGACCGCACCCCGAGGAGCGGTCTTCCGAAGTTCCGTTATCCGCACCGCCACGCAAAACGAGTTCCGGAACGCGCGCTGAGATCCGTGGCACAGCAGTCGTCGGGGCGCGGCGCGATAGCCTCCGGCATGGTGGCGGTTCGACGAGGAGGTTGCTGCGTGGGCGAGTTCGTCAGGTTTGAGGTGGACGGTGCGATCGGGACGATCCGGCTGGATCGGCCGCCGATGAACGCGCTGAACCGGCAGATCGAGATCGAGCTGCGCGAAACGGCCATCGAGGCCGCCGAGCGCGCCGATGTTCGCGCCGTGATCGTCTACGGCGGTGAAAAGGTCTTCGCGGCAGGCGCGGACATCAAGGAAATGGCCGAGATGTCCTACACCGACATGGCTCGCAAGGAAGAGCGCGGCCTGTCGGACGCGATGAGCCAGATCGCCGCGATTCCGAAGCCGACCGTGGCCGCCTTGACCGGGTACGCCCTCGGCGGCGGCTTCGAATTGGCGCTGAGCTGCGATCGGCGCATCGCCGGGGACAACGTCAAGGTCGGCCAACCGGAGATCCTGCTGGGTGTGATCCCCGGTGCGGGCGGTACGCAGCGCCTGGCTCGCCTGATCGGGCCCAGCAAGGCGAAGGACATCATCTACACCGGACGCTTCGTCGATGCGCGGGAAGCGCTGTCGCTGGGCATGATCGACGAGGTCGTCGCGCCTGATGAGGTGTACGCGGCAGCGCGGCGCTGGGCCGAGCAGTTCACCGGCGGTGCGGCCCGTGCGCTGGCTGCGGCCAAGGCGGCGATCGACGGCGGGCTGGACCTCGACCTGGACAACGGCTTGAAGCTGGAGACCCACCTGTTCGCGGGCACCTTCGCGACCGAGGACCAGAAGATCGGAATGCGTTCGTTCATCGAGAACGGTCCGGGGAAGGCGAAGTTCACCGGCAACTGACCCCGGTGAGCCCGGACGGAACGCGTCGTGACCGATCGACCCGGCCAGCCATCCGGTGGATCGGCGCATCGGTTCGCCGATCGCGGAACGCGTTTCGACCGGCGGTGTTGAGGGACTCTGGTGGGATACACCTTCGATCTTGAGGACGTGGTTTTCCTGCGCTCGACGGTGGGCCGCGATGCGGTCGCCGAGCTGTCCGGGCTCGCATTGACCACGTCGACGCGACTCAGCGACGTCGCTGCCGCCCGCAAGCTCGTCGGCGAGCGGTTCGCCGCTGCCGCACTGGAAACGGCCGTGCTGCGGCGTCGCGCGCAGTCCAAACTGGACGATTGTGCCGATTGGCTGTTCACCGACTCGGCGTTGCAGCAGGCGACGGCGAGCGTGGTGGCACAGCACCGCGCCGGACGACTGGCCGGGCGCGACGTGCACGACGTGACTTGTTCCATCGGCGCGGACCTGGTGGCGTTGACCGCTGTTGCGGCCCGTTGCGTGGGTTCCGATCTCGATCGGGTTCGGCTGTCGATGGCGCGGCACAACCTCGCGGCCGCCGGACGGTCGGCTGCGCTGGTCGAGGCTGACGCGCTGCGTCCGGTGACCAGGGGCGCAGCTGTGGTCGCGGATCCGGCGCGCCGGGACGACACCGGTCGGCGGCGCTGGTGTCCGGCCGACCTCGTCCCGCCGCTGGACGAACTGCTCGACGTGTACGCCCACCGCGATCTGGTGGTGAAGTCCGCTCCAGGGCTCGATTTCGCGGCGGTTCCGGAGGACGCCGAAGTCGAAGTGGTGTCGCTGGCCGGGCAGGTCAGGGAGGCCGGGCTGTGGTTCGGCGAGCTGGCCGACCGCCGGGTTCGACGGCGGGCGACGGTGCTCCGGCCGGACGGCGCTGGCTGGACGATCACGGATGCCGAGCCGGACGACTGCCCGGTCAGCGAGGTTCGGCAGTGGATCCTCGACCCGGACGGTGCTGTGGTGCGTGCCGGGCTCGTGCGGCATTACGCCGTGCGACACGGGCTGGCTCAGCTCGATCCGCACATCGCCTACCTGACTGGCGACGAACCGCCCCCTGGGATCCGCGCCTTCCGGGTTTTCGAGCACGCCCGGTACAGCGAGAAGGCGCTGCGCGCGCAGCTGCGCCGCCACGAGGTGGGGCGACTGGAGATCCTGGTCCGCGGCCTCGACGTGGATCCGGATGCGCTGCGTCGTCGACTCAAGCTGAAGGGTGCGCGGGAAGCGACCGTGGTGTTGGCGAGAGTCGGCGATGCGGCGATGGCATATCTGTGCCATGCCGAGCGCACCTGAGCGGGTGTCTTCGACGCGGCGTAGCTGCTTGGCCCACGCTCGCGGCTGGCTCCGCCGCAGGTTCTTCGGCGTGATGTCAGGATGACCGCTCCGACGTGGTGTTTTGGACGTACTTGGGTCGGGGACCCCGAAACGAGACGGCATCTGCGGTTGCGCTACGCGCATTGCGGCGCAACATGGGCCCGACGCCCACCGCGTTCTGTGAGCAGGGCGAAAACCAGCGGCAGGACCTGTGGGGCTTTCTCTATGCTTGGTAGGAGTATGGGTACGTCGTCTGTGAAAACCCCGCTCGTCGACCTGCGGGAACGCTTGCCCGAGCTGATGCTGCACGACCAGCGTCGGCTGCGCCGTCGCATCGAGGGCGCAAGCAAGATCCGTGACCCGGCGGCGCTGCAGGCGGTGACGACCGAGATCGCCGACGAAGTCGAGGCCGCGGAGCGCCGGATCGAGCGTCGGCGCGGCAACGTACCCGAGATCAGGTACCCGGAACAGCTGCCGGTCAGCCAACGCCGGGACGAGTTGCTCGCCGCTATCCGCGATCACCAGGTCGTCATCGTCGCTGGTGAGACGGGTTCCGGAAAGACCACTCAGCTGCCGAAGATGTGCCTGGAGCTGGGCCGCGGGATCCAGGGCATGATCGGCCACACCCAGCCCCGGCGGCTGGCTGCGCGCACCGTCGCCGAACGCGTCGCCGAGGAACTCGACACCGAGCTCGGCAGCGCTATCGGATACCAGGTGCGCTTCACCGAGCGGGCCGGTACCGAAACGCTCGTCAAACTGATGACCGACGGCATCCTGCTGGCCGAGATCCAGCACGATCGGCTGCTGCGGCGCTACGACACCCTGATCATCGACGAGGCGCACGAGCGCAGCCTGAACATCGACTTCATCCTCGGCTACGTCAAGCAACTGCTGCCCCGCCGCCCCGACCTCAAGGTGATCATCACCTCGGCCACCATCGACCCGGAGCGCTTCTCGCGGCACTTCGACGACGCACCCGTGATCGAGGTTTCCGGGCGCATGTATCCCGTCGAGGTGCGCTACCGCCCGCTGCTCGACGACTCGGACGACACCGAGGACGTGGTGCGCGACCAGACGCAGGCCATCTGCGATGCGGTCGACGAGCTGTGCGCGGACGGACCGGGGGACATCCTGGTGTTCCTCAGCGGCGAACGGGAGATCCGGGACACCGCCGACGCGTTGCAGCAGCAGAACCTCTCCAACACCGAGGTTCTGCCGTTGTACGCGCGGCTGACAGCGGCTGAACAGCACCGCGTGTTCCAGTCGCACACCGGTCGGCGGATCGTGTTGTCCACCAACGTGGCCGAGACCTCGCTGACCGTCCCAGGCATCAAGTACGTCATCGATCCGGGCACCGCGCGCATCTCCCGGTACAGCTTCCGGACGAAGGTGCAGCGGCTGCCCATCGAGCCGATCTCCCAGGCATCGGCGAACCAGCGCAAGGGACGGTGCGGCCGGGTCTCCGAAGGCATCTGCATCCGGCTGTACTCCGAGCAGGACTTCTCGTCGCGCCCCGAGTTCACCGATCCGGAAATCCTGCGCACCCACCTGGCCTCGGTCATCCTGCAGATGACCTCGCTGGGGTTGGGCGAGATCGAATTCTTCCCGTTCTTGGAACCACCGGACCGCCGCCAGATCACCGACGGCATCAACCTGCTGCACGAGTTGGGCGCACTCGACCGGTCGAAGGTCGAGCTGCACAAGCGGCTGACCCCGATCGGTCGCAAGCTCGCGCAGCTGCCCATCGATCCCCGCCTGGCGCGGATGGTGCTCGAAGCGGAACGCAACGGGTGCGTGGGCGAGGTGCTCGTCATCGTCGCGGCACTGTCCATTCAGGACCCCCGAGAACGGCCGACGGACAAGCAGCAGGCGGCCGACCAGAAGCACGCGCGCTTCATCGACAAGGACGCCGAGTCCGATTTCCTCACCTACCTCAGCCTGTGGCGGTACCTGCGCGGCCAGCAGAAGGAACTGTCGTCCAACCAGTTCCGGAAGCTGTGCCGAACCGACTTCCTCAACTACCTGCGGGTCCGCGAGTGGCAGGACCTCTACGGCCAGCTGCGGCAAATGGTCAAGTCGATGGGCATGACGCTCGGCGACCAGCAGGCCGATTCGGCGCGGATCCACCAGTCCGTGCTTTCCGGGCTGCTGTCGCACATCGGCCTCAAGGACGTCGAGAAGAAATCGGGCCCGCCCGGCCGCGGCGCGAACGAGTACCAGGGCGCGCGCAACGCCCGATTCGCGGTGTTCCCGGGATCGTCGCTGTTCAAGAAGCCGCCGCGCTGGGTGATGGCGGCGGAACTGGTGGAAACCTCCCGTCTCTGGGCGCGCATCGCCGCCCGCATCGAACCGGACTGGGTGGAGAGACTCGCGCAGCACCTGGTCAAGCGCAACTACAGCGAGCCGCATTGGGAGAAGGACCGCGCGGCGGTGGTCGCCGCTGAGCGGGTCACCCTCTACGGCGTTCCGCTGGTGGTCGGCCGCAAGGTCAACTACGGGCGGATCGACCAGGAGCTGAGTCGGGAGCTGTTCATCCGGCACGCGCTGGTGGAGGGCGACTGGGACACCCGGCACGCGTTCTTCCACGAGAACCGCGCGATGCTCGACGAGGTCGAGGACCTGGAGGAGCGGGCCCGACGGCGCGACATCCTGGTCGATGACGAGACGCTCTTCGAGTTCTACGACCAGCGCATCGGCGCTGACGTGGTGTCCGGCAGGCACTTCGACGCGTGGTGGAAGCAGGCCCGCCGAGAGCAGCCCGATCTGCTCAACTTCGAGAAGTCGATGTTGATCAACCAGGAGTCGGTGGCGGTCAGCGACCGGGACTACCCCGACTTCTGGATGCAGGCCGGGCACCGGCTGCCGCTTTCCTACCAGTTCGAGCCGGGCGCGGACGCGGACGGCGTGACCGTGCACATCCCGCTGCCGGTGCTCAACCAGATCCAGCCGGACGGCTTCGACTGGCAGATCCCAGGGCTGCGCGAGGAACTCGTGACGGCGCTGTTGAAGTCGCTGCCGAAACCCGTGCGCCGCAACTTCGTTCCGGTGCCGGACTTCGCCAAGGCGGTGCTGTCCCGGCTGCCTGCGCCGGACGGACCGCTGTTGGACAGCCTGCAGCAGCAACTCCGGAACATGACCGGAGTCGTGGTGCCGCACGCCGAGTGGGACCTCGACCGGGTCCCGGACCACCTGAAGATGACCTTCCGGGTGGTGGACGACGACGGCGGCAAGCTCGCCGAGTCCAAGGACCTGGAGTCGCTCAAGCAGCGGTTGAAACCGAAGCTGCGCGCGGAGATCTCCGCTGCCGCCGACGACATCGAGAAGCGCGGGTTGCGCTCCTGGAACTTCGGTTCGCTGCCGCGCACCTTCGAGCAGCAGCGCTCGGGGCACGCGGTGAAGGCGTACCCGGCGCTGGTGGACGACGGTGACAGCGTCGCGGTGCGGGTGTTCGACACGGCGGAGGAACAGCAGCGGGCGCTTTGGGACGGCACGCGTCGGCTCTTGCTGTTGAACCTCCCGTCGCCGGTGAAGTCCATCCAGCGCGGGATGAACGGCACCACCCGGCTCGTGTTCAGCGGCAGCCGGTACGGCGACCTCACCGCGCTGTTGGAGGACTGCGTCAGCTGTGCGGTCGACAAGCTGGTGGTGGACAACGGCGGACCGGTGTGGGAAGAAGCGGCCTTCGCCGCTCTCCAGGACAAGGTTCGAGCGCAATTGGGTGCGGTCACCGTCGCCGCGGTGTCCGAAGTGGAGCGGATCCTGGTGGCGGCGCAGCGCGTCGAGGCGATCCTGGCGGACCGGCCCAAGGGGCTGCCCGCTGATGCCGTCGCGGACATCCAGACCCAGCTCCGCGGCCTGCTCTATCCCGGATTCGTGACCGGCACCGGCTTCGCTCGACTGTCCGATGTGGCGCGTTATCTGCGCGCGATCGAGCAACGGCTGGACAAGCTCCAGCACCACCCGCAGCGCGACCGGGACTGGATGTACCAGGTGGACGAAGTCGAGCAGCGCTATCGGAACTTGCTGGCCGGGGTGCCCCAGGGCCGCTCGCCGAGCGAGTCGTTGCGGCGGATCGGGTGGATGATCGAGGAATTGCGGGTGAGCTTGTTCGCGCAGTCGCTCGGGACCGCGCAGCCGGTGTCGGTGAAACGCATCCACCGCGCGATGGACAAGCTGGCCGACTGATCCGATGCTCGTCGCCAGTGCCGACGAGTCGAGCAGTTGTCCGAGTGCGGTCGTGGTCTGCATGGCTGTTCCTCCGGATCGGGTTTGCTGATGAGTGGGCGAGCACCACTCGGCGCGATGGCCGATGTGCTTGGAAATTCGATGTCCTGCGAAACGCCAACATCGAGTATTCTTGCTCGAACACGCGTTCGCATCACTCAACAGGGTGGAACCGGAGGAGAAGCTGCGGACTCGGCCGGTGAATTCGACCGCGGGCCGAAAGTCCGCTGGGCAGAACGAAAACACCGCAGCTGCCGAACTTCCGACGTTGTTCGCGGAGATCGGTACCGCGGTGCGCGGGCGTGCTGCTCAGGCGGGGGAGACGGTCACGCCGAGGGCGCCCGGCCCGGCGTGGGCGCCCAAGATCGCGCTGGTCTCCTCCAGGACGACGCGTCGGATCTGGGGCAGTTGGGAACGCAGGTCGGTGAGCACGCGATGGGCTCGATCGGCGAACTGGAAGTGTTCGACGCCGACGTCGACCGGGCCGTTGCCAGCCCGCTGCACCGCGCTCGTGACGGCCTTCTTGAGTGCTCGGTCCGGGCCGATGCCCCTCGCCAACTGGTCGATGATGCCTTCCTTGAGGATCAGCACCGGTTTGATCGACAGCGTCTGGCCGAGCCACGCCTGGGCGCGCCCGATCCGACCGCCGCGCCGGAGGTACTCCAAGGTATCCACGTAGAGCAGTTGCGTCGTGCTGCGCAGGCGCCGGTCCAGCACGTTCATCACGCCTTGCGCCGTCGCTCCGGTGGCTGCTGCCTCGGCTGCGGCGATTACCGGGAAGCCGAGGCCCAGGCCGACTATTCGGGAGTCGACCACGTAGACCGGCACGCCGACCTCGGCGGCCGCGATCCGGGCGGATTCGCAGGTGCGGGACAAGCCCTCGGAAATGTGGATCGAGATGACCGCCTCGACACCCGCGGCCGCGGCGTCGGTGTAGTTCCAGAAGAAGGCCGGTGGTGGCGGCTCGCCGGTTTCCACCGGGACACCGTCGCGCATGGCCTGAGCCAACCTGGGGTGTGGCACTCGACGTTCGTCGTTGTACTCGTCGCCGACCTTCAGCTCCAACTGGACGATGGAGATGCCCAGTTGTTGGGCGACGTCGAGCGGAATGGAAGCCGTCGAGTCCGTCACGATGGCGACGCGTTGCCTCATGCGGTCAGGCTACTAATTAGTAAAGAGTCTTCATATCCGCCCCGGCGGGTGCCTTGTTCGCGCAGTGCGTCGGATTCGTCCCGGAAAAGGTGAGTACTGTCACGAGTGGTCCCTGGTTGCGCCGGTGCTACCGACTAGTAACATACCGGGTGGTTGGCGTCACTGTGCTTTTCAAACAGTGGCATGGCAAGGTCAACCTGCCCGGACCGCTACCGCGCCGGGTCCGCAAGCACAGCCGCTGGAGGACCAGCGCGCATCGTCTGTCCGCAGGAGGTCGGAGAGGGCCCATGAACATCGTCGTCCTGGTTAAGCAGGTGCCCGACACGTATTCCGAGCGGAAGCTTTCTGCCGCGGATCACACGTTGGATCGCGAGTCGGCGGATGCGGTGCTGGATGAGATCAACGAGCGCGCCGTCGAGGAAGCGCTGTTGATCAAGGAGGCTCAGGGCGGCGAGGTGACCGTCGTGTGCATGGGCCCGGAGCGCGCTTCGGATGCGATTCGCAAGGCGTTGTCGATGGGTGCGGACAAAGCGGTGCACCTGTCGGATGAGGCGTTGCACGGTACGGACGCGCCGTCGACGGCGAAGGCGTTGGCGAAGGTAGTCGGCACCATCGAGTCGGTGGATCTGGTGATCGCGGGCAACGAGGCCACGGATGGTCGTACCGGCGCGGTGCCCGCGATGGTTGCCGAGGTGCTGGGCTGGCCGCAGCTGACCTTCGCCCGCAAGGTCACCACCGATGGTTCGACGGTGCAGATCGAGCGGGAGACCGACGCGGGGATCCTGAACGTCGAAGCGGAACTGCCCGCGGTGGTGTCGGTTACCGAGAAGATCAACGAGCCGCGCTACCCGTCGTTCAAGGGGATCATGGCGGCGAAGAAGAAGCCGGTGACCGTGCTTTCCCTGGCCGATGCCGGGATTGATGCCGTTGAGGTCGGGCTGGCGAACGCGGCTTCGCAGGTGGTGGCCTCGGCGCCCAAGCCGCCGAAGTCCGGTGGTGTGAAGGTCACCGACGAGGGCGAGGGCGGCGTGGCGGTCGCCGAGTTCCTGGCTGGCGAGAAGCTGCTGTAGAAGCTGTTCACGTTTGGTGCGAGGAGGCGTAATTCATGGCTGAGGTTCTGGTCCTCGTCGATCACGTGGACGGCGAGGTCAAGAAGGTCACGTTCGAGTTGTTGACCGCGGCGCGCCGGTTGGGCGAGCCGTCGGCGGTGGTGGTGGGCGAGCCGGGCACGGCGGGCAAGTTGACCGAGGCGCTGGGCGCCTACGGTGCGGCGAAGGTGTACGCGGCGGAGTCGGTCGAGGCGGGTTCCTTCCTGGTGACTCCGCAGGTCGACGTGCTGGCCAACCTGGTGGACTCGGCGTCCCCGGCGGCGGTCCTGGTGCCTGCGTCGATCGACGGCAAGGAGATCGCCGGTCGGTTGGCGATCCGGTTGGGTTCGGGTCTGTTGTCGGAGGTCGTGGACCTGGATGCCGACGGGGTCGGGGCGCACTCGCTGTTCGGTGGTGCCTACGACGCCAAGGCCAAGGTCACCAAGGGCGTTCCGGTGATCACGGTGCTGCCGGGTGCGATCGAACCGGAGCAGGCCGCGGGTGCGGCTGCGGTGGAAGCCGTCGAGGTACCGGCCGCGTCCGGTGCGAAGATCACCGGTCGGCAGCCCGCGGAGGCCGGGGACCGTCCGGAGCTGACCGAGGCCAGCGTGGTGGTCTCCGGTGGCCGAGGCGTTGGCAGCGCCGAGAACTTCGAGGTCGTGGAGAAGCTGGCCGACGCGCTGGGCGCTGCGGTGGGTGCTTCCCGGGCGGCGGTGGACTCGGGCTACTACCCCCACCAGTTCCAGGTGGGGCAGACCGGTAAGACCGTTTCGCCGCAGCTGTACATCGCGTTGGGCATCTCGGGCGCGATCCAGCACCGGGCCGGGATGCAGACCTCGAAGACGATCGTGGCGGTGAACAAGGACGCCGAGGCGCCGATCTTCGAGATCGCCGACTTCGGCGTGGTCGGTGACCTGTTCAAGGTCGCCCCGCAACTCACCGAGGAGATCAGCAAGCGCAAGGGCTGAGTCCTCGCTGATCTGAGCAGGCGGCGGGCCGCGCAAGCCGCGGCCCGCCGTGGCGTGTCAGCTGGCGCGGGCTTCGTCGCGGCCCCGGCAGGCGAGTTGGTCGGCGCGCTCGTTGTCCGGGTGGCCGTTGTGCCCCTTCACCCATTCCCACTGCACATCGCCGTGGCGAAGGCACTCCGCGTCCAGGCGTTGCCACAGTTCGGCGTTCTTGACCGGCTGCTTGGCCGACGTCAGCCAACCGTTGCGCTTCCAGCCGTGCATCCACTGCGTGATGCCTTTGAGCACGTAGGTGCTGTCGGTGTAGATGCGCACGACCGGCATCGGCCGGGTCAACGCGGCCAAGCCCTCGATGACCGCCGTGAGCTCCATCTTGTTGTTCGTCGTCGCGGCGTCCTTGCCGTAGAGCTCGCGCTCGTGGTCGCCGTAGCGCAGCACGACGCCCCAGCCACCAGGGCCGGGGTTTCCGCTGCATGCGCCATCGGTGTAGAGGTCGACGAGGTCGGTCGTTGGCTGCATGCCTCGGAATCTAGCCGTCGCCGGAGGACGCCCGATCCGGCGGTGGTGACAGGAAGGTTCCCTTGCTCGCAGCGGGACCGGCGCGTTCAGCTGTGTTGGGTTCGCGGATGGTTCAGCGACGTGCAGGTTCATCGGCGCTGGGATCAGAGGCCCTCTTGCACGTAGCGTGGATTGGCGTGCGTGGTGCTGGGGCTCGTGAGCGGTTGTTCCGGTACATAGCGGTCTTTTCGCTCACGAGCACTTGCTGTCGAGCCGGATCTGCCCTGGCCGTCTAGGAAGGTGACGGTCTCGGCGAGCGGGGCTCGGGCGATGCGGGCGTAACTCGTGGTGGTGTCCTCGAATCCGATCGACATGCCGCAGAACAGGACAAGCCCATCCGGCGGTGACACGACCTCCGCGACGGTCCTGCGGTACATCGACCACGCCATCTGCGGGCAGCTGTGCAGTCCCTCAGCGCGCAGCAGCAACATGACGGTCTGCAGGTACATGCCGATATCCGCCCACTGGGCCGTCCCCATACCTCGGTCGATGTAGCTGAACAGGGCGGCGGGTGCGCCGAAGCAGTCCCAGTTCGCCGTGACCGCCTTCTCGCGTGCCTGCTTGTCCTCGCGGGCGATCCCGAGTGCGGCGTAGCGCTGTTCGGCGGCGCCGAATCGGCGCTCGCGGTAGGGGGACGTCAGTTCGGGCGGATACATCTGGTACTCGCGCTCGTCCCCGGGATCTCCTGCGGCCACCCGCTCGGCGGTGCGCTCCTTCAATTCGGCCAGCGGCGCATCGGTCAGCACGTAGGTGTGCCACGGCTGGAGGTTCGCCCCGGACGGCGCCCTGGCGGCGGTGCGAAGCACCCGCTCAAGCGCCTCCCTCGGGACCGGTTCGCCGCTGAACCCGCGCACCGCCCGTCGGCTCGCAACCGCCTCGTAGACGTCCAAGAACAACTACCTCCTACCCAGGGCGCACCGCGCGTGCGGCCTACCCGCCGTGTTGGGCTGGTCTACTGTGTTGACGGTTGGTGTCGGGGGAAGGTGACCGGTGAGCGAGCACGACAGGCTTGCGGACCGCTTCCAGGCGCATCGCGACCACGGAGCTCGCCCGGCAGCGCCACGTGATCGAGGCATTCCTCGCCGCCGCGCGGGCTGACGACGTCGAGGCGGTGCTCGCGGTGTTGGCTCCCGATGTTGTGCGGCGGGCCGACCCGGCGGGCCGGGCCACCGAGGTTCGCGGCGCGCGGTGACAGGAAGGTTCCCTTGCACGCGCGGTCGAGGTGGGCAACGGAAATTCGGGTGCGGTGGTTGGTGGCTGCTGGCATGCTCGGTGGGCGTGCGTATCTTGTTCACCGCCGCGCCCGGTTATGGGCTGATGTTGCCGATCGTTCCGCTGGTGTGGGCTGCGCGGGCGGCTGGGCACGAGGTCTTGGTGGCCACCACTTCCGAGATGACCGACGTCGGTGCGCGGGCTGGGCTTCCGATGGTGGACGTTTTCCCGGCGCACGACGTGTGGGACGAGTTGGTGCGCGGCGTGACTTCGGGTGCGGAGTCTCCTGAGTTGGCCCGGATCATCGCCGCGGACGGGATGTCGGAGGCGTACGAGAAGGCGTCGCAGGCGGGCGGCCCCTTCGGCCTGTTCACCTTGACCATGACCGAAGGCAGCATCGAGGCCGGTCGGGCGTTCGGCGCGGACCTCGTCGTGCACACCACCGACCACACCGCCGGTCGGTTGACGGCCGCGGCGCTGGGAGTTCCATTGTTGGAGGTGGGCAACCGGGTCTCCTGGTCGGCGCGGGACGCGGATTTCCGCTGGGGCCAGGATTTCTACGGCGACGACGAGATCACCCTCGCACTGCGGGCCAAGTTGGGCATTCCCGAGGGTCCGCCGCGGTTGCTCGCGCGGATCGATCCGCGGGCACCCAGCATGGGCGGGTTGATCGGCGAGGAGTCGGATCCGCGGGATGGTGTTCCGTGGTGGTCGATGCGGTTCGTGCCGTTCAACGGTGGCGCCGTGGTTCCCGAATGGGCTTTGCGGCAGGGGGAACGGCCTCGGATCGGGGTCACGCTCGGCACCGTGGTGCCGATCATGGCTGGGATCAGCAGCCTGTCCGTGGTGATCGAGGCGCTGGACGGGTTGGACGTGGAGGTGGTCCTGGCCGCTGGGGAGACGGATCTGGCCGAACTCGGTGAGCTTCCGGCGAACGTGCGCTCCGTCGGGTTCCTGCCGCTTTCGACGTTCCTGCCGACTTCGTCGCTGCTGGTCCACCACGGCGGCTCCGGCACCACTGCCGCGCCGCTGCACTACGGTGTTCCGCAGCTGGTCCTGCCCTCCTTCGCGGACAACCCGATGTCGGCGCAGCGGGTCGTGGAGCGGGGTGTGGGCCTCTCCCACAATCCGACCACAGTGGACGCTGCGACGGTTCGGGAAGTGATCGAACGGTTGCTCACCGAGCCCGCGTTCCGCGCAGCCGCACGTGAAGTGAGCGCCGAGATGGCCACCCAGCCCAGTCCCGCGTCGGTCATCGAGCGCGTGACCGAACTCGTCAGCCGTT
Organism: Saccharopolyspora soli; assembly: GCF_022678645.1. Taxonomy (GTDB): domain Bacteria; phylum Actinomycetota; class Actinomycetes; order Mycobacteriales; family Pseudonocardiaceae; genus Saccharopolyspora; species Saccharopolyspora soli. Next base: position 17,291 of record NZ_JALBWV010000080.1, on the reverse strand, counting down.
GATCTCCTGCGGATGGGTGCAGGGCGTGATTGGTTGTTCTGGTAAGAACGGGGATTTTCACACCCGAGCACGTGTCGATCGCGGGTTTCAACGGCCGCGGGTTCGTTGCTCGGCGTCGTAGTCCTGGCGAGCGCGCTCGACCCAGTCCGCGCCGGGCTGCGTCCTGGTTCGCTGATCTCGTGCTCCACACGCGGTAGTAGGTGCGCACGACGAGGCCGTCGCGTTCCAGTTCCACCGCTCGTTCGGGGGTGTCCCAGACCGCCGTTCGGTGCAGTCGTCGGGCTCCGCACCAGGGATTCACCCAAAGTTCCTGCTCCGTGTCATCTGCTGGTGTGTTGGGCGTTCGCTGCGCGGCGATACACCTGCGGCATGTCCGAGACGCAGCTGCTGGCCAGCGCCGCGCCGAGCGCGGCGGCCGACGCCCACTACTCGCTGCTGGTCGCCCGAGACTCCGACGAAGTGCACGCCGCGCAACGCCTGCGCTACCAGGTGTTCGCCGAGGAGATGGGGGCCGCGGTCACCGGTCGGGAGTTCGGGGTCGACCGGGATTCCTTCGACGAGCACTGCGACCACCTGATCGTTCGGGACGACCGCACCGGTGCGGTCGTCGGGACCTACCGGATGCTGCCGCCGGATCGGGCGAAGGCCGCCGGAATGCTCTATTCGGAAACCGAATTCGACCTGTCGGCGCTCGACTCGTTGCGTCCGGCCCTGGTGGAGACCGGGCGTTCGTGCGTGCACCGCGATCACCGCAACGGTGCCGTGGTCAGTCTGGTGTGGACGGGCATCGCGCGGTACATGCTGTTGCACGGCCACACCATGCTCGCGGGTTGCGCCTCGGTGTCGCTGGCTGACGGAGGCGTGCAGGCGTCGCACGTGTGGAACACGGTGTCGACCAAGCACTACGCGCCGGAGGAGCACCGGGTGCGTCCGTACCGGCCTTGGGAGCCTTTCGAGGTCGCGGGCCGTGCGGTGATCCCGCCGCTGCTCAAGGGATATCTGCGGCTGGGTGCGCAGGTGTGCGGCAGGCCCGCGCACGATCCGGATTTCGGGGTGGCCGACTACTTCGTGCTCCTGGACCTCAACCGCGCCGATCAACGCTACCTGCGCTTCTTCCTGGGCGATTCGGCATGAACCACGCGTGGATGCCGGTGTCGCCGTGCGGGCCGGAATGCTTGCCACCGCGTGACGAACGATCGGAAGTCGGTTTGCCTCGGGTCGTGCTGCGGCTGAGCGGGACCGCTGCGCTGTTGCTGATCGGGTGCGTTCTCGTGCTGGCGCTGTCGATGTTGCGGGCGGCTTGGCGGCAACGGGCCATGGCGCTGTGGTTCCGGATGCTGTTGCGGGCCTTGGGAATCCGCATCGCGATCGAGGGGCGGATGCCGCCCGGCGGTGCGCTGGTGGTCAGCAATCACGTGTCGTGGTTGGACATCGTTGCGCTCCAGGTGCTTCGCCCGATGCGGATGTTGGCCAAGGTCGAGGTCCGGTCCTGGCCGCTGCTGGGCCCGCTGGCCGGACGTGTCGGCACCGTGTACATCGACCGCGACCGGCTCTCGGCGCTGCCCGACGCGGTGCGCACGATCGCCGACGAGTTGCGCGCCGGGGCTGTGATCGGTGCGTTCCCGGAGGGGACGACCTGGTGCGGGCGGGCTTCCGGTCGCTTCCGGCCTGCTGTTTTCCAGGCCGCCATCGACGCTGGTGCGCGGATGCAGCCGGTCGCGTTGCGGTTCCGGACCGCGGCCGGAGAACCCACCACCGCAGCGGCTTTCCTGGGTGACGCCACGCTGGTCGACTCGGTGCTCGCGGTGGCCCGGATGCGGGGTCTGGCGGTGGAGTTGGTGGTGCTGCCCGAGCTGATCGGCACCGACCGCCGGGAACTGGCCAGACGTGCGCAGCACGCGGTGCAGACGTCGACGGGGTCGACCTGCGGGCACGGCAATCCTGCCGAACACCGGTTCCAGCGCAGCCTCGCGGCCTGAGCCCGTGGTGGCATCACCGGGGATCAATGCCGATCCCCAGGGCGCGCCTCCGAGGTGCAAAGCCGGTCGGTCTTCCCGCGTCAAAGCGTTCGTAGCCCTCTGACCAGCTGAGATACGTCGAAGTCATTGCTTCGGGGGCGGTGCGTCGGCCGGTCGGGATCCCGGCGTCGCGCGGTGGCCGCGCTCTCGGATGAGAGCCGCGGGCGACGACTGCCACCGGGCTATCTCGCCAGGCCAGCTGCGGGGTAGGTGTCGCAATTTCTCGCGAAATTGCGAACCACCGCTTGGTGGGGACGGGGCATGCGGAAAGGGGCTGGTGGCGCGTCGGGGGTTCCGCTACCCGCACCGCCACGCAAGCCAGTCCGCGGCTAAATCACTGGACTTGGACCGGGGTGAAGGTTGCAGGCTGGTCGGGTGGCCACTGCTGAGAAGTCCCGAAGCGCTCTGTGGAATCCCCAACGTCGCACTTTCACCGGCGGACTGATTCTGGTCATCACCCTCGTCGCGTTCGAGGCGATGGGGCTGGGCACCGCGTTGCCCACGATCGTCGCCGAACTCGATGCGCAGCGCTGGTATTCCTGGCCGTTCACGGTCTTCCTGGCGGCCAGTGCGATCGGCACGGTGATCGGCGGGCGGCAGTCGGATCGGCGCGGGCCCGCGCTTCCGCTGCTGCTCGCTTTGCCGACGTTCGCCGTCGGGCTGGTCATCGCGGCCGCCGCGCCCAACATCCTGGTCTTGCTCGCCGCTCGGGTGCTGCAGGGACTGGGCGGCGGGGTGCTCATCGTCGCCTTGTACGTGATGATCGCCAGGGTCTATCCGGAGGAGCACCGGCCAGCGGCATTCGGCGCGCTGTCTTCGGCATGGGTGGTGCCTGCGCTGGTGGGGCCGGTGATCGCGGGCTTGCTCACCGAACACGCGAGCTGGCGGTGGGTGTTCCTCGGACTCGCTCCGCTGGTGTGCATCGGCACGGCGATGCTGATCCCGACCGTGCGCCGGTTCGGCGCGCGGTCCGGCGAACCTTCGCCGCTGCGGCGCGGGCTGCCGCTGGCGGCACTCGGGGCTGCTGGCGGCGTGGTGGCGTTGAGCTTCGCGGCGCAGAACCTTTCGTGGTCGTCGCTGGTCCTGGGCTTGGTCGCGATAGCGGTGCTCGTCCCGTCTATTCGCCTGCTGCTGCCCAAGGGCACGCTGCTCGCGCGTTCTGGGCTTCCGGTGATGGTGCTCGCACGCGGGTTGCTCGCCGGGCTGTTCTTCACCGCGCAGGCGTTCGTGCCACTGACGCTGTCAGTGGTGCACCACTACTCGCCGACAGCCGCAGGTGTGCCGCTGACCGTTGGATCGCTCGGGTGGACCGTTGGCGCGCTGTGGCAGAGCAGGCAGCGGAAGTTCCGCCGCGAGTACCTGGTCGCAACCGGGTCGCTGCTGGTCGGGGCGGGGATAGCCGGGCTCTCGCTGGCCTTGCCCGAGTGGGGACCGCACTGGTTGGTGTTCGCGTGCTGGTTCGTCGCGGGCACGGGGATGGGCATCGGGGTGGCCAGCACAGCGGTGCGGGTGCTCGCGCTGTCGGCGGAGCACGAACGCGGCTTCAACTCGGCGGCGCTGCAGATCTCCGACATGCTCGGCCAGGCCGCGCTGGTCGGACTGGGCGGCGTTGTGGTCAGTGCGCTGGCCACGCCCACCGCCCCGACCAGGGGCGTCGTGCCACTGGATCTCGCGCTGCTGGTCGGCGCCTTGCTGGCGGCTTGGCTGCTCATCCGCGCGGGCCGCGATCAGACGTCCTGACCTGCGCCTTCCGCCGGAGGTGCGGGGTGGGCACCGGCGCGGCTGCATTACCCTGGATGAGCGATGACTTACCTCGACCACGCTGCCACGACACCGATGCGACCAGGGGCGGTCGCAGTGATGAGCGAGGCGTTGACCCGGATCGGCAACGCCTCGTCGCTGCACACCTCGGGTCGCCGGGCGCGTCGTGCGGTGGAGGAGTCGCGGGAGGACATCGCCGATGCGCTGGGCGCCCGGCCATCGGAGGTGCTGTTCACCGCGGGTGGCACGGAGAGCGACAACCTCGCGGTCAAGGGAATCTTCTGGTCGCGCCGGGCCGCGGATCCTGCCCGCCGCCGAATCCTGGCCTCGACCGTCGAGCACCACGCGGTGCTGGACGCCGTCGAATGGCTCGCCGAGCACGAGGGCGCCGAGGTGACCTGGCTGGCCGCCGACTCGCACGGCAGGGTTCGTCCGGAGGTGTTCGAGGCGGCGTTCGCCGAGCGACCGGACGATGTGGCGCTGGCCACTGTCATGTGGGCCAACAACGAGGTCGGCACCGTCAACCCGATCGCGGAGTTGGCCGCGATCGCCGATTGCTACGGCGTGCCGATGCACACCGACGCGGTGCAGGCCGTTGAGACGCTGCCAGTGGACTTCGCCGCCTCCGGCGCCGCTGCGTTGACCATGACCGGGCACAAGGTCGGCGGTCCGTACGGGGTCGGTGTGCTGCTGCTGTCGCGGGACGTCGAGTGCACCCCGGTGCTGCACGGTGGCGGGCAGGAGCGCGAGGTGCGTTCCGGAACGCTGGACACCCCCGGTGTGCTGGGTTTGGCCGCCGCGGTGCGCGAAGCGGTCGATGCGCGCGACTCGCACGCGCCGCAGCTGGCGAAGCTGCGCGACGAGCTGATCACCGGCGTTCGCGCCGTGGTGCCGGACGTGGTGCTCAACGGAGATCCGGGGCACGACGTCGTCGGCGGCGGACCGTCCAGGCTGCCCGGCAACGCGCACTGCACGTTCCCCGGTTGTGAAGGCGACAGCCTGCTGATGTTGCTGGATGCCAAGGGAATCGAGTGCTCCACCGGCTCCGCCTGCACCGCGGGGGTCGCCGAGCCCAGCCACGTGCTGCTGGCGATGGGAGCCGATCCGAAGGCCGCGCGCGGGTCGTTGCGCTTCTCGCTGGGGCACACCTCGACCGCGGCCGATGTACAGGCACTCACCGAGGCCATCGGACCGGTGGTGCAACGAGCGCGTAGCGCCGGTCTGGCCGGGTTGCGCCGAGCTTCGGCGGGGTCGACGGCCGCCGCCACGGAGGTGTGAGGCGTGCGAGTACTGGCAGCCATGAGCGGCGGGGTGGACTCCGCGGTCGCTGCCGCCCGAGCGGTGGCAGCCGGTCACGACGTGGTCGGGGTGCACCTGGCGTTGTCGGCGAAGCCCGGCACGCTGCGCACCGGCGCCCGCGGGTGCTGCACGATCGAGGATTCCCGGGACGCGCGGCGTGCCGCCGACCTGCTCGGCATTCCGTTCTACGTGTGGGATTTCGCGGAGCGGTTCACCGAGGAGGTCATCGAGACCTTCGTCGGCGAGTACGCCGCGGGGCGCACCCCGAACCCGTGCCTGACCTGCAACGAGAAGATCAAGTTCGAGGCGTTGCTGGACAAGGCGATGGCGCTGGGCTTCGACGCGGTCTGCACCGGCCACTACGCACGGTTGTCCATCGTGGACGGTGCTCCGGTGCTGCGGCGCAGCCGGGACGAGGGCAAGGACCAGTCCTACGTGCTCGCCTCGCTGACCGCTGAGCAGTTGCGGCACTCGATGTTCCCGCTCGGCGACTCGCTGAAGTCGGAGGTGCGGGTGGAGGCAGCCGAGCGGGATCTCGCGGTGGCCAAGAAACCGGACAGCCACGACATCTGCTTCATCCCGGACGGCGACACCAAGAAGTTCCTGGAGACCAAGCTCGGGCAGCAGCCCGGCAAGCTGGTCGACGCCGAGAGCGGTGCGGTGCTCGGCGAGCACACCGGTGTGCACGGGTTCACCGTGGGACAGCGCAAGGGCCTCGGCATCGACGCACCGGCCGCGGATGGTCGACCGCGCTACGTGCTTTCGCTGGAGCCGGTGTCCGGGACGGTGCGGGTCGGTTCGGCGGATCGGCTGGCGGTCACCGAGATCGACGCGAAGCGGCCGATCTGGCCGTCCGAGCGGCCGTTGGACGGGCCGACGGAGTGCGTGATCCAGGTCCGCGCCCACGGCGGCACGGCGGATGCGGTGGCCGAAGCGGACGAGGACGGGATCCGCGTCCAGCTCCGCCAGCCCCTGCACGGCGTCGCCCCAGGCCAGGCCATCGTCCTGTACCGCCCGGAAGCAGCGGGCGACCTCGTCCTCGGCAGCGGAATCATCTCAGCGACCCGCTGACCTGGGCGCGCGGCAGCGGATTGGCGGCTGAGGATAATCGCGGAGGTCCACCGCGTTGGCCGCGCGGTGGATGTCCTTGGACAGGGTGTTGGCCGCCTTCGGCAGGTAGGGCATGAGGCGGAACAGCCGGTTGCGCAGCCACAGGCCACCGCGGGTTTTCGGGATCAGCGTTCGCGCTCCGTCGGTCGCCATTTTCTGGTTCAGCGCAACGTAGTTCCACATCTTCGCCGCGTAGCGGCGGAACGCGGTGCGGTGGTCGCCGCCTGCGGCGAGCAGCTCACCGGCCAGCACGTAGGCGCCGACCATCGCCAGGCTGGAGCCCTGGCCGGACAGCGGGGACGGGCAGTAGCCCGCGTCACCGAGCAGCACCACCCGGCCTCGTGCCCAGTCGTCCAGGTGGATCTGGGTGATCGAGTCGAAGTAGAAGTCCGGTGCCTGCCGGGCAGCCTCCAGCAGCCGGGGCACGATCCAGCGTTCACCGGCGAAAGCCTTTTCCAGAAGGGCGAGTTGGGCCTGCGGATCGCGGTGGTCGAAGCGCAGTTCCGGTGATTTGAAGCCGAGGATCGCCTTCGCTCCGGGGTCGGTTCGGGCCTGGTACGACCCGGCCAGCTTGCCCGGCACGTTGTACAACGCGACCCAGCGGTCCAGGCCCAAGAAGTTGTCCGTGCTGAAGATCGAGACGTGGTAGCCGAGGTAGCGGCGGAACTCGGACTCCGGGCCGAACACCAGTTGCCGGACGTTCGAGTGCAGCCCGTCGGCGCCGACCACGAGGTCGAACTTCCGCGGTGCATGGCGCTCGAACGACACGTGGACGCCGTCGGAGTCCTGCTCGATGGCTCTGATCGAATCGCCGAAGAGGTACTCGGTACCGTCGGTGCGCTCGTAGAGGATCCGGCCCAGCGTGCCGCGCATGATCTCGATGTCGCCTGCGTCGTTCACGAATTCGTCCATGCGGATGTCGGCGAACGAGCGACCTGCGGCATCGACGGCGCTCATGCCCCGCATGCCGGTGCGTGCTTCCTGGATTTCGGCCAGGACGCCCATCCGCTCGGCCACTGTGACGGCCGCACCGCGGAGGTCGATGGCGTAACCGCCGTCGCGCATCGCCGGGGCACGCTCCACGACGGTCGGGTTGAAACCGTACTCGCGCAGCCAGAACGCCAGCGCTGGTCCGGCGATGCTGGCGCCGGAGATCAGGATGTTCTTCCCCATGCGCACCAAGCTAACCGAGCTACTTACCGGTCGGCAAGTAGATTACCGGTCGGCAAGCAGTAGGATCGCCGCCGAGGAGGACGCTGATGCCGAGGACACGGGTCGACACCAGAGCGGAGATCCGCGCGGTCGCCGCTGAGCTGTTCACCCGCCAGGGGTTCGAGAAGACCAGCCTGCGGGAAGTCGCCGAGCGGCTCGGCATTACCAAAGCCGCGCTGTACTACCACTTCCCGTCCAAGGCCGACCTGGTGCGCGGCATCGTGCAGCCGCTGGTCGATGAGGTCGAGGAGCTGCTGGCGGACCGCGAGGCAGCCGACGAGGTCGACCCTCGGCAGTTCCTGGCCGACTACTTCGACGTGGTCCTGCGGCATCGGCAGGTGTTCGAGCTGGTGGTGCGGGATGTCGCGGCGTTGGCGCAGCTCGATCTGATGCACCAGATGCTCGCCTGGCGCGACCGGGTCTACCGCATGCTGGTCGGTCCGGACGCCTCGCCAGCGCTGATCGCGCGCGCGACCGTCGCGATCGGCGGGTTGCAGGACTGCGCGCTCACCGAGGGGCCGGTGGACGAGTTCCGCGAAGCTGCCCTGGACGCAGCCTCCGCCGCGCTGGGCCGGTGATCCTGCCGTTCGGGTCCGAAACCTGGTCTGCGGATGTGTTCCGTGGTTAGTGTCTGGGATCACGCGGTGGAGCGGGAGGGCCAATGCTCGATCTTCGTGCCAGCACGGTCGCCGATGTGTTGCGACGCAGCGCCGCGCGAGTCCCGGACCGGGCTGCGCTGCGGTTCGTCGACAGTGCCGGACAGGAACGGGTTTGGACCTACGCCGAACTCGATGCCGCAGTCACCCGTGCCGCCGGGGCGCTGCTCGCCGCCGGTGCCGACCGGGGCGATCGGATCGCGGCGTACGGCAGGAACTCCGACGCGTACCTGATCGGATTCCTCGGCTGCGCGCGAGCCGGTCTGGTGCACGTGCCGATCAACTACAACCTGACCTCGGGTGAACTGGCCTACCTGCTGGAGCAGTCCGGAAGCAGCATCGCGCTGGTGGACCCGGCACTGGCCGACAAGCTCGCCGAAGTCCGCTCCGGTACGTCCGTCGAGCGCGTGATCCCGTTGCGCGACAGCGCGGATTCGCTGCTGGCGCAGTGCTCCGATGGGCCGGTGCCGGAGTTGGACGTGGCGGTCACCGACGACGATCTGGTCCAGCTGCTGTACACCTCGGGGACGACCTCGCAGCCCAAGGGCGCGATGATGACGCACCGCGCGCTGCTGCACGAATACGTGTCCTGCGTGGTCGCGCTGGACTTCGCCGAGGACGACCAGCCGTTGCACGTGATGCCGCTTTACCACTCGGCGCAGATGCACGTGTTCCTGATGCCGAACCTGATGATCGGTGCCACGAACCGGTTGGTGGAGGTGCCCGACCCGACCGACGTCCTGCGCCGGATCGAAGACGAGCGGATCGGTTCGTTCTTCGCCGCACCGACCCTCTGGGTCGCGCTGGCCAACCACGCCGACTTCGGCACCCGCGACCTGAAAACGTTGCGCAAGGCGTACTACGGCGCCTCGATCATGCCAGGCCCGGTGCTGCGTCGGCTGCGGGAACAGCTGCCGCAGCTCGGGTTCTACAACTGCTTCGGGCAATCCGAGATCGCTCCACTCGCGACGGTGCTGCGCCCGGAGGAGCACGACGAGCGACCGGATTCCGCCGGGCGGCCGGTGCTGTTCGTCGAGGCGAAGGTGGTCGACGAGCAGGGGGCGGAACTCGGACCGGGGGAGTTGGGCGAGATCGTCTACCGGTCACCGCAACTGTGCACCGGGTACTGGAACAAGCCGGAGGAGACCGCCGAGGCGTTCCGCGGCGGCTGGTTCCACTCCGGCGACCTGGTGCGACGCGATGCGGCGGGCTACTACTTCGTCGTCGACCGGATCAAGGACGTGATCAACACCGGTGGGGTGCTGGTGGCCTCCCGAGAGGTGGAGGACGCGCTGTACACCCACCCGGCGGTGGCCGAAGTGGCGGTGATCGCGGTGCCGGATCCGAAGTGGATCGAGCGCATCGCGGCGGTGGTGGTCGCGAAGTCCGAGGTGACCGAGGCGGAGCTGCTCGAACACGCACGCCAGAGCCTGGCCGGGTTCAAGGTGCCGAAGGAGATCCGCTTCGTCGAAGACCTGCCGCGCAACAGCTCCGGCAAGCTCCTCAAGCGCGTCCTGCGGACCGAATTCACCGGCTAGGAAGGCGCGCGGGCCGGGCTCGGCAACACGTGCTGGTGAGTGGAAATTCGTGACAACCGCTCGCGACTTCGCGGCGCCGGGATGACAGGAAGGTTCCCTTGCTCACGTCGAACGGGGTGCTGTCGGCTGCGTGGTGACAGGAAGGTTCCCTTCCTCGCCGACCGTGCAGGCGCGTGCGCCCACTGGCGAAGCGCTATGTCCGCCGACCCCCACCGACGGCTTCGCGACCGGTGCGTGGTGGCACCGCCCGGTCGGGCGGTTGGTGGTGGGTTGTCGATAATGGCGGGGTGAACGACGCAGCGTGGGGACCCGGCATGGCCACGGCGATCGGGTCGATGCCCGGCACCGATCCGGTGGAGGCCGCGCGCACCGTCGTCGGCGAACTGTCCGATCTGACGCCCTTCCCCGAACTGCCTGGGCGCGGGGTCGGCGCCGACATCTTGGGCCGCACCGCCGGACTGCTGGTCGACCTCGCCGTCGAAGTGGTGCCGTCCGGCTACCGGGTCGCCTCCCGTCCAGGCCGGGATCACCGCCGCGCCGTCGATCTGCTGCGCTGGGACCTGGATGCGGTGGAGCAGGCGGTCGCCGAAGCGGGCGCACCGCGTGCGGTGAAGGTGCAGGCGGCAGGCCCGTGGACGCTGGCCGCCGGGATCGAGCTGCCACGTGGGCACCGGGTGCTCACCGATCTCGGTGCGCTGCGCGACTTCACCGAATCACTGACCGAAGGTCTGATCGCGCACACCGAGCGGGTCGCCGCCCGCACCGGCTCCCGCATCGTCGTGCAGCTCGACGAACCTTCGCTGCCCGCTGTGCTCAACGGCTCGCTGCCCACGCCCTCCGGCTACGGCACGGTGGCCGCGGTCCCCGAACCGGACGTGCGGCGACTGCTGGCCGAGGTGATCGAGAAGCTTTCGGCGGCGACCGGATCACCGGTCGTGGTGCACTGCTGCGCGCCCCGCCCACCCGTCGCGTTGCTGCGTCGTGCCGGTGCCGGGGCGATCGCGCTGGACGCCAGGCGACTCGGCGATGTCTCCGGCGAGCTGGCCGACGAACTCGGCGAGGCGTGGGAAGAGGGCACCACCCTGTTCCTCGGCCTGGTCCCGAGCACCCAACCGGCCGGTGAAACCGGCCCGCGCCAGCTCGCCCAACCGGCCTTCGACCTGGCGTCCCGCCTCGGCTTCGCCCGCCGCGCACTGGCCGAGCGCAGCGTGCCCACCCCGACCTGCGGTCTCGCCGCAGCGACTCCGGCCTGGTCCCGTCGCGCGATCAGCCTCACCCGTGACCTCGCGAACCTCTTCGCCGACGAAGCCGACCAGTAGCTGCCGCGATCCGGTCTCGACGCGGTGATCGATCGGTTACCGTGGGGAAAGATCGAGAAAGGTTTGCGAGATGGCGCGCTGGCTGGTCGGATTCGACCTACCTGAGGACACCCCCGAGCGGCTGGAGAACCTGACGCAGCGGCTGCTCACCGAGCTGCGCGAGGTGGGGGCCGTTCGAGTGGATCGGGTGCGCGCCCTGGGCGCGGATGGCACGAAGTCCGGTGCCGTGCTGGAGATCGGGCGGCTCGTGCTCAGCGGGGTCTTCTCGGCGGCCACCGCGGCCGCGTTCGCGAAGATCATGGTCGCCCGCTTCGAGCAGGCCAAGGCCCGCCGCGTCAGCATCGAGAAGGACGGCGAAAAGGTGGACATCGAGGGGCTGTCGGCCAAGGACCAGCACCTGCTGGTGGAAACCATCGCAGCGAAGCTGCTCGACTCCCCTTCGCCGGAAGCCGAATCCTCGGCCGAGCCGCAGTAGGCGACCGGCATGCCGGGCCGTCGAGTGGCGCTGCTGGTCGCGACGTCGATGTACGGCGACCCCGGACTGCGCGGGCTGCGCGCGCCCGCCGGGGAGGCTGAGGACCTGAAACAGCTTCTGGAGACCCAGGGTGGTTTCGACGACGTCGGTGTGCTGCGCAATGAATCCAAGAGCCGGATCGAGTACGAGATCGAGGGTGTCTTCAGCTCGGCAGGACCGGATGATCAGGTTCTGCTCTACATGTCCTGCCACGGGTTGCGCAACGATCGCGGCCAGCTGCTGTTCGCCGCCTGCAACACCGAGTTGGCGCACGCCGAATCCACCGCGGTCAGTTCGGATTTCGTGCGATCCCAGCTGAACACGTCACAAGCGGGGATGAAGGTGCTGCTGCTGGACTGCTGCTACAGCGGCGCGTTCTCCGTTGGGCTGATCCCCAAGGCTGCGGAGGAGGTCGATCTCGGCGAGTTGGTGGGCCAAGGCACTTGCGTGCTGACGGCGACCAGCTCGTTCGAGTACGCCTTTGAGGGTGGCGAGTTCACCGGCACCGATGCGATGTCGTCTTCGCTGTTCACCCGTGCTGTCCTGGACGGGATCCGCTCCGGCGCGGCCGATGCCGACGGAGACGGGCTGATCAGCACTGATGAGCTGTACCGGTACGTACGCAGGGAACTGGCTGGGCGGCAGACCCCGTGGTTGGAAAGCCGGATGGTCGGCAGCTTCTACATTGCCCGGACCGCTTCGACCGCACCGGAGACGATTCGGCCCGCGCCCCCCGCGGCCCAGCAGCCGATCCGGCGCCTGCTCGAACATCCGACCGCGCAGCGGAACGGACCCGCGGGCTGCACGCTGCGCGTGGTCGTCGGTTCGGACGTCGACGGGCAGCCGTTCCTGCTCAACCTCGAAGAACCGCACAACCATCTGGCGGTTGTCGGACCCACGCAGTCGGGCAAGAGCCAGTTCGTGCGGATGCTGTTGCTGGCCTTGGCGCTCGACTCCAATCCGGCCGAAGCGCGGTTCCACATCGTCGACTCCGAATCGCGGTTCGGCGCTTTCGCGCCGTTGCCGCACGTGGGCGCGGTGCTTGGTCCGGACCAGAGCACGCACGTCGAGCGACTGGTGGAGGCGGTGGAACGGGAGATCGCGCAGCGACGTGCGATGTTTCGAACGGCTGGGTTCGAAACACTCGTGGATTTCCGGGTGGCAAGGCGCAACCGCGATTTGCCCACCGACGACGATCAGCAGGACGTCTTCCTGGTGATCGACCGATGGGAAGCTTTCGCCGACGAAAACCCGTCGCTGGTACCGAGGGTGGAGCGGATCGCCGACCAGGGAAACAGCTTCGGCGTGCATCTGGTCGTAGCGGCGCGGTCCTGGTCGAAGATCTCGGATGAGATCCGCCAACACCTGCGCGGTCGGGTCGAGTTCGCGCCGGGGCGATCGGCGCATGCTTCGTCGCACGGGGGTTCCTTCCAAGTCGCGGTCCCCAAACCGGGCGATCCGGGGGCCCAGCACGGGGGCATGCTCTCGTTGATCGAGCAAGTCGCCGGAGGCAGTGAGCAGCCCACGCGTACTTTCGACCTGCCGCGGATCCTCGGCGTCGATGTGATGGCGGTCGCGCCGTCGAGCGCTTGGCGTGCCCCGGACGCCCCGGACTGGCTGCGCGTCCCGATCGGACTGGACGAATACGGCAGGCTGGTGCACCTCGACCTGAAGCCCGCCGCGACGGGTGGGGCGGGCCCGCACGGGATGATCGTCGGTCAGCCTGGCTCTGGAGCCAGCCAGACGTTGGGCTCGCTGCTTCTCCTGCTGATGCTGACCCACCCACCGAATGAGCTGAACGTCGCGGCGCTGCGCGGATTGCCGTACGACCCCTACCAGGAGCTCATCGGAATGCCGCATGTTGCGGCCCACCTGGATGTTTCGTCCTTCGTCGAATCCAAAGTCGACCTGAGCCGGCGGCTCAAGGACATCCGCCGCGAGGTGGCCCGTCGGCGCAACAGCCAGCACGGCGCCCCGGATTGGCCCAGGCTGGTGGTCGCCGTCCACAACTTCGTCGAGGCGTTGGCGCACCAGAAAGATGCGGCTGAGCAGCTGCGCGAGGTGATGACGCTCGGGGCGGACGTCGGCGTCCACGTCGTCCTGCTCGCCCACAGCCTCGCCGACAGCGGGTTCCCGGAGATCGAAGAACTCTGCCATTTCCGGATCGTGCACCGGACCGCCACCGATCAGGACTCCATAGCGGCACTGGGAACGTCGGCGGCGGCCGAATTGGATACCAGCACGCCTGGCCACGGGTTCTTCTTGGAGCGGAGCGGACCGGCAACGAAGTTCCGCGCCTGGATCCCCGGCGAAGACAGGCGGGCCGACTTGGTGGCGCGGGTCAACGAAGCCGTCCCGGTGCGCGCCGCTGAATTGCGCTCACCGCTGGCGGAACCGTTCGGGCTCGACGAGCTGCTGGGCATCCCGACCCGAACGGAACGCGGGCTCTCCGCGGTGGACTTCGAGCGCCGCGCCGAAATCCCCATCGGCTTGGTGGACGTCTTCGAGGAAGGCCGCACCGAGGCATTGACGGTTTCGGTCGGCCGGAACATCGCTATCAGCGGCGGCGCGTTCTCCGGCAAGGCATTCCTCGCCCGGACCGCAGTGCTGTCGATGGCCCTGACGCACACCCCCGAGGAGCTGGTCTGCTACTTCATCGGCAGAGGAGACGGGTACTCCTGCGGAGACGTGCTGTCGGACCTGCCGCACGTGGGCGCGGTCGCCACGTTGCAGGAGGGCGAGCTCGTGGGTGTGATCGTTGGTCACATGCACGAGCTGCTCGTTTCCCGGCAGCGGGAAAGCCGCGAGGACCAGGCCACGGTGCTTCTCGTGGTCGAGCAGTGGAATGACTTCGGCAAGCGCTTCTCCTGGTTGGTGCCGAACATCGTCGAGCTCGCCCGATCCGGTCCGCGCCACGGGATCCAGGTCGTGATCAGCTCGGGCGAATGGTCGGCTGCGGATCGGGACCTGATCGACCAGTGCCCGACCCGACTGGACCTCGGTGACGGTTCGCCGGGAGTCGGCGCGGTCGGTGGCCGCGCTTTCCGCGCCGCGCTGCCGTGGGTCGGCCCGGACGCGGACCTGCGACCGGAGTCGGAGAACACCCGACTGCTAGCCCGCCAGATCGCGCAGCTGTGGACCGGGCCGCAGCTGCCGAGACTCTCCCTGCCTCCAGCGCTCGTTTCGTACGAGGAGGCTGCGGCGGTCGGCAGTCCGCACATCGTGCTCGGCAAGCTCACCGGACCCGACCGGTGGGCGGAATTCGACCTCGACCGGACCCCGCACCTGCTGTGCCTGGGCGAGCCGGGCTCGGGGAAGACGAACCTGCTCCGCGTGGTGCTCACCGAGCTCGCGCGGTTGCACACCCCCGACGACTACAACGTCGTCATCGTCGATCCGAAACGGGGTTTGCTTGGCGAGTTCGACGGTCCGCAGTTCAGTTACGCGGCGGTGCGGGAGGATTTCGAACGCGCGCTGCACGAGGCGGCCGTCCGGATCGAGCAACGGCTCGGCGATCATGGGAAACCGCGTCGGAAGGTCTTCCTGGTCCTGTCCGACTTCGAGCTGATCGCGCACAATTCCGAACTGGTCCACGCGGATCTGCTCGCCAGGCTGACGAGGCTGCTCGAACACGGTCCGGGGCTCGGTTTGCACCTGATCGTCACCCGGAACTCGATCAACATCGGCGCTGCGCTGCATGAGGGGTTGCTCGGCGGACTTCGGTCCGCTGGTTGCGCGATGGTCGTGCTCAGCAGCGAAGACAGCGACGAAGAATTCGTGCCCGGCGTTCGCTCGACGAACCGGCCACCTGGACGCGGACGCTACCTGCTGGATGAGACCACCGGGACGATCCAGCTCGCATACCTCGCGGCGCCATGATTCCCGACACCGCCGTTCGTCCTAATTGGACCGCCTCGGCCCGGTGGGGTCTCCGCGCCGAATTCCGGTGTGATCAGTCTTTTTCGGAATCGGCCGTGCGGAAGTCGTTGCGCTGGTAGGAAGGGCTGTGTGGGCAGTTACTGCGTCGGCGAGCTCGATCGAGCCGGGTGGATCCGGCGGAGCATCATCCAGGAGGCGGCGTGCTTGACCTTCGTGCGGAGCAGTGACCTCGGCCAGGTGGCTGAAGCCTTCGGTGGGGTCGCCGGGTTCGGTCGGCTGCTGGACATGGGCGAGTTCTGCGAAGAAGCGTTCGCCCACCAGGAAAAACACCCCATGATCGCGCTCCGCCAACTCGACGGCTGGGTGCTGGTCGTCGAGGACAGCGGTCGGCAGGGGCAGCGGCCAGAGGTTCTGCGCCGCGCCGCGCGCTTCGCCGCGGTGTCGGCGTTCTGGGACGCCAGCGCGCTGACCCGGTTCTCCTACGCGATCGGCGGAGCCGTGCGGACCACGTTCGAGGCGGTGCTGCCGGAGTACCGGGAGGGCGTCGAACCGGACGCCCTGGAAACGGTCCGCGCTGGTTTGCCCTGGTCACAAGCCGATCCGGTGGCGCTGATGCTGGCCCTGGCCGGGCGGCTGACCGGGCTGTCGCCGAACCCCGGTTGGCTAGCCGGTGACTTTCACACCTTCCCGGTCGCGCCGTGGCCCGACGATCTGGTCGCTGTGCCAAACCCCCTGGACAACGTTGTCGGTTACCCGGCCGAACTGGTCGAGGCGCTGCGGGCTGCCGCCGAAGTGGATCGGAGGCGGGCGGCTGCGGCGGCCGCGCGGCACGTGCTGGCCACCGCCGACTGCCTCGACCATCCAGTCGTGCGGCGCACGTTGTCGTCGATGACCAGCGGATTCTCGATCGACCACGGCGCGCTCGGCGCGGTCGTCCGGGAGTGGGCTTGGCAGAGCATCCAGCACCGCCCGCGCAGCAAGGTTCACAACCAGTTGCGCGCCGTGGAGGTGCTGCGCCAGGCGACCCACGAGGATTCGCTGACCGCGCTGGTCAACGTGCTGGCGGAGGCTCGGCGCGTGCACGGCGTGGAGGGCGGTGAGCTCGCCCGCATCGTCGTCGCGGAACTGTCCGCGTGAGTCGCTGGGATCAGCCCCGAACCAGGTACCGGGCCAGGCACAATGGTCGGCATGTTCAGGTTCCTCCGCCGTCGCGACGCTGAAGACAACGCCGAGCCCGTCGATGTCCACGCCGACGCGGCCGCGCGTGCCGAGCAGTTCTGGCAGCGGTGGGACGACTTGCTGCCCGAGATCGCCTCGGCGCTCGGCGACAGCGAGCCGCAGCGGATCGAGAACCTGGTGGCCGACGCCGTCGCCGCGGTGCACCCGAACTTGACCTTCGCCATCGAGCGCGGCGAGGAGGCCGTCTACGCGCTGGTCGTCAGCAGCCAGGCCGACCCGGACCTGCGCCCCTACACCGATGCCTGGATGGCCGCGGCCCCAGCGGCCGACACGGTGTGGGAGTACCACGACGCCGTGCCACCGGTACCGGACCCGACCGAGGTCACCGTGAACCTGCGGGGTGAGAAGTACCCGCTGGCCGATGTTCGGGTCGTCGCGCAGGTCGACGAGGCCGAAGGACTGGTCGACGTCGCGGTGTACCACCCCGGCTTCAGCGGCCTGGACGAGAACGCGCGGCGGGCGCTGACCTTCCTGCCGCTGGACGCCACGCTCGGCGAGCGGTTGGCCGCGGACCGGTTGGGACGGGTCGAGACCGCCGAGCGCGAACCGGAAGGCACGATCAGCCTGCTCGAACTCCGCGAACTCGTCCGCCGACTCGATCGCACCGCGTCCGCCGCTGACGAGTCGTGGGGGGGGGGCCCCCCCCCCCCCCCCCGGGGGGGGGGCGGCCGCCCCCCCCCCCCCCCCCCCCCCGGGGGGGGGGGGGGGGGGGGGGGGGGGGGGGGGGGGGCGGCCGCGCGGGGGCG
>NZ_JALBWV010000007.1 GCF_022678645.1 Saccharopolyspora soli | reverse complement strand
CGCGCCCCCCGGGGCCCGGGGGGGGGCCGGGGGGGCGCCGGGGGGGGCCCCCCCCCCGGGGGGGGGGCCCGCGCCCCCCCCCCCCCCCCCCCCCCCCCCCCCCACTACGGCAGGTCGTGCGGCGATCGGTGTGCCGCGGGAATATCCGGGCGTGGTCCTGGTTGTTCCAACGGGAACTCGTGTCGTATCGAGGGAGCGCGGATGTCGGTAGAGAACACCCCGCAGGGCACCGTGGCCGCTGGATTCGAGCCCGTGCGGGAGGAATTCGCCGCCGTGGCAGCCGAGGAAGGCAACGACTACGCCGCTCAGCTGGTCGCCTACCTGGCGGGCGAGCGCGTCGTCGACCTCTGGGTCGGCCCGGAGGTCCGCGGTGATTCGCTGATCGGGGTGTTCTCGGCCACCAAGGGTGGTGCCCACCTGGTGGTGGCGTTGCTGGTGCAGGACGGCGTGCTCGATCTGGACCAGCGGGTGAGCCACTACTGGCCGGAGTTCGGCGCCGAGGGCAAGCAGGACATCACCCTGCGCGAGTTGCTGGCCCACCGCGCCGGGGTGGTCGGCGTCGATAGCGGTTTGCCGCTGGACGAGCTCGCCGACGACCGCATCATCGCGGAACGCATCGCCCCGCAGCGTCCGTACTGGCGGCCGGGCACCGCTTTCGGCTACCACGCGCTGGTCATCGGAGCGCTCACCGGCGAGGTGGTTCGGCGCGTCACCGGCCAGACGTTGCAGGAGCAGTTCGAGGCGCGCGTCCGCGCCCCGTACGACCTCGACTTCCACCTGGGCTTGCCGGAGGAGCACGAGCCGCGCTTCCTGACGACACTGCCCATGCGTCCCACCCCCGAACAGCAGGCCGAACTGGATGCGGCCGCGACCGGCCCGGAAAGCCTGTCCGGCATCGCGATGAACCGCAACTACCCGAACGCGCCCGAGTTGCCGGAGCTGCCCAACTTCCGCGTGGTGCGGGAAAAGGGGCCCGCGTCCGTCGGCGGTGTGGCCTCGGCACGCGGTCTGGCCGGGATGTACGCGGCGGCGATCAGCGAGGTCGACGGTCGTCCGCCGCTGCTCAAACCGGACACGGCCGCGGCCTTCGTGCAGGTCCACTCGGTCGGCTACGACCTGGTGTCCCGCCAGCACAAGGTTTTCGGCCTCGGCTTCGCCGCCATCGGCGACACGTACCCCATCCTCAGCCAGGCCGCGTTCGGACACGGCGGCGCTGCCGGTTCGCAGGCGTTCGCCGACCCGCGCACCGGCCTCGCCTACGGCTTCAACCGACGCCGCTTCGCCTTCCCCGGCGGACCAGCCCCGGAGAACGAGCGCCTGGTGAAGGCCGTGCACGCGGCGGTCGGGTGAAAATCGGGCGGAGTCAGGTGCGCGCCGCGAGGCCGGTTTCGGACAGCGCTTCGGTGGCGAGTTCGAAATCGGTCGTGCCGGTCGCGACCGGGTGGTGGCAGCGGAACGTGTGCCGCGCATCGTCGCTTTGCGGATCCGGCATCGTGGCCGCGCAGACCTCGTCGGCCCGCCAGCACCTGGTGCGGAAGGGACATCCGCTCGGTGGATGGGTCGCCGACGGCACCGGTCCGATGAGCGGGATCGGTTCGATCGGCGACAGCAGTCCGGGGGTCGCGGAGAACAACGCTCGGGTGTAGGGGTGGCGGGCGCGGGAAGCGGCGTCGGCCGGGAGCTGCTCGACGGTCCGCCCGAGGTACATCGTCACCACCCGGTCGCTCATCCGCCGCACCGTCTGGATGTCGTGCGAGACGAACACCAGCGCCAGGTTCAGCTGTTCCTTGAGGTCCAGCAGCAGGTTGAGGATCTGCGAACGCACCGAGACGTCGAGGGCGCTGGTCGGTTCGTCGGCGACCAGCAACCGGGGGCCCAGGGCCAACGCGCGGGCGATGGCCACTCGCTGGCGCTGGCCACCCGAAACCTGCCCCGGCAGCAGGTTCGCCACGCTCGCGGGCAGGCCGACGAGGTCGAGCAGCTCCCGCACCCGTTCGTCGCGCGCTTGCCCGCTGCCGTGCGAATGGACGTCCAGCGGGTCGCGCAGCACCTGGCGAATTGGTAGGCGCCGGTTGAGCGCGGTCGACGGGTCCTGGAAGACCATGCCGACCTCGGCGCCGATCGCGGCCCGGCGCCGGGTGGCCGGTAGCGACCAGATGTCCTTGCCGTGGAAGGAAACCGTGCCAGCGGTCGGCTGCTGCAAGCCGACCAGCACCTTGGCCAGGGTGGACTTGCCGCACCCGGATTCGCCCACGACACCGACGGTTTCGCCAGCCGCCACGGCCAAGTCCACGCCGGTGACCGCGTACACCCGGTCGCGGCGGAACAGGCCGCCGGAACGCGCTTTGTGGGTCACGTGGACGTCAGCGAGTTCGACGATCGTCTCAGGCGGGGTCATCGGAGCTCCTGTGCTGCCGCGCGGTTTTCCGCGCTGGTGGTGGCGAGGTCGATCGCCGGGTGGTGGCAGGCCACCGAGTGGAACCTGCCTTGCCCGGCCAGCGCCGGTGGCTTTTCGTCGCAGATGGCGGTGGCCATCGGGCAGCGGTCGGCGAACCGGCAGCCCGACCCGAAGTCGGCCGGGGCCGGGACCACGCCGGGGATCTGGGTCAACTGCTGGGCGCCGGATTCCACCGACAGCACCGCGCCGAACAGCCCGCGGGCGTAGTGGTGCGCGGGCGCCTCGACCAACGCCGCTGTGACCCCGGATTCCACGATCTGCCCGCCGTACATCACCACGATGCGGTCGGTGACGTCCGAGATCAGGGCCAGGTCGTGGGATACCAGGATCAGGGCGAAGCCGAGTTCCGCCCGCAGCCGCAGCAGGAGTTGGATCACCTGGGCCTGCACGGTCACATCGAGAGCCGTGGTCGGCTCGTCGGCCACGATCAGTTGCGGATCGCGGGACAGCGCCATCGCGATCAGCACCCGCTGCCGCTGTCCGCCGGAGAGCTCGTGCGGATAGGACGCGAGCGTTCGCGCCGGGTCCAGTCCCACCAGCTCCAGCAGTTCCGCCGGTGTGCGCCGACCGCCGCGCCGGACCACCTGCTTGAGTTGCGCTCGGATGGTCATGGCCGGGTTCAGCGAGGAGAGCGCGTCCTGGTAGATCATCGCCATGTCGTGGCCGAGCAGTCGGCGACGCGTCGCACGCGGGAGGGTGAGCAGATCGGTTGCCCCGCCGTCGCGGCGGAAGAGGATTTCCCCGCTGATGCGGGCTTCTCGCGGTTGCAGGCCCATCACGGTCAACGCGGTGAGCGTCTTGCCGCAGCCGGATTCGCCGACCAGCCCGAGGACTTCGCCGGGCCGGACGTCGAAGGAGATCCCGGCCACGATGTCCACGCCGTCGTGGCGGCCGTCGAAGCCGATCGCGAGGTTGCGCACCTGCAGGATCGGGTCGCCGTCGGGCAGCGGACGCGCCCGCTCGGCCAGCCGCCGCGCCGCTTCGGCCAGACCGGGCAGTTCGGTGCGCTGGCCGGTGTTGATCCGCGTCTGCTGCTTGGTTCCCGGCGCGGCCTGCCGGGTGGCCGGTGCTGCCCACGCGTCCGAAATGCCTTCGGCGAGGATGTTGAGCGACAGCACGGTGATCAGGATGACCACGCCGGGGAAGACGGTCGCCCACCAGCCGCCGAGCAGGACCATGTTCTTGCCGTCGGCGATGACGCTGCCCCAGGACGGGTCCGGTGGGCGCACGCCCGCGCCGATGAACGACAACGACGCCTCGAAGACGATCGCGTCGGCCACCATCACGGTGCAGAACACCAGGATCGGCGCCGCGCAGTTGATGGCGACGTGCCGGATGAGGATGTGCGGCGTGCGCGCGCCGATGACCCGCTCCGCCGCCACGTAGTCCTCGCCGTACTGGGCGAGCACGTTGGCCCGCACGATGCGCGCGATGGGCGGTGTGTTGACGAAGGCGATCGCGAAGACCAGCACCGGGATGCTGCCGCCGAAGACCGCTACCAGCACGGCGGCCAATGCGATGCCAGGGAAGGCCATGATGACGTCGAGCACTCGCATGATCGTTTCGCCGGCCCAGGTGCGGGACGTGGCGGCGACGGCCCCGACCACCGCACCGGCCAGCAGCGCGAGGCCGGTGGCGCCCAGGCCGATCAGCAGCGACCAGCGCGCGCCGTACAACAGCCGGGTGAAGATGTCCCGGTTCGCGCTGTCCAGCCCCATCCAGTGCGCCGCGCTAGGACCACCGGAGGCGACTTCCTGCACATAAGGGGAATGCGGGGCCACCAGCGGCGCGAACACCGCGGCCAGGCAGACCACGACGAGCGCGCCGACGGCGATCCAGCACGCGGTGTTCAGCCGTCGGAACCCGATGCCGGGCCGGGAAAGTCGTTTCGCGAGTCCGCTGCGCATCACGCGGCGCTCCTGAGTCGGGGGTTGACCAGCAGGTAGAGGACGTCCACGGCGAGGTTCACCAGGACGAACCCGGTCGCGATGGTGAGCACCACGCCCTGCACGACGGCCGGGTCGCCGTTGCGCACCGCGGTGATCATCAGCTGGCCCATGCCGGGCAGCGAGTAGATGGTCTCGATGACGACCGCGCCGCCGAGCAGGTAGCCGATCCGCAGGCCGAGCACGGTCAGCGGGTTGATCAGCGCGTTGCGCAGGACGTTGCGGCCGACGACCACGATCGGCGGCAGGCCGTTGCCGATCGCGGTGCGGACGTAGTCCTTGTCCAACTCCTCCACCACGGCGGTGCGGGTGATCCGGGTCAGCTGTGCGGCCACCGGCAGCGACAGCGAGATCGCGGGCAGCGTCATCGACCGCAGCCAGCCGCCGAACGAGTCACCGGGGTTGACGTAGCCACCCGTCGGGAACCAGCCGAGGTCGACCGCGAGCCACTGGATCGCCAGCAGCGCGATCCAGAACGCCGGTGCCGCGACCCCGACCAGCGAAACCAGCCGGATCAGCTGATCCGGCCAGCGGTCCCGGAAGAGCGCCCCGGTGACACCGAACAGCAGCGCCAGCACGACCGCGATGAACAGCCCGAGGAAGGTCAGCTGCATGGTCAGCGGCAGTGCCGTGACCACCTGGTCCAGCACCGGTGCCTTGGTCAGCACGCTGGTGCCCATGTCGCCGTGCACCAGGTCGGCGACGAACCGCACGTAGCGCACCGGCAGCGGGTCGAGCAGGCCGTTGTCCAACTGGAACTGGTGGATCTGCTCCGGCATCGGGTTGGCGCCCTGGAAGTAGGCGTACTCCGGCTTGCTGGTGGAGAAGCGCATGATGATGAAGACGAACAGGATCACGCCGAGCAGCAGCGGGATCAGGATGAGAATGCGCCGCAGCAACATCCTCGCGATCACGACCAACGGTTCCTCCAGGAAAGTTCCGACCGGACGGCCTCAAACTCGTTTGGCCTGCAGGAGGTTCACGCCTGGGTAGGGTTGCGCTTGGACGCCGGTGAGCTTCTTCGGATCCCAGGCGCTCACCAGTTCGTTGTGCACCACCGGGTAGAGGACCGCCTGCTCGGCGACGACGTCCAGGTATTCGTGGACGAGTTGGAGCCGTCGGGCCGCGTCCGGTTCCTGGATCGCCCGGTCCATCATCGCGAACAGTTGCGCGGCCTCCGGGCTGGAGTCCCACTTGGTGTACTTCATCCAGGTGCCGCCAGCCGTGTAGTTGTAGCGCAGGATCAGGTCCGGGTCGAGGCCGAACTGGTTCGGGTTCGACGCCGCCGCGACCACCTGGTAGGACTGCGACTGGTCCATCTTGGTGAACAGCGCGCTGGTGTCCTGCGGTTCCAGCACGGCCTTGACGCCGATGGCTTCCCAGGAGTTGGCGATGGTGGGCAGGCAGTCGGCCAGCCAGCTGACGTTCACCGCCATCAACGTGATGGACAGCCCGCTCACCCCGGCCTCGGCCAGCAGCGCTCGGGCCCGGTCGGGGTTGTAGTCGTAGACGGTCTTCGCCCTGGCGTAGGCGGGGTTCTGCTCGTTGAGGAAGCTGCTGGCCGGGGTGCCGTGGCCCTTGAGCGCCACGTCGATCATCTTGCGGGTGTCGATCGCGTGCAGCAGCGCCTGGCGGACCCGCTTGTCATCGAAGGGTTTCTGACCGGTGTTGAACATCAGGAACATGTGGTTCATGCCTTTGCCGCCCTCGACGGTCAGCCCGCTCTGGCGCAGCTGGTCGATGTTGGCGTAGGGGATGTTCTCGGCGATCTGGGCTTCGGCGCTGGCGCCGGAGATCTTCGCGACCCGAGCGGCGGCGTCCACGATGGACAGCCAGTTCATCTTCTGCACGGTCGGTTTGCGCGGACCGTTGTAGTCGGCGAACGCCTCGAACCTCGTGTTGGCCTTCGGGTTGTGCTCGACCAGCTGGTACGGCCCGGACCCGACGGCCTTGCCGGACTTGGCGGCGTCCCAGCCACCGGGCGCGCCGAAGACGTGCTTCGGCATGATCTTCGCGATGGTCAGCCGCTGGATCCCGTCGGGGAACGGGAACTTCAGCACCAGTTCGACGGTCGTGTCATCGACCTTGCGGGCTTCGCGCAGCCAGGCGGTGAAGAACGAGTAGATCAGCGTCTGCGGGTTGAGCGCCCGCTCGAAGCTGAACAGCACGTCGTCGACGGTCACCGGCTGGCCGTCGTGCCACTTGGCGCCCGGTCGCAGGGTGAACCGCCAGGTGGTCGCGTTGGCGTCGGGTAACGCGGTCGCCAGCGCGGGGTACGGGTCGCGGCTGATCAGGTCGGTGTCGACGAGTCCTTCGTAGACGTGGTTGTTGGCGGCCATCGAGAAGGCCGACGCGGTCATCGACGGGTCCCAGCTCTGGTCGTTGCCGTAGCCGATCACGGCGGTGACCAGGCCCTCGTCGTCATCGCCGGTGGAGGTGGTCGAGGCGGGACCACCGCAGGCGGAAACGGTGGCGGAGATGCTGGCAGCCGCGCCCAAGGCCCCGCTGTAGCGCAGAAAGTCGCGACGACTGACGAAGGTCCGGGAGAGGTGGGGGCGCACGTTGCCTCCTGGGGCGATCAGGACGAGAGGTGGGACGTCCTACGTCGATTCTGGGAGTGCAGGCTACGGTCGCGCGCGTTCGGCGGTCAAGAACAGTTGAGCAGGACGTTTCCACAGCGTTTCGCCGCACCACCGGAGCCGGTGGCGCAGCGGGTCCTTCGGGCATCCCAGGTCGGACGCAGCAAGTCGTGCCTCGTTCGCTGTTCCGGAAGGGCATGACATGCGAAAAGCACTGGAATGCCGCCGCATCCCGTTGCGAGCAAACCGGCCCGCGAGTCCAAATAGGACTCGCGGGCCGGTCTGGCGGTTCGTGGGCGGCTCAGTTGCGGAACGGGCCGGTCACCTCGTAGGTGATGCCGCCGTTGCTGGAGCCGGTGGTGCCGCGCTGCGAGGAGAAGTACAGGCGGTTGCCCGCGGGGTTGAACGCGACCCCGCACAGCTCCGACCCGGACTGCCCGTTGACCCGGAGGAACGGGGCGATGACGTCGTCCGGGGTGATGATGCAGATCTCCATGTTGCCGCCGTCCTCGGCGACGTAGAGGTCCCCGACCTGGGCGCCGGTGATGTTGTCGACGCCGGTGAGCGGCGGGTCGTTGGTCAAGTCGTCGTCGTAGGCGATCGCCAGGGTGTTGTTGACCGCGTCGTAGGCCCACACCCGGTTGTCGCCCTTGCTGGTGAAGAAGCACGTGCCGTTGCGGTAGTAGGCGCCCTCGCCGCCGTCGAACACCTTGGCGCCGCTGACCTGGTGGCGGGTGCGCGTGGGGCTGCCGTCCGGGTCCGGGACGTCGACCCACGACAGCGCGCCGTCGGCCTCGACGAGCACCTGGAGGGTACCGGCGGACATGTCGCCCCAGTTGGTGGGCACGAAGCGGTAGAAGTTGCCGTCGGATTCGTCCTCGGTCAGGTAGACGACCCGGCGATCCGGGTCGGCGGCTGCGGCCTCGTGCTTGAACCGGCCCATCGCATCCCGCCGGACGGCCGTCTGACGGCCCCACGGGTCCGTCTCGAAGACGTAGCCGCGGTCGGTTTCCTCGCAGGACAACCAGGTGTTCCACGGCGTGGCGCCACCGGCGCAGTTCTGGGTCGTGCCGGACAGGATTGGGTACGCGCCGCTGATGTTGGCGTTCCCGTCGAACCGAACGGCGCTCACCCCGCCAGCGCCGCTACCGAGTTCGGCGTTCGAGACGTAGATCCACCCGGTGCCATCGGCGAAGCAGGCACCGCCGTCGGGCGCACCGTGCCAGATGTGGTCGGTGCCGGAGACGGCTTGGGTGGAGCGGGCGATCATGCGGCTGGTGAAGTTCAGCGGAAGTTCGATGCCGTTGGCATCGGCTGGTTGCAGCGGTCCGTAGGGGCTGGGGCCGGTCTGGGCCGGGTACGCGATGGCCTCGCGCGTCACGCTGAACCCGAAGGCGACCACGGCGCTGCTGGTGACGGCGGCCCGCAGGAAGGTGCGACGTTCCACGGCTTGCTCCTCCAGTGAGAGGTGGAACCCGCTGGCACGACAGCAGATCAGCCAGCAGGGCACCGCGACCCTAGAAGCGCGCTCGGCATCGGATCAGTGCGGAACCGGTGAACTCTGCGCGACGAAAGGAATTCGTCCACCCATCTGGCCGCAGCACCTGCGGCCCTGGTAGTCACGCGGCGGACGCCAATTGGTCGTCGCTGCGGACCAACGCCGCGTAGCGGCCGTCGGCGGCGAGGAGTTCTTCGTGCGTACCGCGTTCCACGATCCGCCCGCCGTCGAGCACCACGATCTGGTCGGCGTCCCGGACGGTCGACAGCCGGTGCGCGATCGTGATGGTGGTCCGACCTGCGGACAGCACATCGAGGGCTTCTTGCACCGCTTGCTCGGTCTGGTTGTCGAGGGCGCTGGTCGCCTCGTCGAGGATCAGGATCGGCGGGTCGCGCAGGATCGTGCGGGCGATTGCCAGCCGCTGCTTCTCCCCGCCGGAGAACCGGTATCCGCGCTCGCCGACCAGCGTGTCGTAGCCGTCCGGCAGGCTTGCCAGGTGCTCGTGGATCTGCGCGGCTTTCGCCGCCGCGACCAGTTCCTCGTCGGTGGCGTCGGGTTTGG
Source organism: Saccharopolyspora soli (assembly GCF_022678645.1). Classification (GTDB taxonomy): domain Bacteria; phylum Actinomycetota; class Actinomycetes; order Mycobacteriales; family Pseudonocardiaceae; genus Saccharopolyspora; species Saccharopolyspora soli. The sequence goes on along the minus strand of NZ_JALBWV010000007.1, from coordinate 192,703 downwards.
CGAAGCGCAGGTTGTCGGCGACCGTGGCGTGCAGCAGGTAGGGCTCCTGGGGCACCACACCGACCGCGTCGGCCAACGTGTCGAATCCGAGTTCGCGCACGTCGACGCCGTCGATGCGCACCGCGCCGCCGGTGACGTCGTATAGGCGTGGTACCAGGTAGCTCAACGTCGTCTTGCCCGATCCGGTTTCGCCCACCACCGCGAGGCTGGTGCGGGCCGGTACCGTCACGTCGATCCCGGTGAGGGTGCCGTCGGCGGTTTCGGGGGAGTAGCCGAAGGAGACGTCCGCGAAGCGAACTTCGCCCTCGATCCGGGACAGCCGCACCGGGCGGCTGGGTTCGTCGATGTCCACCGGCAGGTCGAGGTACTCGAAGATGCGGCCGAACAGCGCCAGCGAACTCTGCACGTCCACCCCGGTGGACAGCAGCGACAGGGTTGGCCGGAACAGGGCCTGCTGCAGGGTGACGAAGGCGACCAGGGTGCCCAAGGTGATCAGCGGCACGCCGAAGGTGCTGGTGACTCCGGCGGTCCAGTAGATCAGCGCGGGCAGCGCGGTCATCACTATCTGGATGGTCGACATCCGCCACCGGCCCGCCATGCTCGAACTGACTTCGAGCCGGGCCAGCGCGGCCGACTCGGCTTCGAACGTGTCGGTCAGCGACTTCGCCCGACCCATCGTGCGGCCCAGCAGGATTCCGCTGACGGAGAGCGATTCCTGCACCCCGGCGGACATCGCGGCGAGTTGGCGCTGCCGCTTCGCGGTGATCCGCTTGCGTTCCCTGCCGACCCGGCGGCCCACCCAGGCGAAGATCGGCAGCAGCGCCACCGATGCGATCGTCAGCCGCCAGTCCAACGCGACCATCGCGACCAGCGTGGCCACCACGGTGGTGAGATTGGAGACCAGCGAGGTCGCGGTGGATGTGACCGTGGCTTGCATACCGCCGATGTCGTTGGCGATGCGCGACTGGATTTCGCCGGTCCGGGTGCGGGTGAAGAACGCCAGTGACATGCGTTGCAGCCGCGCGTAGACCGCGGAGCGCAATTCGTGCATCACGTTCTGCCCGACCTTGGTGGACAGGTAGGTCTGGGCGACGTTGAACACGCTGGTCGCGACAGCCACGCCGATCATGCCGAGCACCAGTGCGCTCAGCAGGCCGAGTTGGCGCTGGGGGATGGCTACGTCGAGCACCTCGCGCAGCAGGAACGGGGACGCCACGGAAACCAGGGACGAAACGGCGACCAGCAGCGCGACGACGAGGAGCGTGCCCCGGTGCGGGTGGAAGAGGCGCACGATGCGGCGCAGTTGCACGGGTTGCGGAGTGGAGTGTTCGGGCGACGACATAGGCGGCTCCAGCGGGAACGGATACAGAGACACGTTCATATTTACCATAGTTCACTATTACTGTCACTCTGTTAGACTTGGCCAGGTGGGAGTCGGTGGTGCGGAAGATCGCCTCGGTGCGCTGTTCATGCGGCTTGCCAAGACTGCGCACGTCCTCCAGCGACGCGAGATCGGGGACCTCGGGTTGACGCCCGCGCAGGCACGTGCGCTGTCCGTGCTCGGTGGGTGCGAGACGCCGCCGCGGATGACCGACCTGGCAGCACGGCTGCATGTAGTACCGCGCGCGGTGACGCCGATCGTCGACGCGCTTGAGAACGCAGGTCTGCTGCGCCGCGAAGTCGACCCCGACAACCGCCGCTCCACGTTGCTGGAACTGACCGCGGATGGTCGGAAGATGTGCAAGCGGCTGATCGAGTTCCGCGCTCGGGCGGCCGGTGAGTTGTTCGCGCCGCTCACCGAAGAACAGCGGCACATCCTGCTGGAACTGCTGGAAAAGGTCGATCAGGAGTCACCCGAGATCAAGCACGCCAGCGACCGCCCAGCAGCACGGCGCTGATCTGTTCGAAGCGGGGTGCTCAGGTGTAGCTGAGCTGTTCGTGCCAGTTTTCCGGGCGACCTTCGGGGGTCAGGTCGTGCATGTTCCACAGGGGTTCGAGGGTTCCGTTGTGGCGCGGGTCCTGTCCGGGGTCGCTCGGCGCGTAGAACATCTCCGAGGCCCAGAAGTGCCGGATCTCATCGCCTTCGCGGTGGAAGACGTTCAACATTGGCAGCGAATAACCCTCCTCGGTCTCCGCGAGGTAGTCGCGGTTGTAATTGTTCTCGCGTGCGGACAGCAGCCGCAGTCGTCGCCAACCGCGTTCGGCGGCGAAGGCGAGCAGACGGGGTAGCGGGGCGTTCGCGACGACGGCGAAGTTGACCCGTTGGCCCAAGTGTTCGGCGGCACCGTCGAGTTGGTCGAGGAACGCCGTGCACGACGGGCACGGAGCCTCTACCAGCCTCAGCTCCGCGGTTGTTCCGGTGCTCGCCCCGGGGCGGTCATCGGTTGGGTACCGCGGGAACATCATGCTGTAGATCGCCAGCGAGTCCTTGCCCGCACCGAACAGTTCGGACAGTCGCACGTCCTGCGGGGCGCCGTCCGGCCCAGCCCCTTGGAAAACGTAGTCCTCCGGGACCAACCCGCCTGGGGGCAGTTGTCGCCGAGCTGCGGCGACCGACTCCATCGCCCGCCGCAGTTCGACCTCTTGTGCCAGCAACCGATCACGGGCCGCTCGGTACTCCGGCGACTCGCCTGGGAACTCGATGCGCATGGCCCTCCTCCTCGGTATAGGACGAACACGTCTTCACCAGTACCGACCTGCGCCGCCGCCGAAACTCATCGCCCGCCGCGGCTTTGACCTCGGCGGCTGCGGCGTCGTAGTTTTCGAACGGTTGGTTGAACCGTTTTCCCGCACGCGGCCCGAGGCGGAGGCGATCTGCATGAACGTCGAACTGCTGGAACCCGATCGAGAACGGCTCTGGTCGGAGCTGCACGACCTGGCGCGGTTGTGCGAGCCGGACTCGGAGGGGTGGACGCGGCGGGTGTTCAGCGAGCCGTACCGGGCCGCGCGGGACTGGGTGCGCGGTCGGATGCGGGACGCTGGCCTCTCGGTCACCACCGACCCGGCGGGCAACATCGTGGGACGGCTACCTGGTCGGCACGGGGGAGCGCCGCTGGTCACCGGCTCGCACACGGACACCGTCGAGGGCGGCGGGCGGTTCGACGGGGTCGTCGGCGTGCTCGGCGCGATCGAGGTGGTGCGCCGGTTGCGGGAAACGGGCACCAGGCTGGACCACGACCTGCTGGTGGTCGACTTCCTCGGCGAGGAGGTCAACCCCTACAGCGGGAGTTGCCTCGGCAGTCAGGCCGCGACCGGGGTGCTCACCGCGGACGACCTGGATCGAACGGGCGTGGACGGCAAGCGCCTCGGCGACGTCGCGACGGCCTTCGGACTCGACCCGAACGGGCTGCTGGCCCCCACCTGGGCCACCGAACCCCTGCACGGTTACCTCGAACTGCACATCGAGCAGGGGCCGATGCTGGAGCGACGCGGGATGGACATCGGAGTCGTCACCGCGATCGTCGGTATCGAGCGCTTCCTCGCGACCTTCATCGGCCGCGCCGACCACGCGGGAACGCGGCGGATGGGAGACCGGCGGGATGCGCTGGTGGCGGCGGCGAAATCGGTCCTGGCCGTCGAGCGCGAAGGGTGCGCCGGGCCGGAATCCGCGGTCGCCACCTGCGGCGCGCTGCGGATCGAACCCGGTGCAGAGAACGTGGTTCCGGGCCGAACGCTGCTGGCCGCCGAATTCCGCAGCGAAGACCAGACCTGGTTGTCCGGAGTGCGGCGGCGGGTGGTGGACGAGATCGCGCGGCTCAGCGCGGAGAACGGGGTCGAGGCGCTGATCGAGTGGTCCGCGGACAACCCGGTCGTGCCGACGAATCCATCCGTGCAGAACCTGACCGCAGGCGCCGCCGACGAGCTCGGCCTGTCGTGGGAGGCCATGCCCAGCGGTGCCGGTCACGACGCGGCGCACCTGGCCGCGCGCTGTCCGGCGGGCATGATCTTCGTGCCGTCGCGGGATGGTCGCAGCCACTGCCCCGACGAGTGGACCGACGCCGCGCAAGTCGCTACCGGCGTGCACCTGCTGGCCGCGAGCCTGCTCCGGATGGACCAGCAGGCTACTGTGGACAATGAGTTCGGCGGCGTCGGATGAACGATGCGTAAGCGCAGTTCGGAAGCCGATTTTCCGCGCATTGCGTAGCGTCAGCCTGCTCGAACCTTGACTTTGCGTACCTGATGTCCCAGGCTCTTGCGCAACGCGTCGCGAGTTGGGACGGGGTGACCGCCTCGTCGGGTCCGCAGCGGCTCTGGAGGAATTTCCGATGAGTTCAGCGGGAAGTCCGGGCATCGGCGAGGGCACGCAGCAGGTTCCCGGAAGCGCAACATCCATGGTGCGCCGGTTGAGCTGGCGGGACGGGTTCATCTTCTCGCTGAACATGGTGATCGGGCTGTTCCTGACGCTCGGGTACACCATCGGCGCCATCGGCGGCTGGACCGCCATCGCCATCTGGGTCGTCGCCTGCTTGCTGGCCTGGTTGCAGAACAACCTCTTCGCCGAGATGGCGGCGATGTTCCCGAACCGCTCCGGCGGGATCTCGGTTTACGCCTACGAAGGGTGGAAGCGGCATTTCGCCCCGCTGGGCGCGATCGCGGCGTTCGGGTACTGGATGGGGTGGTCGCTGTCGCTGTCGGTCGAAGGCGTCGTCCTCGGCAAGATGATCACCGAGGCGTTCTTCCCCGACTCGCACCTGGCGATCCGGCTGCCGATCGGCCACGAGCTGGGACTGCCCTACCTCATCGCCATCGGCGCGATCCTGGCCGCGTGGGCGCTGAACTACTTCGGCGTCAGGGTCGCCGCCGGGGTGGCCAAAGTGACCGGGACGCTGCTGGTCGTGGGGCTGCTGGTGCTGGCGATCGGCCCGTTCCTCGTCGGCGGTGCGGGTTTCGACGCGGGTCGGTTGACCTTCTCCGGAACTTCTTCTCCGTTCGGGTGGAAGGAGATCGTGGTCTGGTTCTTCATCACCGCGTGGACCACCTACGGCACCGAGGTCTGCGCGAGCTTCGCCGCCGAGTACAAGAACCCGGTCCGGGACACCGCGAAGGCGCTGCGGATCTCCGGGGCGTTCATCCTCGGTCTGTACTTCATCGTGCCGTACGCGACCGTCGGGGTCGTCGGTGAGGACACCATCGCCCAGAACCCGGTGAGCTACATCGGAATTGCCTTCGACCGGATCCTCGGCGACTACTCCTGGATCGGCCAGTTGCCGATCATGGCCGCCTTCGTCATCGCGATGATGACCGCGACGGCCGACGGTGGCCGGTCGCTGTTCGGCATCTCAAGATCCGGCGGCACGATCAGGCAACTCGGCGTGCTGAACCGGTATGGCGTCCCCGGACGCGCGCTGACCACTGACATGGTGATCAACATCGCGGTGCTGATCCTGCTCGGCGAGCCCATCGCGATCCTGCTGGCGAGCAACCTCGGCTACCTGGCCGCGGTCACCCTGGCCGTCGGCGCGTTCGTGCTGCTGCGCCGGGACCAGCCGGATCTCGCCCGACCGATCCGCCTCGCCAAGCCCTGGACGGCGATCGCCGTCGCGCTCTTCGTCGTCAACGTTTTCGCCATCGCGGTAGGCATTTCGAACCCGAGTCTCACCGGGTACGGCGGCATGACCGAGACGGTCGTCGGCATCGGCATCCTGCTGTTCGCCTGTGTGCTCTGGTACTACCGGCAGCGCGTGCAGGAGAGGTCCCGAATCGAGTGGCGCGTCCGGGATTGACCGCGGGCGGGTGGGAGTGAGGCATCATGACAGGTCGAGTTGACGGCAAGGTCGCGTTCATCACCGGTGCGGCGCGAGGCCAGGGGCGCAGCCACGCGGTGCGCCTCGCGCAGGAAGGCGCCGACATCATCGCGGTGGACATCTGCGCGGAGGTCGGCCGGACCGCCGATTTCTACCCGCCCGCAACGGAAGCGGATCTCGCCGAGACCGTTCGGCTGGTGCGGCAGCAGGGCCGCCGGGTCGTCGCGTCCCAGGCAGACGTGCGCGACTACGGCGCGCTGGAAGCCGGGCTTTCCTCGGCTGTCGAGGAGTTGGGGGCGCTGGACATCGTGGCGGCCAACGCCGGGATCTTCCAGTTCGGCGCCGAGGTGCAGGACATCTCCGAGCGCGACTGGCGCGATGTGCTCGACGTCAACCTGACCGGCGTGTTCAACGCGTGCAAGGCGAGCATCCCGCACCTGCTGCGCGGCGGTCGCGGCGGATCCATCGTGATCACTTCCTCCGACGCTGGGGCCAAGGGCTTCGCGAAGTTCGGCCACTACGTGGCGTCCAAGCACGGCGTGATCGGGTTGATGCGCACGCTGGCGATGGAGTTGGCGCCGCACTCGGTGCGGGTGAACGTCGTATCGCCCACCAACTGCAACACCGACATGATCCAGAACGATGCGGTGTACCGGCTTTTCCGGCCGGATCTGGAGAATCCGACCGCCGCGGAGTTCGCGGAGGCATCCGGGACGCTGCTGGCGTTGCCGCAGCCGTGGGTCGAGCCGATCGACGTTTCCAACGCGGTGCTGTTCCTGGCCTCCGATGAGGGTCGGTTCGTGACGGGGGTGAACTTCCCGGTCGACGGTGGGTCCGCTGCGCTTTGAGGGCCCGCCCGGAGCGGCTGAGCTACGATCCTGTCGTGGTACGGGAACACGACACTCCGGCGGGCAAGCCGCGTCACCGGCTGCTGGATCCGACCGACAGCAAGATCCTCAGCCTGCTGCAGCTCAACGGTCGGGCGGCCTACCGCGAGATCGCGCGGGAGCTCGGAGTTTCCGAAGGCACCGTGCGCAGTCGTGCCAACCGCATGCAAGCCGAGGGCGTGCTGACCATCGCGGCGATCGCCGATCCGGCCAAACTCGGTTACAGCGTCATGGCGTTCACCCTGCTGACGGTTCAAATCGGACAGCAGCAGGCCGTCATCGACGCGTTGATGCCGTGGGACGAGATCACCTACATCTCGTCCTGCACCGGTCGCGCCGACCTGTACGTCCAGTTCGTCTGCCGCGACCACGAACACCTCTGGCAGATACTGCACGAGCGGTTGCCCGAGGTGGCGGGCGTCACGGGCGCGGAGACCTTCCAAGAGATCAAGATGCACAAAGTGTCTTACGTGTACCCGAATTTCGCGGGCGGCACCGCCTCGGTCCCGGCTGAGTGACCACGGGCCCGTCCCGATCCTGATAGCGCGGCGCGCGTAGTTCCCGGTTCCCGTCCGGGATCCGCATCGATCCCGTGGTCTTGACTATGCGTAGATTTCCGGAGACGATTCTACGCGTTGCATAGCCTATCCTCGATTTGACTGCGCAGTGCGTAGATCCTGGGGTGCCGGGTCGGCGCACACCTGGAGGCAAGCCTGTGAACGATTTCCGACCTCTCGTACTGGGCATCGACGCGGGTGGCACGATGACCGACACCCTCCTCGTCGACGAACACGGACACTTCGCGGTGGGCAAAGCCTCGACGACCCCGCACAACGAGTTCGAGGGATTCCTGGAGTCCGCCGCGGACGCCGCCGGGCAGTGGGGGCTCGCCCCCCGCGAGACCTTCGAGCAACTTGCGGTCGTGCTGTACTCCGGAACCGGGATGCTCAACTCGCTGCTGTCCCGCACCGGCCAGCGCGTCGGCCTGCTCGTCACCCGCGGCATGGAGGACGCCGTGCTCATGGGGCGAGGCCTGCAGTCCTGGGCGGGGTACTCCTATCCCGACCGGTTGCACGCCGTCACGCACGCGCACCCGGAGCCGCTCGTCCCGCGAAACCTCGTGCACGGCGTGACCGAACGCATCGACCAGTTCGGCACCGAGGTGGCACCGGTCTACGAGCACGAGGTGATTAGCGCCGTCGAAGACCTGCTGGCACAACGGGTTGAGGCGATCTGCGTCTGCTGCATGTTCTCCTACGTCGACGACGCGCACGAACGGCAGATCGCCGACATCGCCAAATCGGTGCTGGCCGAACACGGCGTCGAGCTGCCGATCTACCTGTCCGCCGCGGTCCGGCCGGTGGTCCGGGAACAGTCCCGGCTCAACAGCGTCGTCATCGAGGCGTACGCCGCCGACCGCAGCCGCGAACAGCTCATCGGCGTCGAAAAGGCTTGCCAGGAAAAGGGATTCCGATACGGGGTGCAGACCGTGCTGTCCTACGGCGGACTGGCCGGAGTGCGCTACCCCAGGCTGCACGAGACCATGATCTCCGGCCCGGTCGGCGGGATCCTGGGCGCGAAGTACGTCGGCGACATCATCGGCGTCGACTCCGTGGTGGTCAGCGACATGGGCGGCACGAGCTTCGACATCAGCGCCATCACCCGGGGCAACGTCCCGATCGACAACGAACCCACGCTGGCCCGGTTCAAGCTGAACCTGCCGACCATCGCGATGGACACCATCGGCGCGGGCGCGGGCACGATCATCAAGGTCGACCCGCTGACCAAGAAGGTCAGCCTCGGGCCGGAGAGCGCCGGTTCGACACCCGGACCGGTGGCCTTCGACATGGGCGGCACCGAGCCCACCGTGTGCGACTGCGACGTGGTGATGGGTCGGCTCAACCCGGACTACTTCCTCGGCGGCAAGGTGCGCCTCAACGTCGAGAAGGCCAAGCAGGTGCTCAAGGAGAAGGTCGCCGACCCGCTCGGCATCGACCTCTACGAGGCGGCCGAGGGCATGGCCAACCTGCTGGAGATGGACGCCAGGGAAGCCATCCGCCAGATGGTCTCGGCCCGCGCCGTGGACCCGGCGGACTACGCGCTGATGGCCTACGGCGGCTCCGGGCCGCTGCACATGGCCGAGTACAGCCGAGGGCTCGGCTTCAAGAGCATCCTCACCTTCCCCTTCGCCGCGGCGTTCTCCGCCTTCGGCTGCACGACCGCGGATTACCTGCGCCGTTACAGCCGTTCGGTCCAGCTGACCCTGCCGCCCGACGCCGCCGAGGAACACCGCCGGTTGGTCGCCGAAGAGATCAACTCGGTGTGGCAGGCGTTGCAGGACGCGGCTCGCCGGGAAATGGCCGAGGAGGGCCACGATCGAGCGGACGTCGAACTGCGGATGTTCGCGATGATGCGCTACACCGGGCAGTTGGAGGACGTCGAGGTGCCGCTGCAGCTGCGGAAGATCACCTCGGACGCCGATCTGGACATGATGGTCGAGGAGTTCGAGCGGCTCTACACCGCGATCAACCGTCCCGTGGCGCAGTACCGCGAAGCCGGGCACAGCATCACCGAGCTCGGACTGCTGGCGAAGGTGGGCAAGATCAAACCGCGACTGACCCGCAAACCGCTCGAAGGCCCGACTCCGTCGCACGAGGCCACCAAGGGCACCCGCCCGATGTACTACAACCGGCAGTGGCACGAGGCGTCGCTGTGGGAGATGGACCTGCTGCGCCCCGGCAACGAGATCGCCGGACCTGCGGTGGTCGAACACCCGGCGACCACGCTCGTGATCCCGGCTGGCGACCGGGTGTGGATCGACGAGTGGACGATCCTGCACTACGAGCACGCCTGAGCACGCACCTTCGGCGAGGACAAGGATGACTCGATGTCTGCACGTGAGATGACCAGGACCGCCGCGAAGACGTTGAAGGAGCGGCTGCTGGAAAGCGACCGGCTGCTGCGGGAAACCGGCAGCTACGCCGGGGTGGACGAGCTCGCGCTCCGCGACGAGGATCCGTTGAAGTACGAGAGCCTGCACATCAAGCTCCGCTCGATGGTGGTCTCGGCGCGCGAAATGGCCCGGCGGATCTCCGCCTCGCCGGGAGTGCGCGAGGTCGGGGAGAGCGTGGTCGCCCTCTACACCCCCGAAGGCGACGCGATCGCGCTGTCCACCGGCATCATGGTGCACGTCCACACCGCGAGCCGGTTCATCAAGTGGATGATCCAGAACGACTACGAGGACTCGCCGAAGATCCGGCCCGGCGACATCTTCGCCAACAACGACGCCTTCATCGGCACCGTGCAGGCACCGGATGTCATCGACGTGATCCCGATCTTCCACGACGACGAGCTGATCGGCTGGGTCGCCGCGGTCTGCCACGAACTCGAAGTCGGCGGCATCACCCCCGGCGGCGATGTCGCGCTCTCCCAGGAGCGGTTCACCGAAGGTCTGATGGTCTGCGCCGAGAAGGTGGGCGAGAACGACGAACTGCGCCGCGACTATCTGATCCGCCTCGAACGCAACCTGCGCATGCCCATCTACTGGGTGCTCGACGAGAAGGCGAAGGTCGCGGCCTGCCTGGAGGTCCGCGAACAGCTCAAGGAGCTGATCGAGCAGATCGGGGTGGATTACTACAAGAGGGCGACCAGGGAGTTCATCGAGGAAGGGCGCCGCGCACAGCTGGCCCGCGTCCGGCAGCTTATGGTGCCCGGCCGCTACCGCGGGCACACCTTCTTCGGGCACGTCACCGAGGGCAAGCAGGGCGTTCTGCCGCTGGGCAACAAGAACTGGCTGTACGCGATCCCGATGGAGCTGGAGATCTCCCCGGAGGGCAAGCTGCACCTGGATTTCGACGGCACGAACTCGTGGGGCTACCACTCGATGAACTGCACACCCGCCGGGATGGACGGCGGGTTGTTCGTGACGCTGACCCAGCACATGAACTTCGACGGCAAGGTCAACGACGGGGCATGGCTGGCGACCGGGATGAACCTGCCGCCGGGCACCTGGACCAATCCCCAGGTCGAGACGGCGGCGACGGCGACGTCGTGGGCGTTGCTGCTGCCCGCGTTCGGCTGTTTCCAACGGCTGCTCAGCCGTGGCTTCCTGGGGCGCGGTTACCAGGAAGAGGTGTTCGTCGGCCAGGTGAACAGCCCGATGATCGAGATGGGCGGGCAGAGCCAGTACGGCAGCATGTTCGGCATCGCCCTGTTCGAGTGCGCCGCGGCGGGCAGCGGAGCGCTCGGGATCAAAGACGGGCTGGACACCGCCTACGTGGGCTGGAACCCGGAATCCGACATGGGCAACATGGAGATCTGGGAACAGGACATGCCGATGGTCTACTTGGGACGGACCATCAGCGCGAACTCCGGCGGCTACGGCCGCTACCGGGGCGGCACCGGGTTCGAGTCGCTGTGGGTGGTGAACCGGACCCCGCAGCTCATCATCGCCACGTCCGAACACTCCAGCCGGGTGTTCGACAACGCGGGGATGTGCGGCGGCTACCCGGCTCCGACCGTGCAGCTGCACTACGCGGCGCAGGACGCCGACATCGCGGGTCTGGCGGCGAAGCGAGCCCCGCTGCCGCACTCGCTGGGCACGGACCCGCACGAGACCGACGTCGAGAAGCTCGTTGCGAACAAGCCAAACGTGGTCGAAGGGCCGTATCTCGCCGAACCGCTGCGGGACGGCGATGTGTTCGCCCACTCCTACAACGGCGGTGGCGGTTACGGCGACCCGCTCGAACGCGATCCGGACTCGGTGGCGCGGGATGTCGCCAACGGCTATGTGACGGCGCAGTCGGCCGAAGCGGTCTACGGCGTCGTCGTCGAGGTCGGCGAGTACAGCTGTGCGGTGCTCGCCGAGCGAACTGCGGCGCGGCGGCAGCGCATCCGCGACGAGCGGTCCGCGCACGCCGTCCCGGTGCGGGACTGGATCGCGCGGGAACGCCAACGCGTCGTCGACCAGGACTTCGCGGTCGAGGTCCGGGAGATGTACCGGGACAGCATGACGATGTCCGACCGGTTCGCCGCGGAGCTGCGCGACTTCTGGTCGCTGCCCGCCGACTTCGAGTTCGCCCCGCGATCGGACCGCTGATCCGCAGGCAGATAGGAACCGCTGTGCCGAGCTACGACAAGACCACCATCCGGGACCTGATCGACGGGACCCTGCCCTGGCCGTCGGCCAGGACGATCATGAGCTCCTACAAGGACGAGGACCGCTTCGACGTCTACCGCGAGATCCTGCAGGACCGCGTCGGATGGTCCGAGGAGATCCTGTTGCCCATCGGGGAACACCTCTACATCGTGCAGGCCGAAGCTGGCCGGATCGTCAAGTGCGACTGCGGCCAGGAGTTCGGCGACTACCGGCAGAACTGGAAGCTGGGTGCCCTGGTCCGGGTGCGCGGCGACCGGGCGAGCATCGAGGAGATCTATCCGGGCCGCTTCTCCTGCGACCCGGAGTGGATGGAGATCCGGGAGTTCATCTGCCCCGGCTGCACGACGCTACTGGAGGTGGAAGCGGCACCACCGGGCTTCCCAATCGTCTTCGACTTCCTGCCGGACCTCGAAGCGTTCTACCGCGACTGGCTGCACCGGCCGCTGCCCGAACAGCACTAGCGACCGCCGCCACGCCGATGGCCACCGCGAGTCGGCCCGGCGCGGTGGCGGATTCTAAGCTCGGGGTATGGCGAAGTACTTCGACGTGCATCCGGAGAACCCGCAGCGGCGCGCGATCGGCCAGGTGGTGGACATCGTTCGCGACAACGGCCTGATCGCATACCCGACGGACTCGTGCTTCGCGCTCGGCAGCCAGCTGGGGAACAAGGACGGCATCGACCGGATCCGAGCCATCCGACAACTCGACGACCGGCACCACTTCACGCTGGTCTGCCAGAACTTCGCGCAGCTCGGCCAGTTCGTGATCATCAACAACGCGGTGTTCCGCGCGATCAAGGCATCGACGCCGGGCAGCTACACCTTCATCCTCCCGGCCACCAAGGAAGTGCCGCGCCGATTGCTGCACCCGAAGAAGAAGACCGTCGGCGTGCGGATCCCGGATCACGTCGTGGTGCAGGCGCTGCTGGCCGAACTCGGCGAGCCGATGCTGTCCAGCACGCTCCTGCTGCCCGGCGAGGAAGAACCGATGACCCAGGGCTGGCAGATCAAGGACGAGCTCGACCACGTGCTGGACGCGGTGATCGACTCCGGCGACTGCGGCACCGAGCCGACCACCGTGATCGACTTCTCCGGTCCTGAGCCGGAGATCGTCCGCCGCGGCGCGGGCGACACGGCCCGCTTCGAGTAGCCGCCTCGCTCACGAGCGGGGGAGGCGGACGCCCTTGGCTTCCAGCCGGGGAATCACCTCGGCCGCGAAGTGTTCGAGTTCGGTTACGTAGTCCACGAAGGACAGCGTCATGCCGGACAGGCCAGCGGTGGCGTACTTCTCGATCTCGTCGGCGATGTCGTCCAGCGAGCCGATCAGCGGGCAGGTGCCGTGGCCAGCCGCGAAGCGCGATCGGAAGGCCGCGAGCATCGCCTTGGTGAACGACTGCGCGTGCATGCCCTGCAAGCGCATCAGGTTGTCCACCGCATCCCAGTCCGCGTGCTCCTCGGCGTAGTAGTGCAGGTACTCCGCGGCTTCGGCGCGGGTGGGGCGGCACACCACGTGCGCCGGTGACATCACCCCGACCTGCCGGTCGAAGCCAGCCCTGGCCGCCGTGGTCAGTTGCGCGACGACCTCGGAACCCTCGGCGGCGTCGCCGATGATGGTGAACACGAAATCGGCGTTGCGGGCGGCGAACGACCGCCCTTGCGGACTGGATCCGGCGTTGAGCAGCGGCAACGCGCCGTTTCGCGGCTTGGGCACCGACTCCACGCCGCGCAGCGAGAAGAACCGCCCGTCGAGGTTGTAACGCCCGTCGCGGCTCCACAGGGTGCGGACGATGTCCCACCACTCCTGCGCCATGGCATAGCGGTCGTTGTGCTCGGTGGGCAGGTCCAGACCCATCGCGCGGTATTCCGGCTCGTTCCAACCGGCGACGATGTTCAGACCAGCCCGGCCACTGCCGAGCTGGTCCACCGTGGCCAACTGCTTGGCGCTGACCACCGGATGGTTGAACGCGGTGTGCACGGTGGCGAAGATGGTGATCCGCCGGGTGGCGGTGAGCAGCCCGGCGGCCCACGGGATCGGCTCCAGCACACCCTCGTGGAAGTTCGTCGCACCGCCATAACCGATCCAACGCGCGATCGGCAGGATGAAGTCGATGCCCACGTCGTCGGCCAGCAGGGCCAGGCGGAGGTTGTCGTCCCAGCTCGCGCTCCACCGTTCCGGGATGGTGGTCACCGCCAGGCCACCGGAGCAGTTGGGGGCGAACAAGCCGAGTTTGAAGTCCTGGCCGTCGAGCAGCGCACTGGGCATGACCATCTCCCGTCGGTGTCCGCGCCGATTCCACTAGAGATGTGCCGCCGTGGCAAGGCCGCCGCGAAACTCCACAGTAGACAGTGGGAACCGATGTCCGGTTCGGACGTCTTGCTGGAGGTGAGCGGGGCGTGGCGGTGGCTCCGTTGGTCGACCTGCCCGGCCTGTTCGGCGGGCGGACCACCGCGCTGGTCGTGCAACTGGTTGGCAACTTGCTGGTGCTCGCCGCGTTCGGTGCATTCCTGGCGATGCGCTTCGCCGCCTTCGCGCGGCTGGTCAACACCGTGGGCGCGCTGCTCGGGGCGGCGCTGACGCGCCGGTGGTGGGCGGCGCCGTAGGCCAAGGCGCGCCACCGGCCGATGGCTGCGACACGCCGGGCGATCCGCCCCGGCGCGATCTTCGTCCTGGGTGTACTGTTTACGGCGGTCGTATTTTCTGGGGTCGTGTTCGCGCACACTCGCAGGATGGTGATGCGAGCGTGCTGCTATCTGGTTGTAGCTGGAGAAGTCGCCGTTCGAAATCCGCGACCGAGGTGGTCACGAAGTGTGGCCGCCTGTAGTAGTACCGGCTCCCAGAAGGAGAGAGACATGGCACAGGGAACCGTGAAGTGGTTCAACTCGGAAAAGGGCTTCGGCTTCATCGCCCCGGACGACGGAGGCCCGGACGTCTTCGTGCACTACTCGGCGATCGATGCTCGCGGCTTCCGCAGCCTCGACGAGGACCAGAAGGTGACCTACGAGGTCAGCCAGGGCCCGAAGGGGCCGCAGGCAGCGGACGTCCGCATCGTCTGAGTTCGACCCTTCCGGCCGGTCCGACCCGGACCGGCCCCTGAGCACGGCGAAGGCCCCGCATCCCAGGTGCGGGGCCTTCGTCCTGCTCCTGCTCCGGCTCCGCCGCGCAGTCCTCACGTGTTTCGCGACTTCTTGCAGGTCAGGCGCTCGCGGAGCAGGCCGAACAGCGAGGCGGCCAGCAGGACAGCGGCGATCGTCGCGACCGCCAGGCCCATCCGGTGCAGTCCGAGGTCGTCGGCGCTATCACCGATGACCAGGGCCAACAGGGCGGCGGACAGGTTCGCGCCGACGTACTGGGACGCCCGGTACAACCCGGATGCCGCGCCCATCTGGTCGGCCGGGGCGACCATGTACATCGCGCGCTGGTTGCCGATGTTGTTGAAGCCGTTGGGCAGTCCCAGCATCGCGGCGATCCCGAGCAGCGGCAGGATCGGCGAATCGGCGTTGGGCAAGGTCAGCAGCAGACCGCCGACGCTCAGCACGGCGGTTCCGGTGATCAACGCCGCGCGGGGGCCGTGGTTGCGTTGCAGGCGGGTCGCCAGCAGCGTGGACAGGACACCGACCGCCGCGATCGGCAGCACCACGAGACCGGCTCCGGTCGGGCCGAGCCCGCGGGTCTCCTCCAGCCATTGCGGTAGGCCGTAGAAGACGCAGTAGAAGGCCGTGTACGTCACGATCGTCCGCACGTAGGTGAACGACAGGCCACGCCGGGCCAGCAGCCGGACGTCCAGGAACGGGTCGTGGGTGCGCAGGCTCCACCAGGCGGTGAGCGCGGTAGCCGGTGCGGCGATGGCCAGCCACCACCACACGGGCGTCGCGGACAGCGACAGCAGCCAGAACATCAGCGCGGTGATGGCGACGGCGAACAGCAGCATGCCGACCGGGTCGACCCGCAGGAGCGCCCTCAGCCGCCCGCCGCCGCGGACCTGCTTCGGGGGATCGACCGGCCCCCACCGCACGATCACCGCGCCGCCGATCAGCGCCAGCGGCACGTTGATCCAGAACACCCCGGCCCAGCCGAAGCCGCCGACCAGCAGCCCACCGAGGGTGGGGCCGAGCGCGGCGGTGACCTGCGACCAGGCGGCGAGCGCCCCGAGCGCGTTGTTCGGCCGGGCCCGCGACTCGTCCGCGGCGCGGCGGATCATCGCCACCCCGCACGGGTACTGGGCCGCCGTGCCGATGCCGATGAGGATGCGGCAGCCGACGAGCACCGCCACGTTCGGGGCGAACGGCGCCGCGGCCGAGACGGCGCCGACCAGGATGAGGCCGACCAGACTGGTGCGGCGCGGGCCGAACACGTCGGCGATCCGCCCCATCGCCGGGGCGGCCACTGCGGTGGCCAGGTAGAGCGCCGAGACCAGCCACGTCACCGAGGTGCCCGCGTTGAAGTAGTCGCGGATGCCGACCAGCGCGACCGCGATCATCGACGAGTTCAGCGGTTGCAGGATGGTGCCGAACGCGATCGGCGTGACGAACTTGCCCGGCAGCTCCCGTGCGGCGGCTGCGGACTTCTCCGACCGCAACCAGTCTTCAGTGTTGCTGTCTTTTTGCCGGGCAGTGTCGGGCATCGTCAGTGACATCGTCTCGATCTCGGGTGCAGGGATGAAAACAGCGGGGCGTCAGGCGTCGGCCAGCCGATCCAGCAGCCGTGCGCTGAGCACCAGGAGCTCCCGCTCCACGTCGGTGAGTTCGGCCATGGCCTGCGCCAGCCAGGCTTCCCGCTGCTCCCGGTCGCGTGCCACCTGGCGGCGACCGGCTTCGGTGATCCGGATGATGGCCGCCCGGCGGTCGTTCGGGTCTAGATCGCGTTCGGCCAGTTCGGCGTCGATTAGGTACTGCACGATGCGCGCCATGGACTGCGGCGTGACGCGATCGGCGGCGGCCAGCGCACTGGCATTGGTCGGACCATCGCGCTCCAGGCGGCCAAGCACGGCCAAGCGGCCCAGGGTCATCTCGCCGGGCTCGTGCTCGACGCGCAATCGACGTGCTAACCGCATCACGCCCGAACGAACTTCGGCGGCTGCGCGAGCGATCCCGTCGGTTGCCTCGACAGCGGGATCGTCCTGACTCATGTCGTCAGCATAGCTGCGTTTCTGGTGGTGACGAGGATTCAGAGCCTGAACGTGAGCACCGGCACTACCACGCGCGACGAGGTCGAGGAAGCCCGCTAGCGAGCCAGGTCGATGAGGCCCGCAATCGTGCCGTAGGCCGCCCACAGTCCGATGACGCCGACCGCGCAGAGGATGACGTTCATCCACCACCGGTTGGCGTATGCCGGGATCATGAACCGCTTGCTGGCCGTCAGCGCGATGGTGCCGATCAGGATGATCGGCGCCAGGATTCCGGTGATGGAACTGCCGACGATGGTCAGCACCAGCACGTCGGGTAGCCCAGGCAGTGCGAAGGCCAGCGGGAGCACCACCATCACGCCGATCTGCAGCACGTTGAACAGCGGATCGCGGGCGCCGTCGCGGTAGCGCTCCCGGCGCTTCGGAAGCGACTCGTAGAGCCCGCTGAAGAGGATCTTCGTGTAGCCGGTGGCGTAGGACGGGAACGAGCTGAACGCCACGAAGAACAGCCCCAGCCAGAAGATCCACGGACCGGCCGGGCCGACCGCCAGCCGCATCATCTCGGCCAAGTCATCGATGCCGTCGACCTGCAGCCCGTACGGCCGGACGATCTCCGCGCCGACCACCCACACCGACAGGTTCACCACGATCACCGCCAGCACCCCGGCGAGCAGGTCGACGCGTTGCAACGGCAGGAACGCCGGACCGTGCCAGCCCTTCTCCCTGGTGAACTCGGGGTACATCAGGTTGCCCGCCGACCCGCCGACCGCACCGATGATCGCCGCGGCGACCAGCACGGTGGAGAACACGCCCTGGTCGGCCGGTAGGTCGAACGCCAACCCGGCGGCCAGTGCACCGAGGTCCGGCCGGGCCAGCACGGCAGCGGTGACGAAGCTGATCACCAGGACGGCCACCGTCGCCCGCGCGATGATCTCCAACCAGGTGTAGCGGTTGTTGCGCCACAACATCAGGGCCGTCACCGCCACCGTGACCACGGTCCAGTCGAAGACGCCCCAGGTCTGGCCGCCGAAGCCGCCGCTGAGGTGGTACAGCGCGGTGCCGACGGCCACCGCCATGTAGGTCTGCAGGATGAAACCGGCGATGAACGACAACACCCCGACGAGCACCGGCAGGTGCCGCCACAACCGGCCGAAACCGCTGATGATCGACTGGTCGCCGACGGAGTTGCACAGTCCGTACCGGGCGATCGCCAGGGTGAAGAACAGCCTGCTGAACAGCGCGAGCACCAGCGCCCACATCAGCGCGTAGCCGTAGTTGCCGCCGGATACCGAGGAGCTGACCAGGTCACCCGCGCCCAGCCAGGACATGCTGACCACCAGGCCCGGCCCGATGTTGCGCAGGTAGCCGCCGAAGGTGCGCGGGGCGGTGACCGCTGGAGGTGCCTGCGGTCGGCTTTCCTGTTGTCCAGACGTCATTGGGTCTCCTCACCGCGCGATCGGCCCTGGCCACCCGCGGGCGCGACGCACCCAGGTGAGCACTGGTGCGAATCGCGTGCGGGTGTGGTGAACCGGTGTCAGAGCGTGACGACGACGTACTCGCCGTCGAGCGCGACCGGGTAGGTCTCGGCGACGTACGGGCCCTTGGTCATCCCGGCCCGCCGCAGGTCGTCCTCGCCGGTCATCAGGTCCGCGCCGGTGCGCACGTCCACGTCGAAGCGGCCGACCCGGGTCTTGTTCGGGTCGAACCAGGACTGGCCGGTGCGGATGTCGAACTCCCACTGGTGCCACGGGCAGCGCAGGAACTCGCCGCGCCGCAGGTATTCGTACTGCCCGGGAGTGGTGGAGACCACCAGACCGGACAACCTGCCCAGGCACAGCGGCCCGCTGGCGTGCGGGCAAGTGTTGCGCACCGCGAAGTAGTCGCCGTCGATGTTGAACACCCCGACCGAGCGCCCGTCGATGTCGACGATCCGGCGGCTGCCCGGCGGGAGTTCGGCGGTGGTGCCGACCACGAAGACTCGCCGCTCGCTCACCGCGTCACCGCCCGAACCGGTAGAACCCGTCGGCGTTGTCGTACATCAGCTGCCGGTGCAGTTCGCGCGGCAGCTTCACCTGGAAGGCCCGGTGCGGGTTGTCGAAATCCCAGTGCGGGTAGTCGGTGGAGAACATCAGGCTCTGCGGGCCGAGCTGTTCGATGAGGTCCAGCAGGTGGCGGGGATCGCCCGGTTCCTCCATCGGCTGGGTGGTGAGCCGGACCTGGTCGCGGACGTATTCCGAGGGCAGCCGCGACAGGTGCGGCACCTCCTCGCGCATCCGGTGGTACAGGTCGTCCAGCCGCCACAGCAGCGGCGGCAGCCAGGCGAACCCGCCCTCGATCAGCGCGATCCGCAAGTTCGGGAAGCGGTCGAAGACCCCTTCCATGATCAGGCTGGTCAGCTGCGCCTGGAAGGCCATCGACATCGCGGTGTGGTCCTCGAGGTAGTAGGACGGCCAGCCAGCGCCGGTGATCGGGTTGACCGTGGTGGAGGCGAAGTGGATGCCCACCGGCAGCCCGCAGCGCTGCGCCGCTTCGTAGATCGGCCAGTAGCGGCGGCGGCCCAGCGGTTCCTTGGTGCGCGGGAACAGCAGGACCTGCACGAAACCGGGGTGCGCGGCGGCGCGTTCGACCTCGGCGGCGGCCAGCTCCGGGGTCTCGAAGGCGATGCTGATCGACGCGCGCAGCCGGGAATCCCGCTCCAGCCAGTGCTCGACCTGCCACTCGTTGATCGCGCGGGCCAGCGCGCACCCGTACTCCTCGTTGCGCTGCTCGGCCGCCCGGTACAGGCAGTTCAGGATCGCGAAGTCGATCTGGTACAGGTCGAGCAACTGTTCGCGCATGAAGTCCAGGTCGGAGCCGGGGACCTGACCGGACGGCGGCCAGGAGTCGATGCGCGAACCGCCCGCCGGACTCATCTTCGGGTAGCAATACCCGTTCTGGTAAGGCGAATACGTTCGGGAGCCGACCAGTTCCGCGTAGCGGCGCCACTTGGCCGGTAGGTACTGGTGCAGCGCGGCGGGGGACGCCACGGTGTTGTGCACGTCGCAGTCGATCAGACCGGTGCTGGTCGGGTCCGCGACCGACGACGCCGTCAGCGGGCGAGCCATCGGAGACCTCCTCGTTGAGTTCGCGATGTCCGTGAGCCGTTCCGGTAGGTGCGCCGCGAAGCCGAGGACTAGAGCCCGTAGAGCGCCTCGGCGTTGCCTCGTTCGACTTTGGCGCGGTCGTCGGCGCTGAGGTGGCGCAGCAGCGAGGTTGCGGCGTCGCGGTGGTGCCAGTGCGGGTAGTCGCTGGCGTACAGCAGCACGTCCGCCGAGCCCAGTTGTTCGACCAGCCGCAGGACGTCGGCGGTCTCCGGCGGGCCGTCGAAGGGCGCGACGGTGAATCGGACGTGCTCGCGGATCACCTCCGACGGTGGGACGGTCACCCAGGGGACCTCCCGGCGGGTGCCCTTCCAGTTCTTGTCCAGCCGCCACAGCAACGATGGCAGCCAGCTCACGCCGCTTTCCAGCAGCACGACCCGCAGGTTCGGGTATTGCTGGAAAACGCCTTCGCACACGAGGCTGATCAGCTGCGACTGCATCACGTTGGAAACGCCCGCGTAGTCCTCGATGCAGTACGACGGCCAGCCCACCGGTGACAGCGGGTTCGCGCCCGCGACGCCGGGATGCACGCCCACCGGCAGCCCGGCTTCGGCGGCGGCCTCGTAGATCGGCCAGTAGTGGCGGCGTCCCAAGGGCATTTCCGAGAAGGCCAGCAGCAGGACTTGGACGAAGCCCGGCTGATCGGCCATTCGGCGGATCTCCGCGGCGGCCCGCGCGGGATTCTGCGGCGGCACCACGATCGAGGCGCGCAGCCGCGGGTCGGCGTCCAGCCATTGGTCGGCCTGCCAGTCGTTGAGCCCGGCGGCCATCGCCACCGCCCAGTCCTCGTTGTGGATCGGCTGCACGGCGTAGAGGCAGTTCACGATCGCCAGCTCCGCCGGTGCGTCGTCGAGGACCTGGGTGCGCAGCACCGCGGGATCCGAGCCCGGCGGCGTGGTGCCGGTGCGCGATTCGGGCCGGGCGGACAGCGCCATGTTCGGCGGGTAGAAGTCCGGGGCGAGGCTCTGCACGCCGTGTTCGACGCAGTAATCGCTCCACCTGCTCGGCAGGTAGGGGAAGAGCGCGGAGATCTCCGGCACCGCATGGTGCACGTCGCAGTCGATGAGCCCGGTCATTTGCCGTGTCTCCTTCGCAGCGGAGCGTTCGGCGGTCGCTGCGGCGTCGGCGAGAATCGGCGCGGCAGCACTGGGTTCGGTCGGAATCGTGACTGTCGTTTCCGAGCCGGGACGAGCTGAAGTTAGCCTAGCAAACGGGTGTCCTGCGGTGGAAGGCGTCGCATCATCGGGATCGGTCAACCTGACGGTTGATTCCTCCGCTGGTGCAGTGGTTTTCGGCGAGATCCAGTGTGGATCTTGTTGTCCCGCACGGCCGATCGAGTGATGCCAGGGGGCGGTCGCCGCGCCAGAAAAGACGGATGTGGCGATTGACTTGAGCTGTTCGAAGGAGTAGCCGAATCATGTCTACATTGGACTTCGGATCAGACGATGCGGTTGAGTCGGGCGGCGACGTGCGGCGTCATCGGCAGTCCGACCATCGCGCGGCTCTCGGTGTAATCGAGCGCCCCTTCGCCGTTGAGCGCGTAGCTGCGCTGCGCGGCCTCGACGTCCTTCGCGCTCGCGGTCCGGACGACGGTGTCGGTGGAAAGCTCCCAGTGCTGCTGGCCCGCCGTGCCGTAGAACAGCTCCAGGATTCCGGTGCAGTGCGAGATCAACAGCTCCACGGTGCCGTCGGGCTGCGGTCGCCACCAGCCGGTCTCCCAGGCCGCCGGGCGGATCACCTCGCCCGCGGCGTCGAGCAGCCAAGCGCGGGCTTCGTGGCGCAGGAACGGCCGCCCGTCGTGGGAGATCGTGAGCTGCTGCCCGAACCGGTACGGCCCCTCGATGCTCGGGTAATCGACTTCGCCATCCCCGCGCCACACCCCGACCAGCGCTCGCAGCGGACCACACGCGTCGTGCAGCGACGGCCCGCTGCGCAGGTCCGCGGTATCGGCCGGAATGGGCAGCGGAGCGCGATCACTGGAAGTACCCATACCCGGCAGGGTAGAACCGACCCCAGGCCGCGACACCACGGGACCCGCTGGAGCGCGGCGGTGTTGTTCCCCGCTGGGACGTGTCCACTGTGGATCAGACGTCGATCCGGGTGGCTTTCCTTGTGGCCCCCGCCGGAGGTGTGCTTGAGTGCTGGTGTGTACCGCGTCTTTTGCTTCCAGAACCTGGCCGTGACGGTGGAAGGCATCGACTTCCTCGATCCCAACCGCGCAACCGATCCGGACGTGCGGGAGCGCGGCGTGCGCATCGAGCTGCGCGGGCTGGTCGAGGTCGCCGATGCCGGGTCCATCTACGCCTCCCACCCGGTCCGGTTGGGCCACGGGGTGTGCCGGTTCGACCTGCTCGAATCGCGTCCCGGTGCCGCCGACCGGATGCACTGGCACCCGATGATGACCGGCGGCGAGCCGGGGCGGCGGGTCTTCGACCCGGCGCTGAGCCAGGACCCCACCGGCTGGCTCGGCGACCGGCTGCGGGACGTCGCGCCGCTGTTGCAGCGGGCCGGGATCGATCCGGCCGACCATGCCGACGACGTGCGGGAACTGGCGAGGGCGACCGACCAGATCGTGGCGTGCGTGTCGACGATCCTCGACGAGGCTCGCAAGCCGTGGCCGGAGGTGCGGCGGGACGCGCGCGGTCTCGCACCCATCTAGGCACGACCACTGACAAGCCCGACGCACCGCCCGAAGACGGTTGAACCGGGCGTTTGGGATGTTTCAGCCCGTGCTGTCCTCGTTCACTTGATCGGGTTACGCTACGCCGCGCTATGGCTCGTACCCGCCTCTACCGCAACGGGGTTCTCGAATCGGAGAACTTCCCGGTCGATGACGTCTCCGAACACCTCGCCGATCCCAGCGCGACCGTGTGGCTGGACTTCTGCGGTCCGTCCGCGGCCGATCTGGCCGCCATCGCCGACGAGTTGGGCTTGCACGAGATCGCGGTGGAAGGTGCGGTGCACCAGAACCAACGCGCCAAGGTCGACTGCTTCGACACCCACGCGCTGCTGACCGCCTACTCCGTGCACCTGGACGGCCGCACCGGCACCCTGGCGTCGTGCGAGCTGTCGGCCTTCATCACCGACCGCGCGCTGGTGACGGTTCGCAAGAACGAGCGGTTCGACATCGACGCGGTGGTGCAGCGCTGGGATTCCGCCAGCGCGCTGGCCAAGTCCGGCGTCGGCTTCCTGGTGCACGGGCTGCTGGACTACGTCGTCGACGGGCACTTCGAGGCCGCGCAGATCATGGACGAGCAGATCGAGGAACTCGAAGACCTGGTCTTCGACGAGCGGCCGCAGCACGCGCGGCTGCAGCGCCGTTCGCTGCACCTGCGCAAGAGCCTGGTGCACCTGCGACGCGTCGTGCTCCCGATGCGCGAGGTCGTCAACACCCTGATGCGCCGCGACCTGGCGCTCGTCGACGACGCGATGACGCCCTACTACCAGGACGTCTACGATCACGTGCTGCGGGCCTCGGAGTGGACCGAGTCGTTGCGCGACCTGATCACCACCATCCGCGAGACCCAGCTGAACCTGCAGAGCTACCAGCTGAACACGATCATGAAGAAGGTCACCGGGTGGGCGGCGATCATCGCGGTGCCGACCGCCATCACCGGATTCTACGGGCAGAACGTGCCGTACCCGGGTTTCCAGAGCATTTGGGGCTTCTGGGCCTCCACGGTGATGATCTTCGTCATCTCCGGGGCGCTCTACCTGTCGTTCCGGAAACGGGACTGGTTGTAGCCGGATCCCCGGTCCGGTAGCCGGGTGACACTCCGTCGTGGGTTAAGCACGGGGTGGCGTGGATGGCGAGTTAATCGGGCGTTATCGTTTGGGCAACGGCGCTGCCACCGGACAGGTTCAACATGATGCGCAACCTGGCTAGTCGGGGCCTGGGGATCGAGCGCCGCGGAGAAAGGGAAATCTCCCATGGTGCGTGCTGTCGGAACGTTGGCCGTCGTCGGTGCGGGCGTGTTGGGCTTCTGGGTGGGCTACCTGCTGGACGCCAGGCGCAACCCGTCCAGCGAGGAAGCCGCAACCCGACGCCCTAGAACTCCCGTCGCCGCCTGACCCGCGATCATCAGTCCGATGTGGACTGACCACGCTGCGTCGTGCGGCTGGGTACTCCGCCGGGGTGCGCCTTCCCCGATGCGGGGATGGGTGCTGGCGCGCACCGCGGCGGAGCGTTCCTGACGCCGGTCACCTGAAACGGATCGGGTCACCGGGCGGTGGCGTCCCGAGAGGTGTTCAGGTCCCGGTCCCTGGTTTCCGGGGCCAGCAGCGAAGCGACCAGGCTGATGGCCATCATCGCCATCATGTAGATCGCCACCGGGATCCAGGAGCCGCTGAAGGCCGCCAGCAGGGCCGCGCAGATCAGCGGGGCCACGCCGCCGCTGAACACCGCCGAGAACTCGCGGCCCAGGGTGACACCCGCGTAGCGGTAGCGGTTGCCGAACAGTTCCGGGAAGTAGCTCATCTGGACGCCGACCGCGCCCTGGCAGGCCAGGATGAAGCCCACGATGATCGCCACCGTGATGGCCACCGGCGAGCCGGTGTTCAGCGCGATGAACGTCGGGCCCGGCAGCAGCACCAGCGCTGCGACGATCGCCGTGTAGGTGGGTTTGCGGCCGATCACGTCGGAGAGCGCGCCGAAGCCGATCGCCGCGATGCCGCCGCAGATCGAGCCGACCAGCAGCACCTTCGGCACGAACGCCGGGTCCACACCCACCGTGGAAACCAGGTACGACGCCATGAACACCTGGTAGGTGTAGGACTGCGCGTTCATCCCGAGGTTCATGAAGAAAACCAGCAGCAGCGGCTTGCGGCCCTGCCGGAACGTTTCGAACACCGGTGCCTTGGGTTCTTCGTGCTGCTCCTTGAGCTCCTGGAACACCGGGCTCTCGTTGAGCTTGCGCCGGATGACCAGCGCCGCGATGGTCACCAGCAGGCTGCTGCCGAACACCAGCCGCCAGCCCCAGCTCATCAGCGCGTCCTCCGGCAGCAGTTGGGCCAGGATCCAGGCGACCGCGCCGAGCGCGGTGCCCAGTGCCGCACCGGTCATCACAAGGGACGCGAGTCGGCCGCGTCGCCCGGTGCGGGCCGTCTCGGTGAGCAGGGTGGCGCCCCCGGCCTGTTCGGCTCCGGCGCCCATGCCCTGGAAGAACCGGCAGATCACCAGCAGCACCGGGGCGAGGAGGCCGACCTGGCCGTAGGTCGGCAGCAGGCCGATTGCCAGGGTGGAGCCGCCCATCAGCAGCAGGGTGGCGACCAGCACCCACTTGCGGCCCAGCCGGTCGCCGAAGCGGGAGAAGAACAGCCCGCCCAGCGGCCGGGCGGCGAAGCCGACCGCGTAGGCGCTGAAGCTGGCCAGGATGCCCGCCGCGGGCGAGACGTTGGGGAAGAACAGCTTGCTGAAGATCAGCGCCGACGCGGTGCCGTAGATGACGAAGTCGTACTGTTCGAGCGTGGTGCCGATCAGACCGGCCCAGGCCGCCCGGCGAACCGCCCTCGGGTCCGCCGGAGTTGATCTGTCCACTGTGGTAGGTGCTGGGTTGGCCATGTCCATACTTCCTCGGATGGATAGCGGGGCAGGGTCAGCGGGTTCGGTCCGCGGGGCGGACGACGACCTTGAGGTGGGTGGGGTCCTGCTGCGGCGCGCGCAGCGCGTCGGCGGTCCGGTCCAATGGGTACCGGCCGGTGAGCAGGCGTGTCAGATCGACCCGGCCGCTGGCGGCCAGGTCGATCGCGGTGGGGAAGGCGTGCGCGTAGCGGAACGCGCAGCCCAGGTCGATCTCCCAACGTTGCAGGTGGGCCAGCGGCAGTCCGTCGACCTGCGGCGATGCCTGCCCGACGACGGTCGCGCGGGTCCCCGGCCCGAGCGTCCGGATGCCTTGCCAGAGCGCGGCCGGATGTCCGGAGCACTCCAGCAGCCGATCCATTCCGGAAAGGTCCGGGGCCTGCTCGGCGGTGTTGATCACGTCGGTGGCGCCGAGCTCGGCGGCGTGCGCGAGCCGGGCGCCGTTGATGTCGGTGACCACCACCTCGGTGGCTCCAGCGGCCAGCGCGACCTGCATGGCGAGGATGCCGATCGGACCTGCTCCGGTGATCAGCACGCGGTGTCCGAAGTGGACGTCGGCGCGCTGGACCGCCCACACCGCGACGGCGAGCGGCTCGATGAGCGAACCGACCTCCAGGCCGATGGCGTCGGGCAGCGGGTGCACAGCTCGGCTCGGCGCGACGACGTGTTCGGCGAACGTGCCGTGGGTGGGTGGCGAGCCGAAGCAGGTGCCCGTCGGGCACAGGTTGTAGCGGCCCGAACGGCACGTCGGGCACGAGCCGCAGCCGACCGCGGGTTCCACCGCGACGCGGGTTCCAGGGGCCAACGACCCGGCTGAGCCGGTTGCGAGGACGGTCCCGGAGGATTCGTGCCCCAGCACGGTCGGTTGGCGCAGCACGTTCTGCCCGTTGCGGCCGTCGGCGAAGTAGTGCATGTCAGAGCCGCAGACGCCGACGGCGTCGACTTGGACGAGCACGTCGTCCGGGCCCAGCCGCGGCAGTGGAACTTCTTCGATGCGCAGGTCACCGGCGGCGTGCAGCACCGCACCGCGGGTTGATTCGGGAGTAGTCATGGTTCACGTCCTCCAGGCGGATGCTGGTTCCTGGTCGGCGGCTTCGGCGGCGGCTGCGGCCGGACCGTGCACCGCGATGATGTCGACGAATTCGGCGACCCGGCTGACGAACTCGGTGCGCGTGGCCAACTCGTCGCCGAGCAATCCGCTGCGGAAGACCTCGGTGACGAACGCGGCGGTGGACCCGGTTCGTTCGGCAGCGGCGACCAGCGAGGCCCGATTCGGGTCGGCCATCGCCGCGGCGTGCGGTCCGGCCTCGAAGCCCTCCGGTGGGGCCATGCAGCACAGGTACGCCGCCACGGTGAGCGCCAGGTGCTGCGGCACCCGGCCAGCGCGCAGGTGTCGCAGGGCTGCATCCGGTATTCGCTGGGCGAGCTTGGCCGATCCGTCCGAACCGACCTGCCGGGTGCGGTGGCCCAGCGCGGTGTTGCCCCACCTGTCGAACAGCTGCGCGATGTAGTCGTCGATGTCGATGTCGGCGGGGACCGCGATGGTCGGCAGGTAGTCCTCGCACAGCACGCGCCGCGCCGCTTCGGCGACGAACGGCTGCGCGGTGGACGCGGCGATCGTGTCGCAGCCGGAGAGCGCGCCGAGGTAGGCGATCAGCGAGTGGGTGCCGTTGAGCAGCCGCAGCTTGAGCAGTTCGTACGGCACGACATCGGCCGTGAACCGCGCACCGCCGTGCTCCCAACGTGGTCGCCCTGCGGCGAAGTCGTCTTCCAGCACCCACATGCTGAACGGTTCGGCCGGTACCGGCACCGTGTCGCACAGCCCGAGCTGCTCGGCGACCGCCGCCTGGTAGGCGTCGGTGGTGGCCGGGACGATCCGGTCGACCATCGAATTGGGGAAGGTCACCGCTTCGGCCAACCACGCGGTGAGCTCATCCCGCTCATCGGCGGGCAACGCGGCGGCGAACTCGCGCACCAGGCGGGCCGTGTGGGTGCCGTTGCCGGTCAGGTTGTCGCAGCTGAGGATCGTGATCGGGGCGGCGTGCGCGCGGAGCCTGCGCTGCAACGCGCGGGTGAGCTGGCCGATCGTGGTCGTCGGCGACGCACCGCTGAGGTCTGCGCGCACGGCTGGGTTGTCGAAGTCCAGTCCGCGGGTGCGTGGTGAGTAGGTGTAACCGTTCTCGGTGACGGTGAGCGTGACGATCGCCGTGCCCGGTGCGGCGATCGCGTCGAGCACCGCCTCGGGCTGCTGGGCCGCGACGAATGCGCCGGTGTGCACTGCGGGAACGACGATCCGGGTGTCTTGCGGGGAGATCTCGACGACGCTGTAGCGCAAGTCCTGCTCGTGCATGGCATCGACGACTCGGCCCGAACGGCTCGCCACCCCGAGGATGCCCCACGGGCCGTCGGTGTGGTCGAGCGCGGCCGCGGTGAACACGGCCTGGTGGGCTCGGTGGAAGTTGCCGAGTCCCAAGTGGACGATGCCCGTCTCGCGCAGGGTACGGCGGTGCAGCAGCGCGCTGTCCGGAGTCGTCGTGGCGTTGAGGCGGTTCATGGCTCACCAATCGGTCATCGACCCGTCGCGGCGGCGCGCGACCGGCAGATAGGCTCGTTCGTAGGGGAATCGGGCGGCCAGCTCCTCGTCGACCTCGATGCCGACACCCGGTGCGTCGCCCGGATGCAGCTGCCCCTCGGTGCAGCTCCACGAATGCCGGAACACCTCGTGCACCACGTCCGGATAGCCCATGTACTCATGGATCGCGAAGTTCGGCGTGGACAGTCCAACGTGGACGGATGCGGCCAGGGCGATCGGCGAGACGTCCGAAGGACCGTGCGGCCCCAGCTTGACCTGCCAGAGATCCGCGAGCGCGGCGATCCGGCGCAGGTGGCTGATCCCTCCCGCGTGGGTGACGCAGGTGCGCACGAAGTCGATCAGCTGCTCGATGATCAACGACTGGCATTCCCAGACGGTGTTGAACACCTCGCCGATCGCCAGCGGCACCGTGGTGTGGTTGCGGACGTGCCGCAGCACCTCCTGGTTCTCCGCCGGAGTGACGTCCTCCAGCCAGAACAGGTCCACGTCTTCGACGCTGCGGCCGAGCCGGGCGGCTTGGCCGGGGGTGAGCCGGTGGTGGGCGTCGTGCAGCAGCTTCAGTTCCGGGCCGACGTGCTCCCGCGCGGCGGCCAGCGCGACCGGGACGTGTCGCAGGTAGGCGTCGGTGTCCCAGATCTCTTCCGTCGGAACGGCACCGCGCCCAGCGGGCTCGTACGCGGCGGCCTCGCTCACGCCGTAGACGGTGCCCAGGCCGGGCACCCCGGTCTGCACCCGGACTGCCTGGAAGCCGCGTTCGCGCACCGCGTCCACGGAGTCCAGCAGCGCGGGCACGTCCCAGCCGGTGGCGTGCGTGTAGGCCAGGACGTGGTCCCGGACCGCGCCGCCGAGCAGCTGGTAGACCGGTTGCCCGGTGACTTTGCCCTTGATGTCCCACAACGCGATGTCCACCGCGCCGATGGAGGTCATGGTGACCGGCCCGCGCCGCCAGTACGCGCCGCGGTAGAGGTACTGCCAGGTGTCCTCGATGCGCGCCGGGTCGCGGCCGATCAGCAGCGGCGCGACGTGGTCGCGCAGGTAGGACGCCACCGCGAGTTCGCGGCCGTTGAGCGTGGCGTCGCCCCACCCGATGACGCCGTCGGCGGTGGTGATCTTGAGGGTGACGAAGTTGCGGCTCGGACTGCTGACGATGACCTCGGCGGCAACGATGCGGTCGGTGCCGCGCGCGGCATCCGCGCGGAACTGGGCGTCGTCACTCATGCGAGCCTCCGGCCACCACGTTGCGCACCGGTTCGCCTGCCGCGAAGCGGTGGATGTTCGCCGCGATGTCGGCGACCCGGTGGGCGAAGGTCTGCCGGGCGATCCCGGACGAGTGCGGTGTCATCAGCACGTTCTCCAACTCGTGGAAGGGGAATCGACTGGGCGCGGCGGAATTGCCGCCGGTCGGGTACTGGTACCAGACGTCGATCGCAGCGCCGCCGATCACGCCGTCGCGCAACGCGTTGTACAGCGCTTCCTCGTCGACCAGCGGACCCCGGCCGATGTTGACCAGCACCGCGTCCGAGCCCATCCGGGCCAACTCGGCGGCACCGATCAGGCCCGTCGTCTCGGCGTTGAGCGGGGCTGACACCACCACGATGTCGGATTCCGCGAGCAGCGCGTGGAGCTCATCGTTGGTGGCCACCCAGGTCAGACCAGCGGCCGGATCGGCCTGACCGCGGCGGGTGACCGCCACACCGCGCGCACCGAAGATCCGCAGGCGCTCCCACGCTGTCGCGCCGATGTGGCCGAACCCGACGAAACCAACAGTGGCGTCGGCGAGCGTGCTCGGCCACGGCAGTCGGCGGTCGTGCACGGGGGATTCCCAGATTCCCTTGCGCAGTGCGGTGTCCTGCCGGAGGAAGCCGCGCCGCAACATGATGCTCGCGGCGACGACGTGCTCGGCGATGGCGTCTTCGTGGTGGAAGGTGTTGGCGACCACCACACCCGGCGGCAACGCGTCCACCTCGATCTTCTCGGTGCCCGCACCAGGGGCGTGCACCAACCTCAGCCGCTTGGCCGCAGCCGCCAGTTCCTTGGAAACCCGTTGGGAGATCAACACATCAGCCGTCGCGACGGCGGCTTCGACGGTCTCCGCAGTGGCGTCGTGGACCCATTGCACATCGGTGCCCGGCGGCAACGCCGCCTCCAGTTCCGCGCGCAGCGGAACCAGGTTCGCTTCGGCGACGACGACGTGCAGACCAGGGTTGTTCATGGGACTCCTCGGTGGAACGGTTTCAGCGCGCGGGGGCCGGGCCGGTCGAACCGCGCACCACGAGCTGGGTGGGCAACCGATGCTTGCGGGGCAGGCGCCGGTCACCGGCCAGCACCGGCCCGAGCAGTTCCAGGCTCAGCGATCCCGCCCTGGCCCAGGGCACCGCGATGCTGGTCAGCGACGGGCGGGACACCTCGGCGAGCGAGATGTCGTCGATGCCCACCACGCTGAGCCCGGCGGGCACCTCCACGCCGAGCGCTCGGGCGCCTTCGATGACGCCGAAGGCGACGAGGTCGTTGTGCGTGATCGCCGCGGATGCGCCCGAGGCCACCACGCTCGCCGCGGCGGCCGCGCCACCTGCCACGGTCTCGGACTGCCAGCCGAGGACCGCCAGTTCGAGCCCGGCCTCGGCGGTCAGCGTGCGGACCAGGGCGACCCGGCGGCGGTTGGACCAGGAGTGCTCCGAACCCTGCACGTAAGCGATCCGGGTGTGGCCGAGTGCGGCCAGGTAGTCGATCGTCTGGCGCAGGCCGTCGGCGGCGTCGGCCAGGATGCAGTCGGTGCCCTCGGCCTCCCGGTTGACCAGCAGGACCGGGGTTCGGCCGCAGAGTTCGATGATCTCCTCCGCCTCCAGTCGAGCCGAGCACATCACGATGGCGTCGGCCTTGGTGCGCAGGTGGCCGATCGCCTCGCGCTCCCGCTCCGGCGCGAAGTCGGTGTCGTGCAGCACGAGCGTCTGCCTGCCGCGCCAGACCTCGCCCTGCGCGGCCTTGACGAACGCGCCGAAGATCGGGTTGGCGATGTCCGGCACCACGATCGCGACCGTGCTGGTGCGCGGCTCGGGCGCGCTATCGGTCTGTCTGCCGGAGCCGGGGTCGTAGCCGATCTCCTGCGCGGCGGCGAGCACCTTGCGCAAGGTTTCGGACCCGAGGCGGCGCGGATCGCTGAAGGCGCGGGAAGCGGTGGACAGCGCGACGTTGGCCCGTTTGGCGACATCGGTCAAGGTCGGCGCCATCGCAGCTCCGCTCCATCGCAGACGATCCGCTCCGGTCGGCCGACCGGAGCGCGCCAATACTTGCCAACCTTGCGCAACCTTGTCAACACCTTGCCAGCGGCGAAGGACGCGCTCGGGCCCTGCGGTGGGTCAGGGGCGGAGTAGTTCGTGGAGTGCTTGGAGGACGAGACGATCTTCGCCGGGGGCCAGCGTTTGGGGGTTCAAGGCGATGGCGTCGTCGGTGAGACCGACGGCGATGCGGGGATCGCGATCCCAGAGGGCATCGACCAGGGCTTCGCGAGTCCAGCCGCTGTCCGGTGCCAGCCGCAGCAGCGCTCGGCCGTGCGGCTGACCTGCCTCGCTGGGGTAGCCACGGGTCACCGTCACCCCTGGCAGATCGCGCAGTCCTTCGATCCACCGCTCAACGGTTCGTTCGTAGGCGGCGAGCAGCGCTGTTTCGTCTTGGTCCAGTGCGGTTTCGACCGCGGTGAGCAGGCCGAGGAGTTCTTCCTTGCCGACCTTCATGCTGCGCCCGATGGCGTGGTTCGGGCAGCCGTGCATCCGGCAGCCTTCGATGATGTCGCGGCGGCCCAGCACCAGGCCGCTGGACTGCGGGCCGCGCAGACCTTTGCCGCCGCTGACGAGCACCGCGTCCGCCCCGAGTTCGGCGGTGTAATGCCACAGCGAAGCGATCGGTGGGATCTGCGCCGCCGCATCGACCAGCACCGGCACGCCCCGGTTCCGTGCGACTTCGAGCACCTCGGCGAACTCGGGCGCCCCGGCCGCGTAGTGCGCGCCAGCGAACCAGAGCACGCAGGCCGTTCGGGAACCGATCGTGGCGCGCAACGACTCCGATGTCGCGTCGAACTCGACCACCTCGGCGCCGAAGTGGCGGGCGGCGTAGTCGTACGGGTTGCGGTGGCCCCGGAAGATCGCCACCTCGGTACGGGAAACGCCCTTCATCGAGGGAAAGGACTCGACCAGATCAGGGTTGGTGCCCGTCATGCAGCTGGCCACCGCGAGCGTGATCCCCGCCGCGGCCCCGCAGCTGACGTATCCGGCTTCGTTGCGGGTCAACTCCGCCAGCCTGGCGCCCACACCCCGGTGCAGTTCTCCCAGGTCGATGAAGTGCCCGGCGGCCTCGACCATCGCCTCGACAGCCGGTGGCGCGATCAGCGAACCGCCCAGCCGGGTCAGCGTGGCAGCCGCGTTGATCACCGGTCGGACGCCCAGTTTGCGGTAGATCGCGGCGTTCATCGGGCATCATCCAGAAACCGGGACCGGGGCTCGACACCCAGGCAGCGGGCCAGCCACGCGTCCAGTTCCACCGCGTCGTCGGCTTCGTCGTCGGTGCGCGAGTAGGTTTCCGGCGCGAGCGCGGTGAGCAGCGATTCGTGCCACGGCGACGGATCGGAGGTGGCGAGCAGCGTGCGCGCCTTGATGGCCGTCGCGTGCCGGGTCGGTTCGAACAGCGAAAGCGTTTCGGCGAGGGCGGATTCGTCGTCCGGGCGGTGCCGGAGCCGGTCGTTGAGCTCTTCCAGCGGGTATTCGTCAGTGCCGTGCCGACGGGTCAGCGGTTGGTGCAGCAGCGGTCCGGTCACCCGGATCGCGGCGAAGCCCGGCCGCCGAGCGGCGGTGAGCAGTGCGAGGTCATCGCCGGAAATGCCGACCCGCTGCGGGTCGATCTCGGGGCGGTCGAAGAGGAATTCGGCGGCGCGCAGGCAGTCCGCCACGATACCGCGGTAGATGAACGTCTCCGGCGCGTCGATGCCGAGGGTGAACAGGCCGGGGTACGACGCGGCGAACGGACTGTCCGCGAGCCGCTGTCCGCGATGCATCGCGGTGAACACCACGTACCGCATCCGGTCCTGGTAGTCGGGGACGTGGTTGACGCTCCCGTGGCGCGGCGTCTCCAGCAGCGCCGGGAACGGGCCGCTGCCGGTGGGAACGCTGAGGTAGCCGAACAGCCGGTACGAGGCGAGGCCGGTCAGCCGCACCTCGAAACCGGTGAAATCGGCCGTTGAACGGGCCGGGGTCGGGGTCAGCGACGGCCGGGCCGGGAACCCCGCCAGCTCGGTGTCGACCTGCCGCCAGTACTCGTCGAATCGCATCAGTGCGCCTCCACCGGTTGCAGAAAACCGTCGATGAAGTCCCTTATCTTGGGTTCCACCAAGCGTCGGCCCGCGTCGTGCGCGGATCGGGCGTAGGTGAGCAACTGCTTGGGACCGGCCAACTTCCGGTACACCGCGTAGCCGGTCTCCGGTGGGCACACGTCGTCGCGCAGTCCCAAGTGGACCAGCGCCGGGGAGGTCACCTGCGGTGCGAAGTTCAAGCCGTCGTAGTATTCCGCCGTCTCGGCCACCAGTGGTTCGTGGTCCGGGTGGACGCGCAGGTATTCGGTGATCTCCTCGTAGGGGTAGGAATGCGTCAACCGGGTCGCGGCCATGATGCCGCACAGGTACGGGGCGCCCGAGGCGACGCACTTGACCAGCTCCGGCCGCAGCGCTGAGGCCATGATGCCGAGCCCGCCGCCCTGGCTGGAACCGAACACCCCGATCCGGTCGGGATCCACCAGCGGCAGTTGGGCGAGCACGTCGAGACCGCGGATCACGTCGAGGTAGAAACCGCGGTAACCGTAGCTGAACCGGTCGATGATGTGCTGCGTCAGCAGGCCCGGATATCCGGGGTTGACCGCGGTGTTGGAGCGCAGTTTGCCGCGCGGTGCCAGCCCGACCGTGACGTAGCCGCGCCGGGACCAGGACTTCAGGATCGACGGCTCGGAGATGTAGCCGGGGATGTGCGCGACCGCTGGCAGCCTGCCGGACGCGCCGGTCGGCGCGGTGCACCACGCGGCGATGCGGACGTCCTGGTAGCTGGTGTAGTGCAGTTCGTGCACCTCGACCGCGTCGGTGGACAGGTCCGGTCGATGGGTGAGCCGGGGTTGGGCGGGTACCGCGTCGAGCAGGCGTTGCGACTGGGTCCAGAACTCGTCGAAATCCGGCGGGCGGTCCACGGTGATGTCGGCTGACTCCGGATTCCTGGTCATGTGCACCTTCCTGGAGTTGGAGTTCGCGCGGATAAGGGCTGTGGACGGGCTCGAACCGGCATACATGATGTCGGGGATCCCGGAGTCGAGAAGGCTTCTGAGGTTCCGCTACCCGCACCGCCACGCAAGTCAATTTGTGCCTCCTCTCATGTGGTGGTCGGCGAGTGCAGTGCGGTGCCGTCAGCAGCGGAGAACAGGTGAATCCGAGCGGGATCGAGCAGCACGCCAACGGTGCTGTCGATGCTGGTCCGAAACGGCGCGGGGACGCGGGATTTGACCAGTTCGCCGCCGAGGTCGACGGTGACCAGCACGTCCGCGCCCAGCGGCTCGGCCACGAAGACCTTGCCGCGCAGCGCACCGGAGCCGTTGGACAACGTGACGTCCTCTGGCCGGATGCCGAGCACCACCTCGCCGTCGGGCAGGGACTGCGCGACGTGCGCGGCCTCGGGGGTCAGCGGCACGGCGCAGGCTTTGCCGCGGAAGAAGCGCTCTCCGTCGCTGTCCACCAGTTGGCCGGTGAAGAAGTTCATCGGTGGACTGCCCATGAACGCCGCGACGAACGTGTTCGCCGGGCGCTGGTAGATCTGCTCCGGCGGCGCGCACTGCTGCAGGACGCCGTGGTTGAGCACCGCGATCCGGTCCGACATCGTCATGGCCTCGACCTGGTCGTGCGTGACGTAGATGAACGTGCGGTTGAGCTCCGCGTGCAGGCGCTTGAGCTCCACCCGCATGTCGCCGCGCAGCTGGGCGTCCAAATTGGACAATGGCTCGTCCAGCAGGTATGCCCCGGCGTCGCGGATGATCGCCCGGCCCAGCGCCACCCGCTGCCGCTGGCCACCGGAGAGCTCGCGGGGCTTGCGGTCCAGCAGCTCCGAGATGTTCAGCGCCTCGGCGGTGCGGTGCACCCGCTGGTCGATGTCCGGCTTGGGCACCCGCATCATGCGCAGCGCGAACCCGATGTTCTGCGCCACCGTCCGGTGCGGGTACAGCGCGTAGCTCTGGAAGACCATCGCGACGTCGCGCTTGTTCGGCGGTAGATGTCCCACCGGCTGGTCGTCGAAGTACACCTGCCCGCTGGTCATCTGGTCCAACCCGGAGACCAGCCGCAACGTGGTCGACTTGCCGCAACCCGACGGGCCGACCAGCGTCAGGAACTCCCGATCGGACACCGTGAGGTCGAGCCCGTCGACGACCACGTTGCCGCCGAACGCCTTGCGGATGCTCGCCAATCGGACCTCGGCCATCAGCCCCTCATCCCTTCACCGATCCGGCGGCCATGCCGCGCACGATCAACCGCTGGAAGAACAGCGCCAGCACCAGTGGCGGCACCACGGCGACCACCCCGGCGGCGGCCATCAGCGTGAACTGGGTGTTGATGTCGGTGGCGAAGTTCGCCGCCACCACCGGCATCGTCTTGGCCGCCTCGGTGGAGGTCATGAACAGGGCGAACATGAACTCGTTCCAGGCGGTCATGAAGGAGAACACCGCGGCCGCCACCAGACCCGGCGCGGCGACCGGCAGGAACACCGACCAGATGGTGCGCAGCCAACCGCAGCGGTCGATCCGCGCGGCGTCCTCCAATTCCCGCGGCACGGTGCGGAAGAAGTCCTTGAGCACCCAGATCGTGACCGGCAGCGAGAACGTCAGGTACGACAGGATCAGCGCCCAGTAGGTGTCGAGCAACCCGAGCGCGCGCATCATCAGGTAGAACGGGATGATGATCGCCACGCTGGGCACCATCCTGGTCACCAGGTAGCCGACCAGCAAGAACCGGCTGCCGGTGAACCGCAGCCGGGAGAAGGCGTAGGCGGCGGGCACCGCCAGCACCAGGTTGAGCAGCGCCGTCGAGGTGGCGACCACCATGCTGTTGCCCAGCGCGTACGGGGTTTCCTTGATCGCCCGGCCGCCCACCAGCACCTCGACCTGGTCGGGTTGGGTGAAGCTGGCGTAGTTGTCCAGCGTCGGGTTCGGCGGAATCCAGTTCGGCGGCACCGCGATCGCGTCCACCTCGCGCATGAAGCTCATCGCGAGGATCCAGTAGAACGGCAGGAACAGGTACGCCGCGAAGGCGATCGCGGCCACCGTCACAAAGATCTTCTTCCACCGGATCCGGTAGCGCAGTGGCGGGGAATGTCCAGTCATACCTCGAAGTTCCCCTTCCGGTAGAGGGCCGCGACGTAGCCGACCGAGATCACGAACGTGATCAGCGTGATGACCCACGCGTAAGCGCTGCCCAGCCCGAAGTCGGTGTAGGTCAACGCGGTGCGCACGCTGAGCACCGCGATGATGTTCGTCGCCTCGCCGGGACCACCGCCGGTGAGCACGTAGATCGTGTCGAAGGCCCGGAACGAGTTCATCGTTTCCAGGATCAGCACGATCAGCAGCGGATGCAGCAACCAGGGCAGGGTCACCTCGCGGAACCGCTGCACGACCCCGGCGCGGTCCACCCGCGCCGCGTCGTAGAGGTCCGACGGGATCGCCGAAAGCCCGGCCAGCAGCAGGATCACCGCGAACGGCAACATGTTCCAGACCTGGGCGAAGGCCGCGAGCAGGAACGCGCCGACCGGCGAGGCCAGCCACGCCTGGTAGCTGTCGATCAGGCCGAGTTCGGTGAGCAACCCGTTGAGCGCACCGGTTTTCGCGTCGAAGATGGTCCGCCACATCAGGCCGTTGACCACCCCCGGCATGGCCCACGGCAGCAGCGCCAGGCTCCGCAGCGGTCCGCGGCCGAGGAACGACTCGTTGAGCACCATCGCCAGCGAGAGCGCCAGGACCACTGTCATCGACACGACGACCAGCACGAACAGCCCGGTGGTGCGCAGCGACTGCAGGAAAGCAGGATCCTGCCAGAGCGTCAGGTAGTTGCCCAGCCCGATGAACTCGATGTCCTTGGGACGCTTGAGGTTGAACTGGTGCAGGCTCACCCACAGCGAATAGCCGATCGGATAGGCCACCAGGGCGAACAGGATGACCATCGCGGGGGCGTTGAGCAGGTAAGCCCGCTTCGCGTCGGCTCGTCGCACCGACAACTCCGCACTCGTCATCACGCCCCCTATGCGTACCGGCTGGCCAACGACGCTGCCGCGCGGTCCAGCTCCGCAGCGGCAGCGCTCGGCGCGGCGCCGCCGGTGAGCACCCGCTGCATTGCTCGTTGCAGCGCCGCCTCGAATTCCGCGTACCACGGCACGGACAGGATGCTGCGCGCCCGGCTGACTTCCGCGAGGTATGCATACGCCGTCGGATCGGCGAACTTGCGCAGTGTGGCGTCCACTTCGGAATCCGCGCGCAACGAGTCGTAGGCGAAGCCGAGTCCGCGCTGGACGAACCAGAACTTCGCGGTGTAGGGCACCCCGTGCTCGTCGAAGCCGCCTAGGTAGTGCAGCAGTCGAATGCCCTTGTCGCGGACCTCGGTTTCCCTGCTCAGGCAGTACATCCGGGCGGTGCTCGCGGTGCCTTCGGTGCGCCCGTCGAGGGTGGGCACCGCGGCGAGCAGCATCGCGCCCGCCGTGGTCGATTTCTCGGGATTGTTGTAGTTGCGCAGCGAATAGCGCGGCGCCAAGGTGAACGCGTACCGCCCGGCCATCATGGCGTTGTCCAGCGGAACCGGCAGGGTCTGGATGGACGCTGGGTCGAGCACCCGAGAACGCTGCGTCGCGCGTTGCAACCACTCCAGGATCGCGACGAACGCCGAGCCGGAACGGGCCATCACCGGCCGCGACCGGTCGAACAGATCGGATTCGTTGGCGTGCACCAAAGCCCAGATCCACATCATCGCCGTGTCGCTGAGCTGCGCGGCCAAACCGATCGGGTATTCCAGCAGACCGGCGGCCTTGATGCGCAACGCCTGCGCTTCGAGTTCGTCGAGCGTTCGGGGCGGCGTGCTGATCCCGGCCCGGCGCAGCAGGTCGGCGTTGTAGACCAGGCCCTGGGAGTCGGTGTAGTAGGGCAGTCCGTAGCGCTTGCCCTGGTAGGTCATCGCCGCCGCGACCGACGGGTACGCCGCTTGGTAGATCTCGTCCACGCCCGCGATTCCGTCGAGCGGTTGCAGGTATTCGGCTTCCACCGAGGCGGCCAGGGAATCGTCGTACATGTAGAGCACGTCCGGACCGCCGCCGCCCATGAATTCGGCGGTGATCTTCTGGATGAACTGCGCGCTGGTGATCGGTGTGTACTCGACTGGAACATCGGGGTTGAGCCGCATGAACCGGTCCACGTTCTGCTGCACCAGCCCGGCTTCGTAATCCCAGCCCTCGAAGCGCACCACGCCAGCCAGCGCCGCGCGACCACAACCGGCCAGCAGTCCCGGCGCGGCGAGCAGCGGCATCGCCTTGAGCAGACTTCGACGGTCCATGGCAGCACCCCTCTCGATCGCCCGCGATCGGCGCGATCACTAACGAACCAGGTTCGTAATTGGTGCTTTTCTCGTGGTGCAGCGAGCATGCACGACGACCACTGAATGGTCAACGCATCGCAACGAAAAACTGAACACCTCGCGATAAGCGCGTGTTACCGATCGGGCGGTGGGATTCAGTCCTCGCTCAGCGCGTCGTCCAGGCGGAGGCGGTACAGCCGAGTGGGCCGTCCTTTGCGGGCGTGTTGCGCGATGCCTTCGGCGACGGCGAGACCGGCGGCTTGCAGTTTGCGGATCACTCGGCGGCCGCTGGGATCGGTGATTCCCAGCAGTGCGGCCAATTCGCTCGGTGCGACCGGGCGGCCGTGCAGGTTGCGCTCGACGGCTACCAGTCTGGACAGCGTGGTGGGGCTGAGTCCGGCGTCGCGGGCGAGGCGTTCCAGGGCCGCTCCGTGGTCTCGGTAGGTGAACTCGGCCAGGCTCTGGTCCCGGTTCATCGGCCCGATGATCACGCCGTTGTCCTCGATGAGAAATCCGGACGGCTCGGACTCCGTCGCCGCGCGGGCCGCGGCGCGTTCGGCGAGCGAGACGCTGGTGCGCGCCGAGCCGCCGATCCCGAAGCCCGCGTCGGCGCTGATGCCCAGCAGTTCCTCGGCCTGCCGCAGGATCGGCACGACCCGCCAGCGCGCGGTGGCGCGTTCGAACAACGCCTTGTGCGCGAAGACGACCAGCCCGCGACGCCCGTGGTTCTCCACCCACGCCCCGGCCATGTCCGGATTGTGCAGCAGCAGGTTCGTCAGGCCGCTCCGCGCTTGCTCGACATCGATCTCGCTGGCACGGTCGCGCACCTGGAAGATCCCCGCGGTGAACCGGAAGGCGTTGGCCTGTCCGGAATGGATCCGCAGCACGAGCTCGTGCAGATCGGCGCGGACGGTCGAGGGCACGGTGCTGCTGTTGATGACCGGCACGTCAGGGCGCAGCTGGTCCGCCACGTCCATGCGCATGGTGATGACGACACCGCCGCGTTCGCGCATCGCGCTCCGGTGGTGCTCGACGATGTCGGCAGTCCGTTGTCCGGGCGCGTAGGGCAGCGATGTCGCGTCCACCCCCAGCGCGGTGGTGACCTCGTTGACGATCTCCTGTCCGAAGGTGTCGATGCTCACCGGTGTTTCGAGCGGGAACTCGGCGCGCATTCGCGCGAACGCCAACGCCAAGTCCAACGCGGACGGCTGCGGGACCGCCACCACCACCGACTCCGGGAGCAGGTCGCGGGCCAACTCGAAGGGCAGCAGGCCCAGCAGGACGCCGTCCATGCGCGGCTGCGCGAGCAACTCGCGCACGCGGTCGCCGATCTCCGATTGCTGGTGGTAGACGGCCCAGCGCAGGGTCACCCCGGTCACGGTCCGCGCGGCTTGCTCGAAGATGTCGAAGCGGCGCGCATGCACCACGATGCCGATCACCACGCTCATGACTGGTCCGCCTCCAGTACCGCCTCTCCGCGATTCTCAGTGGTGGTCGCGTTCCGCCCAATCTGCCGTTTCGCGGTTTCTGGTGGCTGGCTTGCGTCACGGTCCCCTGAGGTGCCGTTGATGAGCACTGACGTTGACACAGGGCTACTCACTGGTGCCACCCGGATTCGGCCCGACGATCGTTGGGCACCAGCATGCGCGAACCGGTCACCCCCGGTCAACGCCGCTCCACCGTGGACAAAGGGGAGCGACGCTGGTGATCGGGCGCTCGATCATCAGCCGGGTTCGCCGCGGCGCTTGCGGTGCAACACCCAGCCGAAGTCGACCGCGGCGATCAGGGCCAGCACCGCCAGCACCCAGCCCAGCCACGCCAGCTCCGCACTGGACCGCAACACCAGCACGGCCGCGACCGCGCAGAACACCAGACCGAACCCGGCCAACCAGAGCCGCAGGGTGAGTGCGCTTCGCGCGTAGGGCGCTCCGGCGAAACCGGCCATCGGGTCGTGGTAGCCGGGCAGCCCCCGCTCGTAGTCCTCGCGCTTGCGCTTCGGCATGCCTCCCGGCTACCCAATCCGGCCCGGCTCGTCACCTGCGGCGCTCAGGACGCGTAAGGATCGGGCTCGATGCTGACCTCGGTGGTCCGGTCCAGCCGGTACCCGACCCCGCGCACCGTGGTGATCAGGTCCAGGTCGGGCCCGAGCTTGCTGCGGATCCGGCGGATGTGCACGTCGACCGTGCGGGTGCTCGGGGTGCTGTTGAGGTGCCAGACGGCGTTGAGCAGCGCCCCGCGCTGGTGCACCCGCCCCGGATTCTGGCAGAGGAACAGCAGCAGGTCGAACTCCAAGCGAGTCAGCTCGACGAGCGTTCCGTCCGCGCGCACCACCTTGCGCGGCGCCACCAGGATCCGCAGTTCCGGCTCCGCCGGGGTGGGCAGCGATCGCAGGTGCGGCACCTCCGGTCCAGTTTGGATTTCCACATTGGACTGGTTCGGCAGGTTCGCGAGTGCGCGGAGCTTCCGGGCGAAATCCCGTTGCAGCGCGGGCAGGTCGTGGCGGGCGACGACGAACCGGGCGGTCACCTCGACAACCGCGCCCTCCACCGGCCGAACGTCGGGGGAGTCCGACCCCGTCGGCTCCCCGAAAGCAGCTCCCAGCGTCATGACACAGGTCTCCGTCCCACATCGCGGTGCCGGTACGGGATTTCCGCCGACACCGGCGCGAACAACGCACCTCGGCGGCACGTCACCGGCGAGGCGAAGGCGCACCGGCGTCCGGGGGTTCGGGTGAGCTGGAGTGCGACGCCGGGGCAGGGGAGATCAACCGCGCGGACAAGCCGCGGAAGCGACCCACAACAGGTCGATGTGCGCGCGCTGCACGAGCAGCGGTCCCAGCGTCATGGCACTGATGAAAGCACCGCGCGAGGATGCCGTCAAAGCCGCTCAGCAGATGGGAAATCGCTGGTGGACTGGCTCACCGCCGGAAGCGGTGCCACCACCGGGACTTCCGCGGGGTCGAAGGCCCTGCCGCCTGCGGCGCGGACTGCTGGGACGGCTTCGGCACCGCAGCACGCCACTGTTCGACCACGTCGTCGATGTTCACCGGGCGGACGGCCACCTGCGGTCCGATCGGTGCGCGCAGGTGCTCGACGATGCGGCGGTTGAGCTCCGCCGCCACGTCGCGGACGGCCTGCTCGGTGGTCAGCTCCCGAATGGTCTCCGGCAGCCGTTCGATCTCCTTGCGCAGTTGCAACGGGGTCGGCAGCAGGGCCTCGCCGGACAACCCCTCGCGCCGGATGTAATCCTTGACCCACCACAGGTCCTCGACCGGTGCGCCCGCACCGGGCAGCGGCTTGCCCGCGCCAGGCAGGTCGTCGAAGGCGCCGCGCTCCGCAGCGGTCCGGATCTGCTTTTCCACCCATGATTCGAACGTCGTACCAGGTGGCTTGCGCTCGGTCATGCGGCGATTATCCGTCATACCGGACCCGCGGTGCCACCAGCCAGCGGCGATCGACGCGCTCAGCTGCGGCGTTGCAGCACGCCTTGGATGAAGGCTGCCTGACCGGCGTGCTGTAGGTCGTCGGCGACGACGCTCACCAGGCGCACGCCCAGGGTGACTGGGGGCCGCCACGCGGTGTCCACGACTTCGGCCAGGTCCGCGTCGGTGAGGTTCCGGACGTATTCGACCGTCTGCTCGTACACCGCGTCGTGGTAGCCGGTCAGCAGTTCGGCGGAGTCGACGCGGACGTCGGCGACTTCGTCGGGATCGTGGCCGTAGCCGATGTCGTCCTGCGGAAACGGCAGCCCGAAGCGCCCCAGCCAGTCCTGCGCGGTCCAGACCTGTTCGGTCCCGGCCACGTCCGAGACGTGGTCGTCCTGCACTCGGGTCAGGTGCCACACCAGCCACGCGATCGAGTTGGCCTCGGCGTCGAGGCGGAACGCGAGCTGGTCGGCATCGAGGTCGGCGACCGCCCCGTGCACCACTTCGCGGATTCTGGTGAAGGCATCGACGAGCACCTCGGCGCTGGTCATCGGGCACGCTCCTGTCGCGGGTCAGAACCGGTCTGCGTCACGGT
This sequence comes from Saccharopolyspora soli, assembly GCF_022678645.1. Taxonomy (GTDB): domain Bacteria; phylum Actinomycetota; class Actinomycetes; order Mycobacteriales; family Pseudonocardiaceae; genus Saccharopolyspora; species Saccharopolyspora soli. The sequence continues at coordinate 149,838 of NZ_JALBWV010000007.1, read as the reverse complement.
ACGACCGCCGTCCGGATCCAGCAGCTCGTCCACAGTGGACGCTATTCGGGCAGTGCGCCCAGCCCGGCCAGGGCGCGGTTCTGCTTCGCCTGCTCGTCGGTGATCGGGCGATCCGGCCGCCAGTCCGAGGTGAACACCAGCCCCGGCTCGACCATCCGGTAGCCGCTGAACAACTCCGCGACCTGGTCGGGGTCGCGGAGGTGCGGCGGGTGGGCGCTGGACTCCTGCGGCTTGCTGGCCCAGAACTCCGGGGTGAGGCCGTGCGACAACGCCAGGTAGCTGCCGGGTGCGCACGCGTTCCGGTAGTGCTCGATGATCCCGATCGGGTCGTCCTCGTCCGCGATGAACGGGAACACCTCGATCATCAGCACCGCCACCGGCTGGGAGAAGTCCAGCAGCCGACGCGTCTCGGCGTGTTGCAGCACCAGATCCGGGTAGCGCAGATCCGCGCGGATGATGATGGCCCGGTCGTTGTCGGCCAACATCTGCTGCGACTGGGCTACCGCCGCGGGTTCGTGGTCCACGTAGACGACCCGTGCGGCGGGAGCCACGCCCTGCGCGATCTCGTGCACGTTGCCGACGGTCGGGACGCCCGAACCGAGGTCGAGGAACTGGGTGATGCCCGCGTCGGCGGCCAGGTAGCGCACCACGCGTTGCAGGAATCCCCGGTTCTGCTGGGCGGAAGTGCGCGTCTCCGGCAGGTTCTCGAACAATTCCGCCGAGGCAGGATCCTGGCCAAGATGGCCCTGCATGGCTGAATCCTTCCCACGTCGATTCGTGATCAGCCGTAGGCTGCCCGCGTCGGGCTGCTTTGGCAAGACCGTGATCAGGACCGGGTGTACTTGAGCACGTCCAGCATGCAGTGCTCGTCCGCGCCGTCGGGTTCACCCACGCACGCGTCCAGACCCCGGTGCACCCGCTCGCGGTCCAGGCCGGAGCCGATCACGACGAGCTGGGTGCGGCGTGGTTCGTCCCGACCCCACCGCGTCCGGTGGAAGCGCAGGAAGTCACCAACGGTGTGCAGGGTGAACTTCTGGCCCTGCCCGGCCGCTCCGAAGTGGACCTGGCCCTTCATCCGGTACACCCCGGCCGGGCGGTCGTCGAGGAAGCGCATCAGCGCTCGCGGATCCACCGGGCGGTCGTCGGTGAACTCGACGCTCTGGTACGCGGTGTGCAGGTGCTCGTGGCAGTCCTCGGGCGATTCGGACAGCAGCTCGTCGAAGGACAGCTGGCGCGCGGTGACCTGCCGCTGCCGCACCGATTCGCGGTCGAACAGCAGCGTCGGATCGACGCGGCCGTGCGCGGTCGGCAGCACCGGTTTGCCGTCGGCGAGTTCGCCCACCAACTCCGCCAGCCGCGATCGGGCCGTCTCGTCGACGCGATCGACCTTGTTCAGCAGCACCAGATCGGCGAAGCGCAGGTGCTGGTCGATCTCGGGGTGCCGCCGTCGCGTCCGGTCGAACTCCGCGGCGTCGACCACCTCGACCAGCCCGCCGTAGCCGAGGCGGCGATTCGTGCTGTTGAGCAGCAAGCGGACCATGCCGCGCGGGTCGGCCAACCCGCTGGCCTCGATCACGATCACGTCGATGCCGCCGCCCGGCCGCGTCAACTTGGCCAGCAACTCGTCCAGCCCGCTGGAATCGACCGCGCAGCACAGGCATCCGTTGCTCAGCGACACCGTCGAGTCGACCTGACCTGCCACGCTCAGCGCATCGATGTTGATCTTCCCGAAGTCGTTGACGACGACGCCGATCCGAGCGCCTTGCGGGTTGCGCAGCAGGTGGTTGAGCAGACTGGTCTTCCCGGATCCGAGGAACCCCGCGACGATGATGACCGGAATCGATTGCCGAACCAAGGAAACGTGCCTCCACGAGATCGCGGTCGCCCTGCGCAGCTTATCGATCTGGCGAGCTCGGTGATCCGCTGGCCGCTACCGGCGCGGTGGCACCGGGACCCGCGTCAGGTCCTCGGCGACGACGACCGCGCCGTCGAAGATCGCCGCGGCCTCGTCGTGGAAGCGGTGCGCGTCGGCGTAGCGCTGCGAGAAGTGGGTCAGCACGAGGCAGCGCACCCCGCACTCGGCGGCGACCCGCGCCGCCTGGGACGCGGTGAGGTGGCGGTATTCGTCGGCCAGCCGCGCGTCCTCGTCCAGGAACGTCGACTCGATCACCAGCAGGTCGGCGCCGTCGGCGATCGCGAAGACGCCGTCGCACAGCCGGGTGTCCATCACGAACCCGAACCGCTGCCCCGGACGCGGATCGCTGACCTGCTCCAGCGCCACCAGACGCCCGTCGATGCGCAGCCTCCTCTCCCGTTGCAGCCGCCCCACGTCGGGGCCGTGCACCCCGAAGCGGGCCAGCCGCTCCGGCACCATCCGTCGGCCGTCCGGCTCGACCAGCCGGTAGCCGAACGTCTCGATCCGGTGGTCCAGCCGCACCGCCGCCAGCGTGCCGAACGGGCCGGTGGCGATCGGGCCGTCCCGCTCGATCGGCTGTTCCCGCAGGTCGACGACCTCGTCGAAGGCGGACGCGTAACGCAGGTGCCGGAAGAAACCGGCGCCGGAAGCCGGGTAGTGCGCGTGCACCGGCCGCCGCAGGCGGTCCAGCGAAAGCCGCTGCACCACGCCGGGCAGTCCGAGGCAGTGGTCGCCGTGGAAGTGGCTGATGCAGATCCGGTCGATGTCGTGCGCGGTGACCCCCGCGTGGATCATCTGCCGCTGGGTGCCTTCGCCGGGATCGAAAAGCACGCCGGTGCCGTCCCAGCGCAGCAGGTAGCCGTTGTGGTTGCGAGCTCGCGTCGGCGCCTGGCTGGCCGTGCCCAGCACGACGAGTTCCCGATTGGACACACGCGGGACCTTAGTGTTCCCACCCGCGACTCGCGTGGTGGTCCGAGCACCGACGACAACCCCGCGAGCGTCGGACGGTGCTCGGGTGCGGAGGCGGTGGCGGGTTCATTCGGCGAGTACGCGACGTAGCCAGTTGACCCTGGCAGCGCGCGCCTCGCGGGACAGCGGGGCTTCCGGAACGACCTCGTCGAAGCCGTGGCAGCCGCCGGGCCAGATGTGCAACTCGGCCTGCCCACCCGCCTGCCAGATGCGGGAAGCGTAGTCGACGGACTCGTCGCGGAAGGTCTCGACTGATCCGGCTTCGATGAAAGCCGTTGGCAACCCGGAGAGATCGGTGGCGCGAGCAGGCGCGGCATAAGGGGAGACGCGGGGGCCTCCCGCGGCGTCGCCGAGCAGAGACGACCAGCCGGTGGCGTTGGAGATGCTGTCCCAGACGCCTTCGCCGACGAGTTCATTGCTCGACGGGGTGATGGCGCGGTCGTCGATCATCGGGCAGACCAGCAGCTGGCCCCGCGCTTGGGGGCCGCCTCGATCGCGGGCGACCAACGCGGTGGCGGCCGCCAGCCCGCCTCCGGCGCTGCCCCCGGCGATCACCAGCCGGTCGGGGTCGATGCCGAGCTCCACGACGTGGTCGCCCACCCATTCGAGCCCGCAATAGCAGTCCTCGACGGGGGCCGGATGGGGGTTTTCCGGGGCGAGGCGGTAATCGACGCTGACCACCACCATCGGGATGGCCGCCATCCACTCCAGCGCCCACGCGATGCCGGTCCGGTTGTTGCCCGCGACCATGCCACCGCCGTGGATGAAGTACAGACCGGGCAGGGCAGACGCGGGGTCACTGCCCTTCGGGCGCATTGCGAGCAGTGCAACGTCCGGCGCGCCGCCCCGGCCGGGAACCAGCAGCTCTTCGGCGTGCACGTGTCCCCGGATCTCGTCCAGGCTCATCGTGTGCCCCGCCTCCGTTCTCTCGCGCAGTCGGCCGATCAGATCTGGGGTGAGCGACGGCGGCAGCTCCTGGTTGACCGCCAGAAGTGCGGCGGCCACTTCAGGATCGAACGGCGGGTGCACTTTTGCCATGTCCAGCTCCTCATCGAGTAGGCGCGGCTGACGCTAGGCATCTGATGGCGTGAGCCGCACCCGTCGCGCGGCGGCTGTTTCCCGCCAACCGGCGGTTTCGCCGAAGCAACACCAAGATCTGGGTCCTACCAGCGATTGCGGCGCAGTCGCCGCAGCGCCAGGGCCACCGTCAGCCGCGTCCGCCCGAGCGGGGTGACGACCGAATAACCCAGTGCTCGATCGAGTAGCTCCACCCGGCCCTGGAGCGTGGAGTGGTGCACGTGGAGCGCGACCGCAGCACCTCGAAGACTGGACTCGGCTGCCACCGCGGTGAGGGTGGCGAGCGCCCACGCGTGTGTCGAAGTGACGCGGTCGAGGAGTGCCACCTCGGCGATCGCGGCCGGTGAGTCACAACCGTCCGCCAGTGCCAGCATCCCGCCCAGCGCGGCCGCCTCGACGTGCGCTGGTCCGGGTTCGTCCGCGTCCGCGCGGGTGAACCGGAGAGCGAGCCGTGCTTGCTGGTAGGACAGCGGAAGGTCGCGGAGCTCGACGAGCGGACCTGTTGCGGAGCGAGGCGCGGAGGGTTCGCGGCCGCGACCGGCGGGTTCGATCGTGACGTCGAGATCGCCGAGCCGGACGGTGAGGGCCTGCTGCTGCCCATGCGCGCCGCCGATCCCGACTCGCACTGCGAAAACGCCGTCCACCGGCAGCCCGAGGCGACGGGCCGCAGTGCTGCGGATTCTCTCGTCGGCGGCCGGGTCCACCAGCAACTCGACGGAGGCAGGGTCGAGGCTCGGCGTGTTGGACCAGGTGCGATCCAGGACGATCCGGACAGTGGCGGCCAGCCTCTCGACGAGGATCGCGTCCAACTCGGCGCGAGCCTTGTCCGCGGATTGATCGCCTGGCCGCTCCAGCCAGACGAAGGCGTCATCCTGATCCGCGGACAGCGGCGACCTGATGCCGGTGGGCTCGCCGTCCGCCCGCTGCCTGTCGGGAAGCACCCGTACTCGGAGGCGACGTGCGCGATCGACCAGTCCGGCCGGACAGCCCGCGAGCACCGCAGCGGCCCGGATCGTCGCCTCCAGGCCAGCACGGGTCTCGACGAGGGCGTCGAAGTGCGCGATCACTTGCAGCGCCGCTCCGGCATCCGGATCCACCGAACGCATCCGCCCTGCCAGTTCGCGCACGTCAGGCTCCTCCCGTCGGATCCACCCTACGGCTGGGCAGATGGTCGGCGAACAACCTGGCTCGGCCGCCCCGCGCACCTCGGCGGCAAGATGCCGCTGTTATGGTGTGCCGTGATTGCCCCGGAACGAGGGAGATCTGACGTGGTAGGTGACGACGACATCTCCGGGTGATACCGGACGTGGTCGGTCGCTGGCAGGCGCGCGGTAGCGCTGCCGCCGTGGCTGTTTCGTCGTTCCCACGAATCCCCATTCCCGCTGGCGGCTTCGGCGCGCCCGCATCACACCCGAGGGCTCTCATATGTCCGATGCGTTCATCATCTGCACGAACCTGTCCTTCTCCTGGCCTGACGACACGCCTGTCTTCCAGGACCTGTCCTGCACCGTGGGCGGCGGCCGCACGGGTCTGGTCGCACCGAACGGTGCTGGAAAGAGCACGCTGCTCAAGCTGATCGCTGGCGAGTACCGGCCCAGCAGCGGGAGCACGTCCGTCGAGGGGGTGCTCGGCTACCTCCCGCAGAGCCTGCCCTTGGTCGGCGACCTGACCGTGGCCGAGGTCCTGGGGATCGCCGCGGTGCTCAGGGCACTGCACGCCGTCGAGTCAGGAGACGTCAACGAGGAGCACTTCGCCGCGATCGGCAACGACTGGGACATCGAGGAGCGCACCCGTGCCCAGTTGGACCGGCTCGGGCTGGGGGACCTCGAATTCACCCGGCGCCTGCACACTCTCAGCGGCGGCCAGATCGTCTCCCTCGGCTTGGCGGCGCAGCTGCTGAAGCAACCCGACGTCCTGCTGCTGGACGAACCGACCAACAACCTCGACCTCGACGCTCGCCGCAAGCTCTACGACGTGCTTGCGGACTTCAACGGCTGCTTGCTGCTGGTCAGCCACGATCGCGCGCTGCTGGACCGGATGGACCGCATCGCCGAACTCGACCGCAGCGAGATCCGGTCCTACGGCGGGAACTTCACCGAATACCAGGAGGCCGTGCGCGCCGCGCGGGAGGTCGCCGAGAAGAACGTCCGCAACGCCGAACAGGAGGTCAAGCGGGAGAAGCGGGAGATGCAGCAGGCGCGCGAGCGCGCGCAGCGCCGGGCCAGCAACGCCGTCCGCAACATCAGCAACGCCGGTCTGCCGAAGATCGTTGCCGGGGGGATGAAACGGCGCGCCCAGGAGTCGGCGGGGAAGTCCGACGGGGTGCACGCCTCGCGGGTCAACGCGGCGAAGGCCCGGCTCGACGAGGCGGGCCGCGCACTGCGCGACGAGCAGAAGATCACGTTGGAACTGCCCGGTACGAATGTCCCGGCCGGACGCACGGTCTTCCTCGGCGAACGGATGCAGGTCCGCTACGCCCAGCGCGCCCTCTTCGCCACCGACGGCGTCGACCTGACCATCCGGGGCCCGGAACGGATCGCGCTCACCGGGCCCAACGGTGCTGGCAAATCCACCCTGCTGCGGATGATCAGCGGCGAGCTGGAGCCGGAAAGCGGCGGGACCAAGCGGGCCGACGGCCGGATCGCCTACCTCTCCCAACGGCTGGACCTGTTGGACCTCGACCGCAGCGTGGCGGAGAACCTGACCGCGTTCGCACCTGGGATGTCGGTGGCGCAGCGGATGAATCTGCTCGCCCGCTTCCTGTTCCGGGGCTCGCGCATCCACCTGCCGGTCGGCGTGCTCTCCGGCGGCGAGCGCCTGCGCGCCACCCTGGCCTGCGTCCTGTGCGCCGAGCCCGCGCCCCAACTGCTGTTGCTGGACGAACCGACCAACAACCTCGACCTGGTCAGCGTCGGCCAGCTGGAGAGCGCTCTGAACTCCTACGAAGGTGCGTTCGTGGTGGTCAGCCACGACGAGCGGTTCCTCGCGGAGATCAGGGTGGACCGCTGGCTGCGGCTGGCCGAGGGCCAGCTGCGGGAGATGGGCGCCCCCGACGGTGCCTGACGTCGTGGGCGCGGCCGATCACTGCTCGGGCGCCTGCGGGCGCCCCGAGCGGACCTCGGGCTCCCGCGACGGGGCGTGCTCCTCCTCGCGGCGGGCCTGGTCCAAGGCTTCGGTCTCCTCGCTCGGGTCCGGCAGCAGCAGGCTGCCAGGCACCGACCGCCCACCGGCGCCGAGCTTGTTCATCTTCTTCGGCACCGGCGTGCCCTGGTAGGGCAGCGGCTCCGGGTGGCCGTGCTCGTCCACCGGCCCCAACGGCTGGTGGACCTCGATGAACTCACCGTGCGGCAAGCGCTTGATGATGCCGGTCTCCACACCGTGCTCCAGCACCGCCCGGTCGCTGCGCTGCAAGCCCAGGCAGATCCGGTAGGTGACGAAGTAGGCGATCGGCGGCGCGAGCAGCACGCCCAGCCGCCCAGCCCAGACCGTCGCGTTCAGCGAGATGTTGAACACGAACGCGATGATGTCGTTGGCGCCGGAGAGCAGCACCACCATGAAGAACGCGATCGCCATCGCGCCCAGCGAGGTCCGCACCGGCGCGTCCCGCGGCCGTTGCAGCAGGTTGTGGTGCGCCTCGTCGCCGCTGAGCTTGCGTTCCAGCAGCGGGTAGGCCAGCGCGACGGTGAACACCAGGCCCAGCCCGAGAACCAGCGGGAAGAACGGGGCCGGGATGGTGTACGGGCCCAGGTAGACCTCCCACGGCGGCCACAGCCGACCCATCCCGTCGGTCCACATCATGTACCAGTCCGGCTGGGAGGCCGCGGAGATCTGCGAGGCCACGTACGGCCCGAAGTTCCAGATCGGGTTGATCTGGAAGATGCCGCTCATGATGGCCAGCACACCGGTGATGATGAGGAACAGGCCGGTGCTCTTGACCGCGAACAAAGGCATGATCCGCACGCCGTCCACATTGGACTCGGTGCGCCCGACGCCGGGGTACTGGGTGTGCTTCTGGTACCAGACGATCGCCAGGTGCACCGCGACCAGCGCGAGGATGATCCCCGGCAGCACGAACACGTGGAACAGGTAGAACCGCGGGATGATCTCGGTACCGGGGAACTCCGAGCCGAACAGGATCCACTGCAGCCAGGTGCCGATCACCGGGATCGAAAGCAGGATGCCCGAGGCGATTCGCATCCCGGTTCCGGAGAGCAGGTCGTCGGGCAGCGAGTAGCCGATGAAACCCTCGAACATGCCGGAGATGAACAGCAGGATGCCGATGGTCCAGTTCACCTCGCGCGTGCGGCGGAACGCGCCGGTGAAGAAGATCCGGCACATGTGCGCCACGATCGCGGCCATGAAGATCAGCGCCGCCCAGTGGTGCAACTGCCGGGCGAACAATCCGCCGCGGACCTCGAAGGAGATTTCGAGGGTGCTCTCGAACGCCCGCGACATCTCCACGCCGCGCAGGTTGGTGAACACGCCGTTGTAGGTGACCTCGGTCATCGACGGGTCGAAGAAGTAGGCCAGGTAGGTGCCGGTGATCAGCAGGATGATGAAGCTGTAGAGCGCGATCTCGCCGAGCAGGAACGACCAGTTCGACGGGAAGACCTTGCTCAACTGCCGCCGCAGCCCCGGAGCCATCCGAAACCGCAGGTCCGCCTCGTTCGCCTGGTGGCGGAGCTTCCGGAACAGTTTGCTCTCGGGTTTGGTGGGTTGCGTCAACCTGCTCATGTCGGCTCCTGGCACCCGCGCCCGAACGCCGACGGGGTCGCTTCCTGCCGGTTCCGCGAACCCCGCCGGGCGGCTGGGCGAAACGACATCGCGCGGATCTGAGCGTACTGCTTCGACCGGCCACCGGCAGCCGAACTGGTGTCCGCCTTCCGGGTGTTCTGTGACCGTCCGTGGTCGCCTGAGCTGCCGGACGGCAGTGCGTCGGGGGAGGTTCCGATGGGCGCGCCGGGCTGGCCACCCCGCAGCGCCGGTCGGTTCGCCGCGGTGCAAGCGGTTTTCCCCGCAGGCGCAACAGCATTGGGCTGCGACGTCCGCTTTGGACGCCGGACCGAATCGTCAGGAGTGCGGGCTGCAACTGTGGCTGGCCTCGGTCGAGGCCGCGGTCCACGCCGAGCACTCACCACGCATCCGCGAACTCCTGACGCAAGGCATGCGAGAGGGACGCAGCGGGCTCGCCGCCGGACTGCTCGACATCCCCGAAGACGCCGTCGACAACCAGACCCTGCGCACCATCGGCGCCCTGCAACTGGCCCTGATGTCCGGCCTGCTCATGCAGTGGACACTCGACCCGGATCACGCCCCCACCGAACACGACATCACCCAGGGCCTCATCGGCTTGGCAGCGCGCATCTCCGACACATCGCACGCATGACCCGCCCGGAGGTTCCCTGAACCCCTTTTGCTCGGGTCCGTACTTGTCAGCACCGCGTCCGACCCGTTAGCGTCTGGACATACTACGTCCTACGTCTGATGCCGGACCGGCGATCGAGGAGTGGCATGGCCAAGCTGACCGGCGGAGTCATCCCGCCGATGTGTACCCCGCTCACTCCACCTCGCGAACTCGATGTGCCGTCGCTGGAGAAGCTCACCGGCCACCTGCTCGACGCCGGGGTCCACGGCCTGTTCGTCACCGGTTCGACCGGCGAGGTCGGCTACCTGCCGGATGCGACGCGGCATCGCGTGCTGGAAGTCGTCGCCGGTGTCGCCGCCGGTGCGGTGCCGGTGCTGGCGGGCGTCATCGACACCGCAACGCCCCGTGTGATCGAACAGGCGCGGGCCGCGGCCCGGCGGGGTGCGGCCGCGTTGGTGGCGACTGCGCCGTTCTACGTGCCGACCCATCAGGTCGAGATCCGGTCGCATTTCCGGCAGATCCGCGCCGCCGTGGATCTCCCGCTGCTCGCCTACGACATACCGGTTTCGGTGCACACCAAGCTGGCGCCGGAAACGGTCGCCGAATTGGCCGCGGACGGCACGCTCAGCGGGTTGAAGGACTCCAGCGGCGACCTCGACGAGCAGCGCGCCGTGCTGGAAACCGTGGACAACGCGGAGTTCCTGGTGTTCAGCGGTTCCGAGACGATGGCCGACACCAGCCTCGGCCTCGGCGCGCACGGGCTCGTGCCCGGCCTCGGCAACGCCGACCCGCACGGATACCTCCGGCTGCACCGCGCCGCGACGGCGGGGGATTGGACGCAGGCCGCGGCCGAGCAGGCGCGGCTGCGGCGGCTGTTCCGGCTGACTCAGGTCGGATCCCGGCCCATGAGCCGGTATTCCTCGGCGATCGGCGCCTTCAAAGCAGCCTTGGTGCAGTTGGGCGTCATCGAGCACGGCACGACGAGCGAGCCGATGATCGCGCTGGACGAGACCGAACGCGCCGCGGTCCGCCGCCACCTCGTCGAGGCGGGTCTGCTCCAGGAGTGACCAATGTGGACGAACTGGCCGGTCGTCCTGGGCTGTTGGTGATCGCCGTGCTGTTCGGCCAACGTTACCGTCGGGGCAAGCTCATCGGAGGGAGCGTCGAGTCGTGACCGAGAACGCGCACCGGTTGCTGGACCGGATCGCCTACGGAGGGGACTACAACCCCGAGCAGTGGCCCGAGGAGGTGTGGGCCGAGGACGTGCGGTTGATGAAGCAGGCCGGTGTGTCGCTGGTCAGCGTGGGGATCTTCAGCTGGGCGCTGGTGGAGCCGCGGCCCGGCGAGTTCGACTTCGGTTGGTTCGACCGGGTGCTGGACAACCTGGCCGACGGCGGGGTCCGCGCGGCCGTGGCCACCATGACCGCCTCACCGCCGCCGTGGTTGGCCCAGCTGCACCCCGAGACCCTGCCGCAGCGTGCCGATGGCACCGTGCTGTGGCCCGGCGCGCGGCAGGCGTACTGCCCGTCCAGTCCGGTGTACCGCCAGTACGCGGCGCGACTGGTGTCGCGACTCGCCGAGCGCTACGCCGACCACCCGGCGCTCGCGCTGTGGCACATCGGCAACGAATACGGCTGTCATGTGCGGGCTTGCTACTGCGACAGTTCGGCGGTGGCCTTCCGGGATTGGCTGCGTGCGCGCTACGGCGACGTCGACGAGCTCAACAACGCGTGGTCGACGAAGTTCTGGTCGCAGCGCTACGACGACTTCGACGAGGTGCTGCCGCCGCGCACCGCGCCCACGTTCGCCAACCCCACCCAGCAGCTCGACTTCGCCCGCTTCTCCTCGGACACCATCCTCGAACTGCTGCGCATGGAGAAGGCCGTGCTGCGCGCCGCGACCCCGGACGTGCCGGTGACCACCAACCACGTGCCGCTGGCGAAGACGTTGGACCTGCACCGCTGGGCGTCCGAAGTGGACGTCGTCAGCTACGACTCGTACCCCGACCCGCACGATCCGCAGGCGGCCGTGCTGGCCGGGCTCTCCTGCGACGTCATGCGTTCGCTGCGCGGTGGTCAGCCCTGGCTGCTGATGGAACAGGCGCCGAGCGCGGTGAACTGGCGGGAGCGGAATGCCGTCAAGCAGCCGGGGCAGATGCGGTTGTGGAGCTGGCAAGCCGTCGCGCAGGGTGCGGATGCGGTGATGTTCTTCCAGTGGCGGCAGTCCAAGGGCGGTGCCGAGAAGTTCCACTCGGCGATGGTGCCGCATGCCGGTCCGGACAGCCGGATCTTCCGGGAGGTCACTTCGCTGGGCGCGGAGCTCGCCGACACCGGGTCGATCGTCGGTACTCGCGCGGACAACGACGTGGCGCTGGTGCTGGACTGGGAGAGCTGGTGGGCCCTGGAGCTGGATTCGCATCCGGCCTCGTTGGGGCAGATCGACGCGTTGCTGGCGCACTACGCACCGCTATTCGCCGCCAACGTCGGGTGCGACGTGGTGCACCCGGATTCGGACCTGTCCGCGTATCGGCTGGTCGTGGTGCCGAATCTGTACCTGCTGCGGGCCGACACCGGCCAGCACCTGACCGAATACGTCCGGCGCGGCGGGCATCTGCTGGTGTCGTTCTTCTCCGGCATCGTCGACGGTTGCGACCAGGTTCACCTGGGTGGTTATCCGGCGCCGTTGCGCGAGGTCCTCGGCCTGCGGGTGGCGGAGTTCTGGCCGCTGGCCGCCGAGGCGACCGTCGAGGTGTCGGTGCTCGGCTCGGCGCAGTCGGCGACGTTGTGGTCGGAGGACATCTCGGTCGAGGGAGCCGATGTGCTCGGGCGGTTCACCGATGGCGGGCTCGCCGGGGGACCGGCGTTGACCCGGCACGCCTTCGGCGACGGAGTGGCCTGGTACCTCGGCACTCGGCTGCCAGCGGACGGGATGCGGAAGCTGATGGACCGGGTCGTCGGCGACAGCGGCGCGGCACCGGTGGTCGCCGGGCTACCTGCCGGGGTCCAGGCGGTCCGTCGAGGTAACCGGATTTTCGTGCTGAACCACAACGCGGACCCGGTCGTGGTGGAAGTCGGGGAATCGCGGACCGAGCTAACGGGATTCGGCGTGGCGGTTTTCCCGGTGTCACCCGGCTTTGGCGTGCAGGCCGCCGTCCACCGGTAGGGCCACTCCGTTGATGTAGGCGGCCTCGTCGGAGGCCAGGAACAGCGCCGCGTTGGCGACGTCCCACGCCGACCCCATCCGGCCAGTCGGGCTGCTCGCGTCGCGTTCCGCGCGCATCGCCTCGGCGTCGCCGTGCTGGCCAGCCAGCTGCTGGTAGATCAGCGGTGTGTGGATCAGGCCGGGCAGGATGGCGTTGACCCGGATCCCGCGGTCGGCGTACTGCAACGCCAGCGACTGGGTCAGCTGGTTGACCGCCGCCTTCGACGCCGCGTAGGCCGGGTACGGGTAGCCGATCCAGCGGATCGAGGCCAGCGACGAGACGTTGATGATCGCACCACCGCGTTCCAACAGGTGCGGGATCGCGTATTTGCAGGTCCGGAACACGCTGGTCACGTTGATGTCGAAGGCCCTGTTCCAGTCCTGCGTGGGCAACTCCACCGGGCCGCCCAGCATCGTCGCGCCGACGTTGTTGTGCACGATGTCCAGTCGTCCGTAGGTGCTGACCGCGCGGTCGATCGCGACGGCCACCTGCGAACCGTCGGTGACGTCGGCGAGGACCGCGGTGCATTCACCGCCCGCCTCGACGATCGCCTGGTGAGTGCCTGCCAGCGCGGCTTCGTCGCGGTCCACCGCCACCACGCGTGCGCCGTGCGCGGCGAAGGTGACCGCGGTGGCGAATCCGTTGCTGACGCAGCCCTGCGGTACCTGGACCGCGCTAGTACCGGCGCCGAAGACGATCGCCGTCCTCGCCTTGAGCCTGTTGGTCATCGGGTCACTCCGCATCGTCGGTTGCCGGGAGCGGTTCGCAGCTGGTGGCCACCGGATCGGCACCGGAGACCGACCGCTCGACAACGCTAATCGATCAGCGCCGACTGGTCCGACATGTGGACGGCTGGCGTGCGGGTGCGACCAACCGCTCAGCGGGGTACAACGAGGGACGTCACGCGGACAACGGCGTGCCACCCGGCATGCCTGCGCAGCTGCCCGCCTGTTGCCAGGAGGTGGTGCTGTGAAAATCGTGTGCATCGGAGCCGGTCCAGCCGGGCTGTACTTCGCCATTTCGGCGAAGCTCCGGGATGCCGGGCACGACGTCACGGTCATCGAACGTGATCCACCGGGCGCCACCTACGGGTGGGGCGTTGTGTACTGGGACGACCTCCTGGACACGCTGTACAGCAACGACCGGGAGAGCGCGCAGCGGATCCGCGCCGAGTCGAGCCTGTGGCAAGAGCAGAAGATCGCGCTGCGCACCGACGAGGCGGCGTACCTCACCGGGTACGGCTACAGCGTCAACCGCGCTCCGATGTTGGAGATCCTCGCCTCGCGGGCCGCCGAGCTGGGCGTCCGCATCGAGTACGAGCGGGCCGCCGAAGACCTCTCGGAGTTCGCCGACGCCGATCTCATCGTGGTCGCGGACGGGGCCAACAGCCGGATCCGGCAGCGCTACAGCGAGCAGTTCGGCACCATCGTGGACGAGGGCCGCAACCCTTACATCTGGCTCGGCACCGACAGGGTGTTCGACAACTTCACCTTCGACTTCGAGGAGACCCCGCAGGGCTGGGTCTGGTTCCACGCCTACCCGTCCAGCGCTGGCGTCAGCACCTTCATCGTCGAATGCCAGGAATCGACGTGGCAGGCGCTGGGCTTCGACCGGCTCAGCGACGCTGAGGGCGTCCGGCTGCTGGAGCGGATCTTCGCGCGCATGCTGGGCGGTCATACGCTGATCAGCCAGTCCCGCGGCAAAGCCGCGTCGTGGCAGCGGTTCACCCAGGTCTACAACCAGACCTGGCGGCACGACAACGTGATCCTGATCGGCGACGCCGCGCACACCACGCACTTCACCATCGGCTCCGGTACCCGGCTGGCCATGGTGGACGGCATCATGCTCGCCCAGAAGCTGTTCGAGCACGAGGACGTGGCCGGGGCGTTGAAGTCGTTCGACGAGGAAGGCCACGCCGCGCTGCGCGTGGCGCAGGCCGCCGCGCGCACCAGCATGGCGTGGTTCGAGAGCCTCGACCGCTACACCGACCGCAACGCGTTGGACTTCAGCTACGCGCTGGCCGCGCGGCACGGCAGGCAGCCGCCGTGGCGGTACCAGCGGCACATGATCAACCAGAAGCCGATGGTGCGCAAGGGACTTCGGTGGGCCAACAATTGCCGCCGGGTCTACCGGGCACGCCGTCGCGGCGAGACCTGGCGTTAGCACTCCGGGCGCCCCGGCGAAGTCCGGGGCGCCCGCGTCTTCCCGTTCCCGGCAGTACGCATTCGAGAACGGGACGCGTCAGTTCGGTGAGTGCCCGTCCCCGCTTGCTGGTGTCCCGGCCGGGTGCTCCGGGTGGTGCAACCGGTAGAGGTGCGCGTAGCCGCCGTTGTTGGTGAGCAGTTCGGTGTGCGTGCCCGCCTCGGCGATCGACCCGCGATCCAGGTAGATGATCTGCTGCGCGTCGCTGACCGTCAGCAGGTTGTGCGAGATCACGATCGTCGTGCGGCCCGCCATCAGGCGGCGGAGCGGGGCCAGGATCCGCCGGGTCGCGTCGGCGTCCAGGCTGGTGGTCGGTTCGTCCAGCAGCAGGATCGGCGCGTCCCGGATCATCGCGCGGGCGATCGCGATGCGCTGCCGCTGCCCACCCGAGAGCAACCGGCCGCGCTGCCCGACCCGAGTGTCGTAACCCTCCGGCAAGCGCTGGATGAACTCGTGCGCGTCGGCCGCCTCCGCCGCTTCGACGAGCTGGTCGCGGTCCGCGTCCGGGCGTCCGGCCAGGATGTTGTCCGCGATGGTGCCGTCCAGCAGCAGGGTTTCCTGCAGCACGATCGCGATGTTGGCGCGCAGTTCGGTCAGATCCAGGGCCCGCAGGTCGAGCCCGTCCACCAGGATCCGGCCGCGGGTCGGGTCGTAGAAGCGCAGCAGCAACTTGGTCAGCGTGGACTTGCCCGCTCCGCTGGCCCCGACCACGGCGGTCGTTTGGCCCGGCAGGGCGCAGAAGCTCACGTCGTGCAGCACGTCGGTGGCGGTGTCCGGGTAGCGGAAGGTGACCCGGTCGACCTCCAAACGCCCGGTCGGCCGCTGCGGCATCGGGATCGGGTGCGCCGGACTGCGCACCAGCGGGCGCTGGTCGAGCAGCTCGATGATGCGCTCCGCGCTGGCCGAGGCGGCGAAGAGCGTGTTGGTCAGCTGGCCGAGGCTGCGCACCGGGGTGTAGAGCTGGGACAGGTAGACCAGGAACGCCAGCAGTCCGCCGAGGCTGATCCGGCCCGCCGACATCTCCCAGATGCCCACCCCGAGGATGGCCATCACGCCGAAGACCTCCAGCAGGTCCACCAGCGGGGAGAACAGCGCCCCGACGCGCGTGGAGGCCAGTTCGGCGACGACGTTGCCGCGGCTTTGCCGGGCGAAGCGGTCCACCTCGGCGCTTTCCCGCCCGTATGCCTGGATCAGCGGCGCGTTGCCGAGGCTCTCCTCGGCGACGGTGCTGATCGACCCGCTGCGGCCGCGCACTTCGCGGGAGGCGGCCTTGATCCGCTTCGCGAAGAATTTGGCGACGACCCAGAACAGCGGCACCGCGATCAGGGACACCAGCGCCAGCACCCAGTCGAGGTAGAAAAGCACCCCGGTGAAAAGCACGACCTTCACCACCGAGGAGAACGTCTGGGCGACACCGGAGAGCACCAGGCTCTCGATGGCGCCCACGTCCCCGGTGAGCCGGGAGAGCGTGTCACCAATGCGCCGCCGGTCGAAGAACCCGACCGACAGGGTGTGCAGGTGTGCGAACACCCTGGTGCGCATCTTGTGCAGGAAGTTTTCGCCGATCCAAACAGCGAGGTAGTGCCCCGAGAAATCGATTACCCCGGACACCAGGGTGATCGCCGCGTAGGTCGCCGCCACGGCGGGAAAAGCGGCGAAGTTGCGGGGGGTGAGGACGTCATCGACGAGTACTTTGAACAGCCAGATCGCGGCGGTGTCCAGCAGTGGCGAGAGCACCACCAGCAGCAGGCTGAGCAGCAGCCAGCCGCGGAACGGTCGAGCGTACGGCCAGAAGCGGCGGAAAACCTCGCGCACCCGCACCACCGGTGCGTGCTCGACGAGTCCTTCGGTGTCGCTTTCGGCTGGCCGCAGCAGCCAATTCACCAATCCCGGCAAACTCTCACCCCCGCTAGCAAGGGCGTAGCTCCCACCCCAGCGGAGTGGGAGCTACGCGTCGGTTCAGTGGCCATCAGGACTCACTGGTTCAGTGGGCATCAGGGCTCACTGGTTCGGTGGGCATCAGGGCTCACTGGTACGGAACAGGTGGCTCAGCACCACCAGCCGCCCCAGCCGCCGCCCCAACCGCCCCAGCCGCCGCCCCAGCCGCCCCAACCGCCCCAGCCGCCCCAGCCGCCCCAGCCGCGGCCAAAGCCGCCCCAGCCGCCCCAGCCACCCCAGTTGCTCTGGGTGCCACGGCCGAACCTGGTGAAGACGTCCTTGATCTGCATTCCAATCACTCTTTCCATGGTCGATGCACGTCGGGTGCCGAACAGCCGTGCAGTCCGGCACGCGCTTGCACGCAGCGCAAGTGATTCCGCTCCCCGCAGGCCATCCGAGCGGATCGATCTGGGCCCTGGATCGAAGTTCTGCTCGGTGGGAGAGCTAGCGGCATGCGGGCTGGCCGGAATCCTTTTCGTTGCGCCGGGCCACGTCGCCGTTGAGCCGGTCATCCCCAGTAACTGATGTCATCCCCAGTAACCGATGTCATTGCTACTGACCTCGGCCGACTCTTTTCGTCGATGTGACCAGTTCCCACCGTAAGCCGTCGATGCGAGGAGGACAAGCTGACTTTTGTGTTGGTTGGAAGGAATTTTTTCGCCTTTGTGACCAGGGGCCCTGATGATGCGCTGGGACTCGGGCATTAAGTCCCTGGTGTTCCGTTGAATCTTGTTTTTGGTGCCGGGAAATCCGGTTTCGGGTGCGATCTCTTTATGTCGTTGGCGGCGTTTTCATGGCCGGGAAATCAATCATGGACTTGGTTTGCGCTTAACATGTTCGGATGTGCGGTTGATAAGTGTCAAACAGGATGTCCGGTGAATGATTTGCCTGCCGCATGCTCGTGCCGAGGCGATCAAGATCTTTCTAAACTGCGGCGCAGCGGTTAGAGTCTGCTGCCGGTCGGCTGTCCAGACGCGGGAGGGTGCCGGATGTGGGCTTATGCGTTGACCGCACCAGGACAGCTTTCCCGTTGCGAGACAACGGATATCGCCACCGCCGCGGTGCGCTCCGGCGAGGTGGTCGCGCGGCTGCTCGCCGGTGCGATCTGCGGCAGCGATCTGCCGAACTTCCGCGGTGGCGGGCTGACCGAGCGGCAACTGCCCGGCTTCCCGCTGCACGAGGTGGTCGGTGAGGTCGTCGCCAGCGCCGCACCGGACATCGAGGTCGGTGCTCGCGTCGTCGGCTGGGCTGGTGGTTTCCAGGGATTGGCGGAGTACTTCACCGCACGGGCCGAACAGCTCCACGTGCTGGACACCCCGCTGGACGACGTGCACGCCACCGTCGCCCAGCCACTGGCCACGGTGCTTTGCGCACTGCAACGGGTGCCCGAGATCGCTGGGCGCCGTGCGGCGGTCATCGGCCAAGGGCCGCTCGGGTTGTTGTTCAGCCATGTGCTCAACACCTGCGGCGCGGCCCCGGTGATCGGCGTCGACCGGGTCGATCGTGCCGATGTGGCCGACAAGTTCGGCGTCAGCGAGCCGGTGTGGGACAACTCGGAACGCTGGGCGCGGCAGCTGTCCGAGGCGGGGCGGCCGGAGATCGTGGTCGAGGCGGTCGGACACCAGGCGGCCACGCTCAACGACGCGATCCACGCGCTGGCGCCGGGCGGTTTCCTCTTCGCCTTCGGGGTGCCTGACGACGAGCACTACGCGGTCGCCTTCCGGCAGCTGTTCCGCAAGAACGGCACGCTTGCCGCTGGTGGGACCACCAACTGGCGGCACTGGCTGGAGCGTGCCGTGGCGTACCTGCACGAGCATCCGGAACTGGCGGACAACTACGTCACCCACGTTTTCGCTGTCTCCGAAGCACAACGCGCGTTCGAACTGGCCGCGACACCGGCGCGGGGCCGGTTGAAGGTGGTGCTGCGGCCCGAGGACTGATCCGGCGTCAGGCGCCTCGGAACAGGTGCTGGAAGAAGGTCGTCAGCGAGTTGACCATGGTGGTGATCGCCGTGATCAACAACTCCCAGCCGGAACGCACCACGCCCGCCGCGCCGACCGGATCGCGCACCAGCAGCGAGCCGCAGACCACCACCAGCAGCGCCACGATCGCGATCACGGCCTTGCGGTTCATGAGATCAGCCTCCGTCGTCCGGCCACCCTCGACGCCGACGAGACCTTACCGGGCCGAGGTGGGCTGGCCGATCATGGCTGGCCGCGCCGGCGAAGGACGGGGTTGGTCAGCAGCACGCTGATCCGCGCGCTGGTGTCCTGCAGCAGCTCGACCCACTCGGTGGGGGCGGGTTGGTGCGGTTCGGACAGCCAGGCGATGCTCAGGCTCCCGTAGGGCTCATCACGCAGGAAGATCGGCACCGCGAGGGTCGCCGCGTCGCGGTCGTACTCGCCTGCCGTGTAGGCCCAACCGGCCGCCCGGATTTCGGCGAACTGCTCCTCCAACACGGCCAGATCCGTCACGGTGTACTCGGTGAAGCGCGCCAGCGGCCGGTCGGTGAAGAGCTGGGAGCGCTGGTCATCGGGCAGGAACGCGTAGAAGGACTTGCTCGTGGCCCCCGCGTGCGCCGGGAAGAGCTCGTTGGTCAGCGGGTATTCCCGCAGCATCCCGTCGGCGCCCGCCACCGCGACGACGCATCGCATGTGCGCGCTGTCCGGCAGCGCCAACAGCACGTTGTGCCCGGTTTCCTGGGCGACCTCGGTCAGCAGTGGCCGCACCAGGATGCCCAAGCCGCCCGCCTGGTCCCACATCCGCCCGAGATGCAGCGCCGCTGGGCCGATCCGGTACCGGCGGTTCGCGGTGTCCTGCACCAGGAACCCGCGGTGGGCCAGCGTCGCCAGCAGTCGCTGCGCGATCGAGGTGTGCAGGCCGAACTCGGCGGCCACCTCCGTGACGCCCCATTCCGGCCGGTTGCGGTCGAAGGCGAGCAGCACCTGCAGGGCGCGGTCCGCGGTCTGTGGCAGTCCAGGCGGGGTGCGGCGCTCGGTTTCCAGAGCTGACATGGCTCCATTTTGCGGATAGCGGGATTTTCTTGCTCGTCGCTTCGCTGGTCGCGCACAGTAATCGCAGGGCGGTCGTCGGGGTCACCCGAATGGGGCCTCGGCGAACGCCACCCAATCCTGGCCGCGAGATCGGGCGACCCCCCGTCTCGCCCGGTGCTCGCGGCCCCTGCTGGGAAGGGCTCGGATGCTCAAGCATGTCCTGGACGTGGTCGAACTCCTCGATGACCCGAAGGTGACCGGCGCCGATGTCGTCGGTTACCTCGACCGAGTGGCCGGGGAGACTGGACTGGCGTCCAGCACCACCGTCCGCGGCGACAAGGGTGCGACCGACTTCGTGCAGGTCCGCGTCCCCGGCGCACGGGGCCGGGCCAGCGGCGGCGACGCTCCGACGCTGGGCGTGGTGGGTCGTCTCGGCGGTGTGGGCGCCCGGCCGGAGATGATCGGCTTCGTCTCCGACGGTGACGGCGCCGCGGCGGCCATCGCGTCCGCGGCGAAGCTGTTGTCGATGCGCGCTCGCGGCGACGTCCTGCCGGGTGACGTGGTGATCAGCACCCACGTGTGCCCGAGCGCCCCCACCAGGCCGCACGAACCCGTGCCGTTCATGGACTCGCCGGTGGACATCGCCACCATGAACGCCCACGAGGTCACCGACGACATGGACGCGGTGCTGTCCATCGACACCACCAGGGGCAACCGGATCATCAACCACAAGGGCCTGGCGCTGTCGCCGACGGTCAAGCAGGGCTGGGTGCTCCGGGTCTCGGACCGGCTGGGCACCCTGCTGGAGACCGTCACCGGCGAGCCGCTGGTGACGTACCCGGTGACCACCCAGGACATCACGCCGTACGGCAACGGCGCGTACCACATCAACTCGATCCTGCAGCCCGCCACCTCGACCGACGCCCCGGTGGTCGGCCTGGCGATCGTGGCCGCGACCGCCGTGCCCGGCTGCGCCACCGGAGCCAGCCACGAGATCGACATCGCCGCCGCGGCCCGGTTCGCGGTCGAGGTCGGCAAGGAGTTCGGCGCGGGTCAGCTGGCCTTCCACGACCAGGCCGAGTTCGACCTCCTGCTGGCCCGCTACGGCTCGCTCGCGCACCTGCAGACCATGGGAAATCGGCCGTCCGGAGCCGCCTGAGCACCGGACGGCGCGCACTGGGTGCGGACGGGTTTTTGTGCGAGGCTCGGGGAAACGACGATGTGGTCGAGTTCTCTGGAGCGTCGATGAGCAGCCCGCAGTACCAGCACCTGCTGACCGAACAAGACGGTCCGACCGTCCGGATCACCATGAACCGCCCCGAGCGGCGCAACTCGCTGTCCGCCGGGCACCTCGCCGAGCTCCGCCAGGCGTTCGAAGCCGCTGGTGAGACGAAGGCGACCGGGATCGTGCTGGCCGGTGCGGGCCCGGTGTTCAGCTCCGGCCACGACTTTGGCGACATGGCCGACCGCGACCTGGCCGGGATGCGCGAGCTGCTGCGGCTGTGCGAGTCGGTGATGCGCACCATCCACGCTGTGCCGCAGGTGGTGATCGCGCGGGTGCACGGGTTGGCGGTGGCGGCCGGGTGCCAACTGGTCGCGACCTGCGACCTGGCGGTGGCCGCCGAGTCGGCCGGGTTCGCGCTGCCGGGCGGCAACGGCGGCTGGTTCTGCCACACGCCAGCGGTGCCGGTGGCCCGCTCGATCGGCCGCAAGCGCCTGTTGGAGATGGCGCTCACCGGTGATCCGATCGACGCCGCGACCGCCGAGCGGTGGGGCTTGGTCAACCAGGTGGTGCCGGACGCGGAGTTGGACACCGCGGTCGACGAGTTGATGGCCCGCGCCACGCGGGGCAGCAGGCACGCCAAGGCGGTGGGCAAGCAGACCATCTACGCCCAGCTCGACCGGCCGGAGGACGACGCCTACGCGATCGCCACCGAGGTGATGGCCGCGACCTCGCAAACCCCGGACGCGAACGAGCGGATGCGGGCGTTCATGGAGAAGCGAAAGCCGACCTTCACCGACTGAACACCGGTCTTTGTTCTTGTTTTGAAGCGGCGAAGCCGCTTAGCCCGCCTACGCCACTGGCAACGCCGCGGGTTCTCAGACTGTGCCCACTGGAGTTCTCTGGGAGGACCTACCTCGACGTGGTGTATTGGGCATACCTGATGTCGGGGATCCCGGACCGAGACGGCGTCTGAGGTTCCGCTATCCGCACCGCAATGCAAAACGAGTTCTAGGACAGGCTCTGTGCGCCGTGACTTTGTGCTCTGGCCCGATCAGCGGGCCCGTGCGAACGATGGTGAGGTCCGGAGTTCGTTTAGGTCGTGGTGCTGGTGTTCGGTTCGATCGTCGGGAAGCGCCCGCGAGGATCGCGGCGCTGGCTCAATGAGGGGTGGCTGCCGCGTCTGCCTCGCCGCGTCCGGCGGTTGTTGGCACTCGGATGACGCGCAACGTCGCTCCGTCTTACGACACCGTGTGCTCGGCGCTGTCCTTGGCATGCCGCGCACCATCGGTGCACAACTGCCAGCCGTGGCGGTGGCTGCTCGCCGAGCGGTCGGTGCAGCTGTTCCTGGACCTGTCCCGATTACCCGAGGCGCTGGACCCGTCGACGCGCGCGCAGGTGATCAGCTGCGGTGCCGCCCTGCACCACGTGCGGATCGCGTTCGCTTCGTTGGGCTGGCGTGCGCTGATCCACCGGCTGCCCAACCCGTCCCAGCCCGGCCACCTGGCGTCGATCCAGTTCAGCCCCCGTGACCACGTCGCCCCGGCGACGGTCGCGCTGGCCGGTGTCGCCGCGCAGCGGCGCACCGAGCGGCGGGCCTACCTGCCGGATCTGGTTCCGCCGGAGCTGTTGACGACGCTGCGCGCCGCGGCTGAGACCGAGCACGGCGCGCTGGTGCGGGCCGCCGAGCACCGCGCGGCTGTGGTGGATGCGGTGAAACGGGCTTCGCAGTACCGGGAGTCCGTCGAATACCAGCACGCGCTGGCCGATTTCGACGACCCCGAACCGGCGGTTCCGGAGTTGGACGACAAAGCGGTGCTCGCCGTGCTGGCGACCCGCAGCGACCAGGTCGACAGCTGGCTGGCGGCGGGGGAGGCGCTCAGCGCGGTGTTGTTGAACGCGGCCCGCGAAGGCTTGGTGACCTGTCCGCTGAACCACCTCAGCGAGGTCTGGGAGGCGCGCGAACAGGTTCGGACCACCGTGCTCGACGGTGCCGGATATCCCCAGCTCGTGCTGCGCGTGGGCTGGCCGGGGCCCGGGGAACCGCCGCCGATCACACCGCGCCGCGTGCTGGCCGACTCGCTGGAACTGCTCCCGCCGCGTTCTTAGCAGTCCACAGCGGACGTCTACAGTGGATACTCTTGGCGCGCTGGCTGCACGACGCCGTCGACTTGCTGATCGCGGCCGTTTCGAGTGGTGGCTGTCAGGGGTCGCTGGGAGGCTTGGCCCGTGCGTGACGGCGGGGATCGAACGAGCAGGGCGGATGCGCGGTCGGTGCGCCGTTGGCGGCGTCTGCTCGCTGACGAGCGCGAAGAAGCCAAGGTCTACCGCGGGCTGGCCGCCCGGCGCAGCGGCGAGGAACGGGAGATCTTGCTCGGACTCGCCGAGGCCGAGGAACGGCACGCCGCCTACTGGGCGGAACTGCTCGGCGACGAGGTCGGGCCGCAGCGGCGCGGTCAATTCCGGATGCGCGTGCTGGTGTTGCTGGCCCGCTGGTTCGGGTCGGTGTTCGTGCTCGCCTTGGCGCAGCGCGCGGAAAGCCGAACGCCGTACCGCTTCGACCGCGACGCACCACCGGCCATGGCCGCCGACGAGCGGATCCACGAAGAAGTGGTGCGAGCTCTCGCCGCTCGCGGTCGCGCTCGGGTGTCCGGAACCTTCCGGGCGGCGGTGTTCGGCGCCAATGACGGCCTGGTGAGCAACCTGGCGCTGGTGCTGGGCGTCATCGGTGGGCAGGTGCCGACCTCGACGGTGCTGCTGACCGGCCTGGCAGGATTGCTGGCCGGTGCGCTGTCGATGGGGGCCGGTGAGTACATCTCGGTGCGCTCCCAACGGGAACTGCTCGCCGCGGCCGCACCGAACCCGGAAGCCCGCGCTGTGGTGCCCTATCTCGACGTCGACGCCAACGAACTCGCCCTGGTCTACCGGGCCAGGGGGATGTCGGCCGAGGAAGCGCAGCGCCGCGCGGATGCCCTGCTGCGCAATCCCAAACCGCCCGTGCCACCCGCCGAAGCACCCGTCGACGAGCACGAAGTCGTCGGCACCGGCATCAAAGCCGCGACGTCCAGCTTCGTCTTCTTCGCCTCTGGCGCGCTGATTCCGGTGCTGCCGTTCCTGATCGGCCTCACCGGCGGCCTGGCGGTGCTGGTCGCGGTCGTGCTGGTGGGCCTCGCGCTGATGCTCACCGGTGCCGCGGTCGGCGTGCTCTCCGGCGCGGCACCGCTGCCCCGCGCCGTGCGGCAACTCGCCATCGGCGCGGGCGCAGCAGCGGCGACCTACCTGCTGGGATTGGTCTTCGGCGCGGTCGCCGGGTGAGTGATCACCGGTCCAGCCGGGCCATCCCGGCGGGCGTGTAGCGCTCACCGGCGGCGGCACCGGGCGGGAACTGCTCGGACAATTCCGCCACGACCGCCGGATCCAGCTGCGCCGTGGCCGCGGCGATGTTGTCCTTCACGCGCTCGATGCGGCGGCTGCCGGGAATCGGCACCACGTCGTCGCCCCGCGCGAGCAGCCAGGCCAGCGCGAGTTGCGCGGCGGTGAGCCCGAGCGCCTCGGCCCGCTCGCGCAGTGGCCGGGTCAGTTCGATGTTGCGGCGCAGGCTCTCCTCTTCGAAGCGCGGATAGCGCTTCGAACGCACCTCCAGGTTCTCCACGTCCGAAACGTCGCTGAAGGCACCGGTCAGCACACCGCGGCCGAGCGGTGAGTACGCGACGAGCGCGACGCCGAGTTCCCGCAGTGCGGGCAGCAACTGCTCCTCCGGGTCGCGGGTGAACAGCGAGTACTCCTGCTGCACCGCGGCGATCGGGTGCACCGAGTGGGCGCGGCGCAGGGTGCTGGCGCTGATCTCGGACAGGCCCAGGTGCCGGACCTTGCCCGCCTGCACGAGTTCGGCCAGCGCGCCGACGGTCTCCTCGATCGGCGTCGTCGGATCGAGGCGGTGCAGGTAGTAGAGGTCGATGTGGTCGGTGCCCAGCCGGGCCAGGCTGGCGTCCGCCGCCTGGCGCACGTACTCGGGTCGGCCGCCCCCGGTGTCCTTGTTGGCGCCGAACTTGGTGGCCAGCACGACCTCGTCGCGACGCTTCGCGAGCAGGCCGCTGATCAGTTCTTCGTTGTGCCCCTCGCCGTAGGCGTCGGCGGTGTCCAGGAAGTTCACCCCGAGGTCGAGCAGTTCGTTCAGCAGCCGGGCCGACTCCGCGTCGTCGGCGGCGCCGTACACCCCGGACAGGCCCATCGCGCCGTAACCGATGGCGCTGACCTTCGGGCCGTTGGAACCCAGCTGACGACGGGCCAGGGGCGGAGTGACTTGAGACACTTGCGGACTCCGATCACTGTGGTTGGCAGGCGGTCTGCCACCAGCCTAGTACTCCCGGACCGCCCGGTTCACCATCTGGACCGACCACAAAGGACGGTCAGAGCTCGAAATTCGCCCGCTTGTCGGCGGGAACGAGATCCAGGTAGTCCGGGTGCTTGCTGATCCAGCCGCGGATGAACGGGCAGTACGGCAGAACCGCCAGACCCCGTTGCCGGGCGGCGTCCAGCGCCGCGCGCGCGAGTGCGCTGCCCAGTCCCCGCCCTTCGAAGCGGGAGTCGATCTCCGTGTGCATGAATGCGATCGACTTCGGGTGCAGCTTGTACTCGGTGAATCCGGCCAACTCGCCGTCGGCGTGGATTTCGAAGCGGCTGGCATCGGGGTTGTCGGCGATCTCCTTCTGGGTGGAGCTGCTCACGTTTGGCCTCCAGACGGGTCCGTGGCGGGTCTAATGGATCTTCGCGGTGGCTGGTTCGCCACGCAGGGTCACCGTACTGCGGTTCGGCTCGGTGACCAGGTGTGCGATCCGGCTCAGGGACAGTGCCATCGATTGTGCACGGTGGCGTGGGTAGGGGAGGCTGGCGCGGTGAGCAACGTGGAACGTGATCCGGCCGAAGTGCAGTGCGGCGGCGTGGCGACCGCGGCCGAACCGGAGCACGAACTTCTCGAACCGCGCACCGTGCCGCTGGGCGGTCCGCGGGCGATGCTGGTCAGCCGCACGCTGCCGAACCGCGACCGGCGCATGGTGGGCGCCTGGTGCTTCGCCGACTTCTACGGCCCGACGGACATCACCGGCCAGTCGGGCATGCAGGTGCCGCCCCATCCGCACACCGGGCTGCAGACGGTGAGCTGGCTGCTCGGCGGCGAGGTGCTGCACCGCGACAGCCTGGGCAACGAGCAGTTGGTGCGGCCGGGTGAGCTGAACCTGATGACCGCTGGTTTCGGCATCTCGCATTCGGAGGAGTCGCCGAGCGGGCACGGCCCGGTGCTGCACGGCGTGCAGCTGTGGGTGGCGCTGCCCGGTGACCAGCGCGATGTCGCACCGCACTTCGAGCACCACGGTGCGCTTCCGGTGCTGTCCACGGCGGACGGCGACGTGACGGTGCTGATGGGCGAGCTCGCCGAGGCCGAGTCACCGGCGCGGACCTACACGCCGTTGCTGGGCGCGGAGCTGTCGGTCAACGCGGACCGGGCGTTGCGGCTCCCGGTGCAAGCCGAGTTCGAGCACGCGGTGCTGGCGATGTCGGACGGGATTTCCGTCGACGACCAGCCGCTGGCCAACGGCAGCATGCTCTACCTCGGACCTGGGCGCCGGGACGTGCTGGTGCGCGCCGACCGCCCGGCGCGTGCGCTGCTGCTGGGTGGCATCCCGTTCGAGGAGCAGCTGGTCATGTGGTGGAACCTGGTCGGCCGCTCCCACGAGGAGATCGTCCAGGCCCGTGCGGACTGGGAGCACGGTCGCACCGCGGCCGACCCGGATGGTCGTTTCGGTACCGTGCGCGGCTACACCGGTCCGGCACTGCCCGCGCCGGAGCTGCCGAACGTCGAGCTGCGGGCCCGCGGCCGAGCCCGCCGGTCGACCTGATCGAGTCGCTGCGTCCATTGTGGATCTCGTGCCGGTGCACGTGATCCGCTCACCGGCGGATTCCATTCGTGTCCACTGTGAACTGTTGTGTTGGCTGGACATTTCTTGGTGGTCGCCCGCGCGAACTGATTCCGACATCTACGGCGTCACGCCACTGGTCGGCTGCCCTGTTCGGGTCAACTTCGCTGCTTTGGTGTGATCATGACCTCGCGCTCTCGATCTATTAAGTTAGGCTAACCTTTGCTAACGTTCCGGCCGTCGCTCTGCCCCTTCCGGTCGCCGAGCTGAGGAGACACGTGGCTGTCGACACCCTGACCGAATCCGTTGCCGAGTCGGTTTTCGAGTGCGTGGGCAACACGCCCGTGGTCGCGCTGAACCGGTTGTTCCCCGCACCCGATGTCGAGGTGCTGGCCAAACTGGAGCTGATGAATCCCGGCGGCAGCATGAAGGACCGCGCCGCCCGGCACATCGTCGAATGCGGACTGCGGGAGGGATCGATCCGCCCCGGCAGCCACCTGGTGGAGAGCAGCTCCGGAAATTTCGGGATCGCGCTGGCGATCGCCGCCCGCGTCCACGGCCTGCGGTTCACCTGCGTGCTGGACCCCAAGGCAGCCTCGTCCAACGTGGCGATCCTGCGGCACCTGGGCACCGAGGTGGACGTGGTGACCGAGCCGGACGGCCTGGGCGGCTACCTGCACACCCGCATCCGTCGAGTGCGGCAGATCCTCGCCAGCTCACCTGGCGCGATCTGGATCAACCAGTACGCCAACGACCGGAACTGGCAGGCGCACTACTACGGCACCGGCGCTGAGCTCGCCGCGCAGTTGGTCCGCGCGCCGTCGTACCTGTTCGGCGCGGTGAGCACGACCGGCAGCATCCTCGGCTGCGCCCGACGGCTGCGGGAGAACTTCCCGGCGCTGCGAGTGGTGGCGGTCGATGCGGTCGGCTCGGTGATCTTCGGCGCACCGGCTGGGCCGCGCGAGGTGCCCGGCATCGGCGCCAGCCGGGTGCCCGAGCTGTTGTCCCCGGCCGAGATCGACGACGTGGTGCACGTCAACGACTTCGACGCGGCGATGGGCTGTCGGGATCTACTCGCCGCCGAAGGAATCTTCGCCGGTGGATCCACCGGGGCGGTGGTCGCGGCCATCCGCCGCGTGCTGCCGGAGCTGCCGCGTCCCTGCCGGGTGGTCGCGGTGTTCCCGGACCGCGGTGACCGCTACCTGGATCTGGTTTACGACGACGAGTGGCTCGCCGCCGCCCGACAGCGCTGCGCCAACTGACGACGAGGAGACCTGGTGTCCGCGGAAGTCTTCCTCGGTGCGGGCGACGAACCCGGGCATCGGCGCTTGGCTGGAGTTGGACCGATGCGCGCCGAACCGGCCGAGCTGGTGATGCGTGATCTGATCGACGCGCTGCTGCAGGAGGACCTGGTCGAGTTCGCCGGTGCGTACTGGTGTCGGATGAAGGTGCCGACCGGCTGGGTGAGCTGCCGGGTTCGTCCCGGCGGCGCGCTCCAGCGCTACCGGTACGCCAGCGGCCCGGTCTGGTATGCGGGGGACGGTGCGCAGCCGCGTCCGATTTCGCCGGAGGAACTGCTGTTGCTGGCGTGCGGTGAGTTCCCGGCCGCCGACGACGTGGCCGAGGACGTGCGAGCGGCCGTGTCGCACACTGCGGTGCTGCTCGGCCAGCGGGACGGGCTCGACCTGCTCCCCAAGGCAGGGGAGTTGCTGGTGGGGGAGCGGTTGGCCGCGACCCGCAACCGCCCGTTCCACCCGACTGCGCGCGCCGCATCGGGCTGGTCCACGGCGGAGCTGACCCGGTACGGCCCGATGCGCGCTGAACCGCTCGGCTTGGACTGGGTGGCAGTGCGACGTGACCGACTGCGCTTCGGTCAGGGGGCCGACTCGCAGCGGATTCCCGAGCTGATCCTCGACCCGGCGGCGCAGCGGATGCTCGGTGATCTGGTGGCGCACACCGACGAATTCCTGCCGATGCCGGTGCATCCGTGGCAGTTCGATCACGTGCTGCCGACCCAGTTCGCCGCGGAACTGGCCGATGGCGCGGTGGTTCCGCTGGTGCGCGGGCTCGGCCGGTTTCACCCCACGGCCTCGATCCGCACCCTGACCACCGCACCGGAAACGCCCCGACAGGTCAAACTTCCGCTCGCCGTGGCCACGCTGGGGGCGACGCGGTTGTTGCCGCCGCGCTACCTCGCCAACGCCGAACGAGCCCAGCAGAGCATGCGCGAACTGATCGACCGGGATGCGGTGCTGAGCCGTCGTGTCGCGCTCTGCGACGAGCGGATCTGGTGCGGTTGGCACGATCCCGCCGACGAGTTCGGCAACCGGCCCGGCCAGCTCGCCGCGCAGGTGCGGGTGTATCCCGAGCTGGACGGGTTGGCGCTGCCGATGGCCGCCTTGGCCGCCCACGAGTGGGACGTGCTGGCACCGGTGTTGTCGGAGCGGTTCGACGCGGTTCGTTTCTTCCGAGAGCTGGCGGGGGCATTCTGCGAGCTCGGGTTCGGTTTTCTGCGCAATGGCGTGCTGCCCGAACTGCACGGGCAGAACGTGGTGGTCACGCTGCGCGGTGGGACGGTGGATCGGTTCGTGCTCCGCGATCACGACACGTTGCGGCTGTATCCGCAGTGGATGAAGGCGGCCGGAACGAGGGATCCGCGGTACGCGATCAAACCCGGTGCGCCGCAGTCGTTGCACTTGGACTGCGCGGAGGCGTTGGTCGGCTATTTCCAGACGTTGGGCTGCCAGGTCAACCTGTACGGCATCGCCGACGCGCTGTGCCGACATTTCGGCCTGGACGAACGCGTGCTGTGGTCCGAACTGCGAGCAGCGGTGCTCGATTGCTTACCACCGCTGCCGAAGGCCGTCGCAAACGTGTTGCGCGCCCAGCTGCTGCACGCCCCGACGTGGCCGAGCAGGTCGGTGCTCGGTCCACTGTTGAGGCAGGGACGCGCTGGCGGAGTGAGCATGCCCGCTGGTACCGGGTCCGTGCCGAATCCGCTTTCCGAGAAGGTGTTGCGGTGAACGAGATTCGTGCTCGGGCGGCTGCGCGACAACGCCTGCTGAACGCGCTGGCGCGGGAGACCGGTGCGGAAGCAGGCGACGATCAAGTGCGCATTCCGCTGCGCACCGCACCTGGTGCGCTGGTCGCGGCGTTGCGGTACCGCTCCGAGTTCGGTCACCACGCTTACTGCGACGACCTGTTCCGGGAACACCCCGGAGGTGACCGCGTTCCAGTCGGTCACGACGAACTCGTGGCGCTCGTGGCGGACGAGCTCGCCGCACGCAACGGCGGAATCGGTGCCAAGGCGGCGTTCGTCAGCCAAGTGGCCAACAGCGTCGCCCGATCGGCCCGGTATTTGGCCTGCGATCCCGGTTGTCGGCCGACCGATCCAGCTGGCATTACGCGATTGGCGGAGCAGTCGGTGCTGTTGGGGCATCCGTTCCACCCGACGCCGAAGAGCGCGGAGGGCTTCAACGATGACGAACTGGACTGCTACGCGCCAGAACTCGGTGCGTCCTTCCAGCTGCACTACCTGGCGGTGGCCGCCGAGTTGGTGGTCGAGGAGCGCGTCACCGAGGGACCGTGGATTCCGACGGACGTCGAGGAGAAGGCCCGCACGGCTCTGCGCGCTGACCAAGCCGACTACGCGCTGCTGCCGGTGCACCCCTGGCAGGCAGCACACCTCGGTGGGCAACCTGCTGTCCGGGCGCTGATCGACGCGGGGAAGCTGGTGCCGCTGGGTCCGCTCGGTGCAACGGTGTACGCGACGTCATCGGTGCGCACTGTGTGCGATCCCGGCTTCGGGACGGTGTGGAAGCTGCCGTTGCACGTCCGCGTCACCAACTTCATCCGCAACAACCCGGTGGAACACCTGCGCCGCGCCGCCGACGCCAGTCGGCTGATCGCCGCAGCGGCCCGCGACTGGCCGCACGACGGGTTCGAAGTGCTGTTGGAGACCGGGTACCGAACGGTCGATCCGCGGGTGGTCGGGGAGCTGACCGGGGATTTCGCGGTGCTGTTCCGCTGCTTTCCGTTCGTCGGGTCGGAACTGGCCCCGCAGGTGCTGGCCGGGCTCCTGGAAGACCGGCTCGACGGCAGCGCACCGGCGCTGGTGGATCTCGTGGCGCAGGCGGGGCCGCTGTCCGCCGACCACGTAGCCGAGTGGCTGCGCGAGTACCTGCGGATCTCCCTGGCGCCGCTGCTGGCGGTGTTCACCGACGACGGCATCAGCTTCGAGGCCCATGTGCAGAACTCTCTGCTGCACACGGAGAACGGGTGGCCGCGGCGTTTCTTCGTCCGAGACATGGAAGGAACCAGCGTGAGCCGCGATCGCGTTCGCCTCGACGACCTGCCGCCGGACAGTCCGGCGAGCTACGACGACGCGGAGGCGTGGATGCGGCTGCGTTACCACTTCATCACCAACCACCTCGGACACCTGGTGCACGTGCTCGGTCGCCACACACCGGCCGGTGAGCGTCGGTTGTGGGCGCTGGTCCGGGATTTCGTCCGGGAATGTCCTGGCCGATATGCCGCCGAACTGCTGGAGTCGCCGGTCCTGCCCGCGAAGGCGAACCTGCTCAGCCGCTTCGCCGAGCGCGGCGAACGCCCGCTGTACGTCGAAGTCCGCAACCCGATCTGCGAGGTCAACCGATGACACCCTGTGTGTCAACCTCAGTCCTCCCGAGCCGCACCTCAGGGGAACGTGACGCAAGCCAGCCACAAGAAACCATGAAACGGGAGATCGGGCTTGGCGTGACCACAACTGTGAAATGCGGAGAGGCCGACCAGTGACCGCCGAACTGGTGCAGGCCGCGCTGACCGCGCCGAGCTTCCGGAGGGTGCGGCGCCGGGTGTTCCGCCAGCTCGTGTCGTCGCTGGTGTACGAAGGCGCGCTGCGGACCCGGCAGAACGGGGACGAGCACGTCGTCGAAGGCGTGGACCCGGCCGGTCAGGAGATCCGCTACTCGTTCCACGCGGTGCGCCGGTTCGGCTTCGACCGGGTCCAGCTCACCTCGGAGGTCCGACGCGGCGACCGGGAAGCGGAGTCGCTCAGCGGTTTCCTCGCAGAGGTGCTCGGTTCGCTGGACGCCGACCCGGATCGCCTCACCGGTTTCGCGCGGGAACTGGAGGAAACCGTGTTCAAGGACGCGCTGTCGGAACACGTCCGCACCCAGCGGCGGACCGACCTGCGCACGGCGGACTACGACACCCTGGAATCGGCTATCACCGACGGGCACCGATACCACCCCACGTACAAATCCCGGCTGGGCTTCGATGCCGCCGACAACATCGCCTACGGCCCGGAGTTCGCGCGCCCGCTGCGCCCGCTCTGGCTCGCCGCCCATCGCAGCATCACCGAGGTATCCGCATCCCAGACGATCGATGAGCACTACGTTCCCGCCCAGTTGGATGCATCGGCAACGGCCTTCCAGCGGCGCATCTCGGAAACCGGTGGCGACCCGCAGGACTACGCGCTGGTGCCGGTGCACCCGTGGCAGTGGCAGGAGCGGATCGCGCGCGCGTTCGCCGACCAGCTCAGCACCGGCGCGTTGATCCTGCTCGGCGAAGACCCGCACGAGTTCGTCGCACAGCAGTCGATCCGCACCCTGGCCTGCCGAGACGATCCGCAACGGCCCTACCTGAAACTGTCGATGTCCATTGTGAACACTTCGACCAGCCGGGGTCTCGCCGCGCACACCGTGCGCAACGCACCGCGAATCAGCGACTGGCTGCGCGAGGTGGTCACCGGCGACGAGTTCCTGCGCGACGAGCTGCGGCCGATCCTGCTCGGCGAAGTGCTCGGCACCGCGGTGAATCCGGACGCCGGGCTGTTGCGAATGGACACCTATGGTGCGCTGGCCTGCATATGGCGCGAAAGCCTGCATCGTCACCTCGCTCCCGGTGAACAGGCCGTGCCGTTCACCGGGTTGACCGCGTGCGAGGTCGACGGCGCACCGCTGATCGACCCGTGGGTGCGGGAAATGGGCATCCTGGAGTGGGTGCGGCGAATGGTGCGTGCCAGCGTCCTGCCGCTGGTGCACCTGTTGTGCCGACACGGCATCGCACTGGAAGCGCACGCGCAGAACATGGTGCTGGTGCACGACAACGGTGCCCCGACGAGGGTGGCGCTCAAGGACTTCCACGACGGCGTGCGCTTCGCCCGCGAGCACCTGGCCGCACCGGAGTTGTGCCCGGAGTTGGCCGGGACGCCCGCGCACCACCAGAACCGCAACTCGTTCGTCGAGGCCGACGATCTCGCCCTGGTCACCGACTTCCTGCTGGACGCGTTCTGCTTCGTCAACCTGGGCGAGTTCGCGATGTTCCTGGCCGACCACTACGAATTCGGCGAACGGTCGTTCTGGCGGGTGGTGCGCGACGAGATCCGCGCCTACCAGCAGCGGTTTCCGGAACTGGCCGATCGGTTCGCGCTGTTCGACGTGTTCACCCCTACCATCGAAGTGGAGAAGTTGACCACCCGCCGCCTGCTGCCGGACACCGAACTCCGGCTGCACACCGTGCCGAACCCGCTCGCCGAGGTGGACCGATCCCGACGACCGCTTGGGGACCACGTTGCGTGATCAGCTGACGAAAATCGTGCAGGACAGAGCGGGCGGCGAACCGGTCTGCCTGTTCGCCTACGACTTGGACCGGCTCACCGAACACGTCCGCGGCGTCGTGGCATCGCTGCCGCCGCGGTGCCGGATGTTCTACGCGATGAAGGCCAACAGCGCTGATCGATTGCTGCGGACGATCGCGCCGCTGGTCGCCGGGTTCGAAGTCGCCTCCGGCGGCGAACTCGCCAAGGCGCGGGCGGTCAGCGCGACGACGCCGGTGATCTTCGGCGGCCCGGCCAAGACCGCGGCGGAGATAGAGCAGGCGTTGGTGCAGGACGTCCGGCGGCTGCACGTGGAAAGCGTGTTGGAACTGCACCGGATCTCCGAAGTCGCCACCCGGCTCGGGCGCACCGCGGACGTGTTGCTCCGGGTCAACCTCGCCGGCCCATTCCCCATTGCGACCTTGGCGATGGCCGGGCGTCCCACCCAGTTCGGCATCTCCGAAGCAGTGCTGCCCGATGCGGTCGCTGCCGCGCAAGCACTGCCCGGAGTCCGGTTGGCCGGATTCCACCTGCATTCGCTGTCCAACAACCTCTCCGCGCCCGCGCACCTGGACCTGCTCGACCACTACCGCCACACCGTGTCGGGTTGGGAGCAGGAGTTCGGAATCCGCTGCGAGGTGCTCAACGTCGGCGGCGGCATCGGGGTGAACTACGCGGATCTGGCCGAGCAGTTCGACTGGACGCGCTTCGCCCGCGAACTGCCCGCCGTGATCGACGAGTTCCCGGACCACTGGGCGGAAATCGACTTCGAGTGCGGCCGGTACCTGGTCGCCGAATGCGGCCAGTACGCGGTCGAAGTGATGGACGTGAAGCGCAACCACGGCGTGGACTACGTGCTGGTGCGCGGCGGCACCCACCACTTCCGGCTCCCGGTGTCCTGGCAGCACAGCCACCCGTTCACCGTGGTGCCGGTGGACCAGTGGTCGTCGAGCGCGCCGCGCCCGGAACTGCGTGACGCGCGGGTCACCGTGGCAGGCGAGTTGTGCTCACCCAAGGACGTCCTCGCCCGAGACGCACCGGTGGCGCGAGTGCGGCCCGGTGACGTGCTGGTGTTCAGCCACACCGGGGCCTACGGCTGGGAGATCTCGCACCACGACTTCCTCAGCCACCCACACCCAGAACGCCTCTTCTACGGCGACAGCGCTTAGAAATCCGTCGTACGCCTTTCGCGGCGGCTGGCGGGCGGGGAAGT
This sequence comes from Saccharopolyspora soli, assembly GCF_022678645.1. GTDB lineage: Bacteria > Actinomycetota > Actinomycetes > Mycobacteriales > Pseudonocardiaceae > Saccharopolyspora > Saccharopolyspora soli. Next base: position 115,232 of record NZ_JALBWV010000007.1, on the reverse strand, counting down.
CAACGGACGGTGTGCGCGGTTTCGTCGTGCGCCGCGGACATGTTGCCAACTTTCCTCGCGGTCCGGTCTGGTCGAGACTCGGGGTTTGGATCGCAAGCGAGGAGAACGTGGCATGGCTGAGCTGGCTGATCTCTCGGCGGTGGATCTGGTGGCGGCGTACCGGGCGGGCGAGACATCGCCGGTCGAGGTCGTCGATTCGGTGCTGGCGCGCGTCGATTCCTGCGAATCCAAGTTGTGCGCCACCTACGCGCTGGATCCCGACGCAGCGCGCACGGCAGCGCGGGCCGCCGAGCAGCGCTGGAGAAGCGGCGCACCGGCCGGGCCGATCGACGGAGTGCCGGTGACCGTCAAGGAGAACATCGCCACCAAAGGCACACCCGTGCCGTTGGGCACGGCGGCCACCGAGCTGGTTCCGGCCAGGGAAGACGCCCCTGCCGCCGCGCGACTGCGGGAAAGCGGCGCGGTGATCTTCGCCAAGACCACCATGCCGGACTACGGCATGCTCACCTCTGGTGCGTCGAGCTTCCACAAGCTGGCCCGAAACCCGTGGGAGATGACCCGCACGCCGGGCGGTTCCAGTGCCGGTGCGGGCGCAGCCGCCGCAGTCGGATACGGCCCGCTGCACGTCGGCACGGACATCGGCGGTTCGGTGCGGTTGCCCGCCGGGTGGTGCGGGGTGGTCGGCCTCAAGCCCAGCTTCGGCCGGATTCCGGTGGACCCGCCATACCCCGGTCGGACCATCGGTCCGCTGACCCGCACGGTCGCCGACGCGGCGCTGCTGAGCTCGGTGCTGTCCGCGCCGGACGCCCGCGACCACACTTCGCTGCCGCCCGCGGTCCTGGACTGGATGCGGCTGGACGGCGATGTTCGCGGCCTGCGCATCGCCCTGCTGCTGGACCACCGGGTGGGCTTGGCGGTCGAGCCCGCGATCAAGGCCGCCGTGACCGCCGCTGCGCAGCTCTTCGAGTCCGCCGGGGCGGCGGTGGAACCGATCGACCCGTTCCTGTCCCGCGAAATGCTCGACGGTATGGACCTGTTCTGGCGCTTCCGGGCCTGGACCGACATCTCGGCGCTACCCGCCGAGCGCCGCGCCAAGGTGCTGCCGGACATCGCGCAGTGGGCGACGAGTGCCAAGGACGTCTCCGCCGCCGATGTCTTCCACGGCTTCAGCCAGATGGATGCGATCTCGGTGGCGGCGAACCGGGTGGTGCGCGACTTCGACTACGTGCTGTCCCCGGTGGCGGCGATTCCGCCATTCCCGGCGGAGCAGGCGTATCCGACCAACGACCCGATGCGTCCGTTGGAGCACATCGCGTTCACGCTGCCCTACAACATGTCCGGGCAACCGGCGGTGTCGGTCAACTGCGGCTGGACCCCGGAGGGCCTACCGATCGGACTGCAGATCGCGGGCAAGCGCTTCGACGACGTCGGCGTGCTCAGCCTGGCCCGCGCCTACGAACAACTCCGCCCCGCACAACGCCCGTGGCCAACCGTGTGACCTGTTGGTCGTCCGCCATCAGCGTGCGGAGCTGCGGGTCTTGCGACGAGCGCGTTTCCGGTTGTCATGACCAGACCAACGGACAGCATCACGGCACTGGCTAGCGAGCCTGCGCCCAGGATCAGCACGAGTATCGCTCCGAAGGCCACGCTGAAGTAGTGCTCGTCGAGATCGACGGGCGTCGCGGGGGTCCCAGCGTCGCACCCACTCCACGCCGGTCGCGCGAAATCGTTCAGCCGCCGAGGAGGTCGACGAAGCGCTGGAGCCCGATGTTGCCGCCGGAGATCACCACGCCGACGCGCGGCGGCGGGGTGATCCGTCCGGCCAGCAGCGCCGCGATGCCGACCGCGCCGCTGGGCTCGATCACCAGCTTCAGCCGCTCGAAGGCCAGCCGCATCGCCGACCGGATCTCCTCGTCGCTGACCAGCACGATCTCGTCGACCAGCCGCCGGTTGACGGAGAAGGTGAGCTCACCGGGGGTGTCGGCGGCAAGGCCGTCGGCGATGGTGCGGGCGACCGGGATCGCCACCCGCTCGCCAGCGGCCAGCGATCGTTTGGTGTCATCCGCGGATTCGGGCTCGACGCCGACGACGCGGATGGCCGGGTTGAGCGCCTTGGCCGCCGTCGAACACCCGGCCATCAGTCCGCCACCGCCGATCGGGGCGACCAGCGCGTCCAGCGGACCGGCCTCCTCCAGCAGTTCCAGCGCCGTCGTGCCCTGCCCGGCCATCACGTGCGGGTGTTCATAAGGCGGGATCAGCGTGAGGCCGCGTTCGGAGGCGAGCCGCTGGCCGAGGACCTCGCGGTTCTCGCTGTACCGGTCGTAGGTGACGATCTCGGCGCCGTAGCCGCGCGTCGCGTCCAGCTTCGCCGCCGGTGCGTCCGCTGGCTTGAGGATCACAGCGGTGCCGCCGAGCAACCGGCAGGCCAGCGCGACGGCTTGCGCGTGGTTTCCGGAGGAGTACGCGGCCACGCCGCGACTCAGCTGTTCCTGGCTGAGCCGGGAGATCGCGTTGTAAGCGCCGCGGAACTTGAACGCGCCCATCCGCTGGAAGTTCTCGCACTTGAGGAAGACCTCGGCGCCGACGAGCTCGTCCAGCGTGCTGGAGGTGACCACCGGGGTGCGGTGCGCGACGCCGTCCAGGCGTTTCGCCGCGTCCCGCACGTCGTCCACAGTCACGATCTCGCTCACTCGGCGCCCCTTCCGGTCGACTTCAGACACCCGATGATATGGCCCGGAATCCGCCGATGGCAGTGCCGTCCAGTCCACTGTCCGCAGTGGACTGATCACCAGGTGTGCGGGTCATCGCCCCAGCGCTGCGGAATCCCGGCGGTGGCGAGGTCGATGGACTCTTCGACGAGCTCCACCATTCGCGCCAGGTCGCGGCGCGGGTCAGCGCACATCGTCTGCAAGCCGATGCGCAGCGCGGCGCAGACCATCCCGACGAGCACCCGCGGGCGCAGGTCCGCCGCCGGGTCGACGCCCTGGCGGGCGGCGATCTCGACGGTCAGCCGCTCCTCGTTGCCCGCCAGGCGGCGCAGGTTGCCCGCCAGCAGCGATGGGGTGTTGGTGATCAGGTGTTGGACCTGGAGGAACCGCCGGACGCCGTCGCTGGAGGCCGATTCGCGCACCATGTCCAGCACCGCGTGCCGCAGCGCGACCAGTGGCGGTTCGTCCGCGGGCCGGGCGGTGAGCGCGTTGAGCAGCAGCTCGTCGAACTCGGCGCCCTTGGCCAGCGCGACGTCCTCCTTGCTCGCGAAGTAGCGGAAGAACGTGCGCGACGAGACCTCCACCTCGGCGGTGATCTCGTCGATGGTCGTGGGGTCGTAGCCCCTCGTCAGGAACAGGTCCAGGCCCGCGTTGATCAAAGCGGTCCGAGTGCGCTGCTTCTTGCGGGCGCGCAGGCCACCCTGTTCGCTCGGAGCACTCATAACAACCATTGTGCCAGCACGACAGACCGAGACATAAGTCATGGCACGACAATTGGCAGTCAATGACACTTTCGGTATGGTCGGTGGCAACCGCAGCCGCGAAGGAGCACAGATGAGCAATGGCCTGGAGGTCCGCCTCGCGTCCCGCCCGAAGGGCTGGCCGACGCTGGAGAACTTCGACATCGTCGAGGTCGAGACACCGCAGCCCGGCGACGGCCAACTGCTGGTGCGGAACCTCGTGATGAGCGTCGACCCGTACATGCGGGGCCGGATGAACGCGGGCAAGTCCTACACACCGCCATTCCAAGTGGGGAAGGCGATGGACGGCGGGGCGGTGGGCGAGGTCGTCACCGCCAATGCCGAGGGGTTCAAGCCCGGCGACGTCGTGCTGCACAACCTGGGCTGGCGCGACTACGCGGTGGTCGACGCCAAGCGCGTCGCCAAAGTCGACCCGCAGGTCGCGCCATTGGGCGCCTACCTGTACGTGCTCGGCATGCCTGGTTTGACCGCCTACCTCGGTCTGGTCGACATCGCCGAGCAGAAGGAAGGCGACGTGGTGTTCGTCTCCGGCGCGGCGGGCGCAGTCGGCTCGTTGGCTGGGCAGATCGCCAAGCTGCGCGGTGCGTCCCGAGTGATCGGCAGCGCCGGATCCGCGGCGAAGGTCCGCTACCTCCTCGACGAAGTCGGCTTCGACGCCGCGTTCAACTACCACGACGGCCCGGTCGTCGAGCAGCTCAAGGCCGCCGCACCGGAGGGCATCGACGTCTACTTCGACAACGTCGGCGGCGAGCACCTGGAGGCGGCCATCTACGCGCTCAACGACTTCGGCCGAGTCGCCGAGTGCGGCATGATCTCGCAGTACAACAAGGCCACGCCGCAACCCGGCCCGAACAACATGTTCATGCTGGTCAGCAAGCGCCTGAAGCTGGAAGGCTTCATCGTCACCGACCGCCTGCACCGCCAGGACGAGTTCGTCGCCGAGGTCGGCGGCTGGCTGCGCGAGGGCAAGATCAGCTACCGGGAGACGGTGGTCGAGGGCCTGCGCAACGCCCCGGAGGCATTCCTCGGCCTCCTACGCGGCGAGAACACCGGCAAAATGCTCGTAAAGCTCGCCTAACCCCCAACGGGTGATGGGTGAGGGGCACCCTTCACCAACTTACTTGGTGAAGGGTGCCCCTCACCCATCAGTCGAACGGGTTGCGACGAAGGCTTCGATGCCGTCGAGGATCCGTTGCAGGCCGAACTCGAAGGTGTGCGCGGGATTGTGCGCCGAGCCGTGCGCTTGGCCCGCGGCCGAGCCGACGCGGGCGGCGGTCGGGTAGCGCTGCGGGTCGAGGAACTGGCCGAGCAGCGGGGCGTGCGCGCGCCACCACTGCTCGTCGGTCATCCCGCTGCGCTGCTCGACCTGCGCCATCTCCACCGCGCGCCGGGCCGCCGCTTCGGCATGCCCGAGCACCAGGCTCAGCAGCGAGTCCATCTCGATCTCGGTGAGCCCCAGGTCCGCGACCGCGCCCAGTTCGTGGTCGTACTTGGCGATCGCGTTCGGCCCCAGGACCGCGCGCCCGGCCGCGACCTGCAACATCCACGGATGCCGGTGGTACAGCGCCCAGTTCTCCCGCGCGATCCGCGTCAGCCTGCTCCGCCAATCGGCGTCGTCGTCCACGGCGCGGGCGGTCTCGCCGTAGACGGTGTCGAGCATGACGTCGATCAACTCGGCCTTGCCCGGCACGTAGGTGTACAGCGACATGGTGCCGACGCCGAGGTGGTCGGCGACCCGCCGCATGGACAGCGCGGCTAGCCCGTCGGCGTCTGCGATGTCGATCCCCGCTCGCACGATGCGGTCCACCCCGAGGTCGGATCGTCCTCGGCGGCCGCTGCTCGGCCCGTCCTGGGTCCGCCACAACAACGCCAGGCTGCGCGCCGGATCACCGCCGCCGCTGTACTCGGTCGCCATCACACCCGCCTCCGTACTCCGTACGCCTAGATCGTAGGAGGGCGAGCTGACGCGCCGGTCCGCGAGTTCGGCAACCGGTGCCGAAGTGGCTGGTGGTCACTCGGCGGGGTGGGAGTGCAGCCAATCGTCCCAGGTGATCTTGCCGCGACGGCCGCCTGGGCAGGTCATGTCGGTGGCGATCCGGCGCAGCCGCTTCGGCGCGGGAACGTTGAACACCCGCCGATCCCGTCCGCGAGCGCGTTGCCAGGCCCGCAGCGCTTCGCGCAGGGTGAGCACCTCCGGGCCCCCGTAGTCCTCGCGCCGACCGACAGCGCCGTTGCGGATGCATTCGGCAAGGTATTCGGCGAAGTCGCGCGTGTCGACCGGCTGGACGGGCAGCGCACCGGGCAGCGGCAGCACCGGCAGCCGCGTCGCACGGTTGAGCATCCGGTCCAGCAGCCAGTGGAACAGGGTGGCGCGCACGATCGACCAAGGCACGTCGGCGACGCTGACGAGTTCTTCGGCGGTGTGCTTCAGCCGCAGGTAGGGCATGGCCGGTCGGTCCACCCCGACGATGGAGACGTACAGGAAGTGCCGGACCTCGGCCGCGGCAGCGGCTTCGAGCAACCGGCTGGTGCCGTCGACGTCGACATCGGGCGGGCTGCGCCAGAAGTCGACCGGATGCATGAAACCGCGCTGCGCGACCGGTGAGAAGGTGGCCGCGTGCACCAGGGTGTGGGCACCGGCGACCGTTTCGGGCACGCCCTGGCCGGTGGTCAGGTCACCCTGCACCCACTCCAGCTCCGGGTCGGTGCCGGGGCGGCGGGTCAGGATCCGCACCTGGTGCGTGGGCTTGAGCAGCCGCACCAGTTCGCGTCCCAGGTGTCCGGTCCCCCCGGTGATCGCGACTGTGTCCATGTCGGCACCCCCGGATCAACTGTCCCACCGGGGTGCCGGAGCCGCGAGGTTAGCGGTGGTGGGGGTCCAGCAGCGGGCCGGTGAGGCCGTCGAGAACGCCGCCGAGCGCGGGCAGCAGCCCCGGCTGCTCGGGCGCCGGTTCGCTGGGCGGGGTCGGCGTCGGCTCGGGCTGCGACGGCGGCGGAGTTGATTCGCTCGGCTCGTCCGGCGGCTGCGTCGCCTCGGGCGGTTTGGGTTGTGCGGGCTCCTCGGGAGCCGAGGTCGGGGTGGTCGTGGACTTCGCCGTGGTCTTCGGGGTCACCGCTTCCGCGGACTGCTTCGTGCGGGTGCGGGTGGCCTGGGCCGCCGTCGTCGGTGCGGGTGCTGGGGCTTCGCTGTCGACCGTTTGCGGCGCTGGCGCCGGGACGTCCAGATCCGGCGCGGTCGCGATGACCGCCGGTGCCAGCAACTGGGCGGCGGGCTGGGCCGCGGCGGCCTGCGGAGCGGCCCCTTGCGGTTCCTCCGTGCCGTAGTGCGCACTGCTGACCGCGATCACGGTGAGGAACACCGCGACCGCGTAGCCGATCACGCGCGGGGGAGTGCCCCGCTGCCAAGACTTGGATTCCACCCGCCGGTGGCGACCCCGCGTGCGGGCCCGTGGCAACGACGACATGCGCACCTCTGTCACCTCACCTGTCGGCCGGAAGGTCTCTACGGCGTCACCCGAACGAGTGATGACAACCGGTCGCACCCTACGCCACGGCCGATTCGCCTCGCCAGCCCCCCGGACTGCCGAATCGCATGATCACCACTGGTCAGCGGCGGTGCGGTCGGCGGCCGCGTGATGTCGTGCCGCCCGGAACGCCGACGCTTCGCGGCCCGCACTGCGCAGCAATGGTGCGGCCTGTCGGCCGAACCCGTGCGTCCGCTTCGACGGGTATCTTGTCGATCAACGCTGATCGCGAGGTGTGCTTGTGGTGAAGTTGCTCGATGATGCCTTCGATGTCCTGCCCACCGACCGGGCCGCGGCGACGCTGGTCGGCCGGTTGTACGACCCCGACGAGGCCGGGCCCGCCGTCGTGGCGGTTCGCGGCGAAGAACTGGTGGACCTCAGCGGCGTCACCCCGACGCTGACCGACCTGTTGGAACACCCAGACCCGGCCGAACTCGCCCGCACCGCGACCGGGCGCAAGAGCTGGCCGCTGGCGCGGGTGCTGGAGAATTCGCTGACCGGCGCCGCGGGACCGCACCTGCTGGCGCCCGCTGACCTGCAGGTCCTCAAGGCCGCCGGGGTCACCTTCGTCAAGAGCATGCTGGAGCGGGTGATCGAGGAGCGCGCGGGCGGCGACGTGCGGCGCTCCGCGGAGATCCGCACTCAGGTGGAGGCCGCGATCGGCGGCACCCTGGCAACCGTGGTGCCCGGCTCGGCGGAGGCGCAGTCGGTCAAGGAAGTGCTGGTCCGCGATGGGCTCTGGTCGCAGTACCTGGAGGTCGGGCTCGGTCCGGACCCGGAGATCTTCACCAAGGCACCGCTGCTCGCCGCCGTCGGCGTCGGCGCCGACGTGGGCATCGCGGCGGGTTCGGAGTGGAACAACCCCGAACCCGAGGTGGCTCTGGCGATCCGCTCCGACGGCCGGATCGTCGGCGCGACCCTCGGCAACGACGTCAACCTCCGCGACGTCGAGGGCCGCAGCGCGCTGCTGTTGCCCAAGGCCAAGGACAACAACGCCTCCGCGTCGCTGGGACCGTTCCTGCGGCTGTTCGACGACGGCTTCGGCGTCGATGATGTGCGCACGCTGGACCTGCGGCTGGAGGTCGTCGGCGAGGACGGGTTCGTGCTCGACGGGCTGAGCTCGATGCGGGAGATCAGCCGCGATCCGCAGGACCTCGCCCGCGCCGCGGTGGGCCGCCACCACCAGTACCCGGACGGCCTGATCCTCTACACCGGGACGCTGTTCGCGCCCACCGAGGACCGCGGCGCACCGGGCAAGGGGTTCACCCACCACCTCGGAGACGTCGTCCGGATCTCCACCCCGAAGCTGGGCACCCTGGTCAACCGGGTCGCGCACTCCGAGCAATGTCCGGAGTGGACGTTCGGCGTGCGAGCCCTGCTGGCCAACCTCACCACCCGTGGCCTGCTGGCCGGGTAGCGGCGTCGGCCCCCGCCGCTCGGCGGGGGCCGATAATCCACTCTGGACGGTCAGCGGTGGCCGAGCAGGCGGATGTCCCGCCGCAACTGCGCCACCGCGTTCTTGAGACTGCGGCGGCTCAACGATCCCTTGTCGTCGAGCACATCGGTGAACATGACGGCACCCAGGATCAACACCAACAGCAAGGCCACAACAACGACGAACACGTAACTCACCCCTTCTGCTGTGCACATCGATCAAGCGCGGCATTCGTTACCGGCGACGACGAAATGGTTCGAGTGACGCGCGTTGCAGGCGCCGACGCATGGGGCGCTCGGGCGGATCGCAGCTGCCGGTGATCGCGCAGCCAACGAGGTCCGGCCGAATGGACGGCTCGGTCGAAACCGCCGAAGACTAACCTGGAGGGATGGCGACCAATCGGCCCAATCCGGCGCAATGGGTCTGGTACGCCTTCGGTGGCAAGCTGCCGGACCGGTGCGCCGAGTGGGTGTTGCACGACGTCACCTGCCCCACCTGGGTGCTGCGCCACGTGGCTCGCGCGCTGACCCAGCTGGCGCCGTTCTGCCTGCTCGTGCTGCTGCCCGGCCCGCTGTGGATCCGGTTGACCTCGATCCTGCTCGGTTTGCTGGTCGGGTTGTTCTACTCGCTGTGCTACGCGGGCGAGACGGCCGAGCACCGCGCGATCAAGCACGGCTTCCCACCTGGTGTCGCGAGGGACACCCGAGAACTGCGCCGCGACGTCCGCCGGGCCGACAGGTACGGCGTCGGCTACCGGCCGTGGTGGGAGTAGCAGGGGATGGATCAGCTCGACGCGGCGCTGGCCGATGCCGAAATCGCCGCGTACTGGACGGATCGCGGCGACCGGCCAACGCCTCGGGAACCGTTGGCCGGGGACGATCGCGCCGATCTCGTGGTGGTCGGGGGCGGATTCACCGGGCTGTGGGCGGCTATCCTGGCCAAACAGCAACGCCCGGACCTCGACGTGCTGCTGCTGGAAGCGCACTGGATCGGGCACGGCGGCAGCGGTCGCAGCGGTGGGTTCGTATCGGAATCCCTGACGCACGGGCTCGCGCACGGCGCTTGGCTGTGGCCAGCGGAGATCAGCAGGTTGGTGACGTTGGGGCGGGAGAACCTGCAGGAGATCGAGAAGTTCGTCCGCCAAGAGGGCATCGAGGCGGACCTCCGGCTGTGCGGCAAGACCAGCGTCGCCACCGCGCCGCACGAGGTGGGGGAGCTCAGCGACGAAGCCGAGCTGTACCGCGAACACGGGATGGCGGCGCGCTTCCTGGGCGCGGGCGGTGTTCGCGCGGACGTGGCCTCGCCGACGTATCGGGCGGGTCTGCGCCTGCCGGACGCCGGTGGTCTGGTCGATCCGGCGAGGCTGGTATGGGGGCTTGCCGAGGCCGCGCAGCGGCTCGGCGTGCGCGGCCACGAGGGCACCCCGGTTCGCGGGTTGCGCCGCCACGGCGCCGGGGTCCGGCTGAAGGTTCCACAAGGGACGGTGCGGGCCGGCGGGGTGGTGCTGGCGACCAACGCTTTCCCGACCCCGCTGCGGTCGATCCGCCGGTACGTGCTGCCGATCTGGGACTACGTGCTGGTCACCGAGCCGCTGTCGGCCCAGCAGTGGGAGTCGCTGGGGTGGCGGGATCGGCAGGGCATCACCGACAGCGCCAACCGGTTCCACTACTACCGCCCGACGCCCGACGGTCGGATCCTGTGGGGCGGTTATGACGCGGTGTACTACTTCGGCGGGCGCACCGATGCGCGGCTGGCCCGGCACGACGCCGCGCACCGCAACTTGGCCCGGAACTTCTTCCACACGTTTCCCCAGTTGGACGGTGTGCGCTTCACGCACCGCTGGGGCGGTCCGATCGACTCCACGACCCGATCCACCCCGATCTTCGGCTGCACCCGAGGCGTCGCCTACGCGGTCGGCTTCACCGGATTGGGCGTCGCGGCCGCCCGGTTCGGCGCGCAGACCGCGCTGGACCTGTTGTGGCAGCAGGACACCGAGCGAACCCGGCTGAGCATGGTGCGCGAGAAGCCGCTGCCGTTCCCCCCGGAGCCGCTGCGCTGGCCACTGGTCCAGTTCACCCGCAGGTCCCTCGCGCACGCCGATGCCGACGGGGGTCGGCGCGGCCGGTGGCTGCGCTTCCTCGACCGCCACCGCATCGGTCTGGGCAGCTGATCGGTGCTACTGCGCGTCGGGAGTGAGCAGGGTGCCCTTGCGCAGCAGGTCGCGCAGGTCGTGGTGCGGGATCGCATGGGAGAACAGCCAACCCTGGTAGGCGTCCACGCCCAGCCCCTTGAGGACGTGGAACTGGATGGCGGTTTCCACGCCTTCCGCGATGCAGCGGCGTCCCATGGCGCGGGCCATGTCGACCACGGCTCGGGTGACGGCGAAGTCGGCGGGATCGCCGCCGATACCGGAGATGAACCGGCGGTCGGCCTTGATGATCTGGGCGGGCAGCTCCTTGAGCCGCGCCAGTGACGAGTAGCCGGTGCCGAAGTCGTCGACGGCGAAGCTGACGCCCCGTTCAGCGAGGGCGTGCATCGCCGAACGGGCTTGGGTGGGCAGGTCGACGAGAGCGGTTTCGACGAGTTCCAGGACGACCCGCGCCGGGTCGATGCCGGTTTCGTTGAGGGTGTCTGAGATGGTGGGGATGAACTTGGGATCGCCGGGCACGAGTCCGGCCAGGTTGACCGCGATTCGGATCTCCTGGCCGTTGGCCATCGGCCACTGCACGGCGTCGTGCAGGGCGGCGCGCAGCACCCAGCGGTCCAGCTTGCCGAGCAGGTCGCCTTGTTCGGCGATGGGGAGGAAGTCTCCGGGGGTGAGCAGTCCGCGCTCGGGGTGCGGCCAGCGCACGAGCGCTTCAGCTCCCACGATCGAGCCGTCGGAGGCGACCACCGGCTGGTAGTGCAGCTCCAGTTCGTCGCGCGCCAGCGCCGCGCGCAGCTCGCCCTCCATGTGCAGTTGCCCGTCGGCCGAGGCGATGAGCGTGGGGCTGGCCAGCGAGACCTTGCCGAGGCCGCTGCGCTTGGCTTCGAACATCGCCACGTCGGCGAATCTCAGCAGGTCGTCCGCCGTGTTGTTGCCCTGGGACGGCATCGCGGCGCCGATCGAGGCCGACACGCGGATCAGCTGGCCCTGCACCGGAATGGCGGTGCGCAGCAGCGCGGAAACGCGGGTGGCAAGCGCGTCCAGGCCACCGACCGCGTTGATGTCCGAGCAGACGATCACGAACTCGTCGCCGGAGAGCCGCACCACGGTGCACTCGGGCGGCACGCCGTTTTCCAGGATCCTGGCCAGCGCCACGAGCAGTTCGTCACCCGCGTCGTGGCCGAGCGAGTCGTTGATCCGCTTGAACTTGTCGATGTCGCAGAACAGCACGGCGGTGCGGGTGCGCTCCGGGCCGTTGAGGTAGGCGCCGAGCAGTTCCTTGACCGCGGCTCGGTTGGGCAGGCCGGTCAGATCGTCGTGGGTGGCCCGGTGGTGCAGGATTTCGGCCTGCCGGTGGCGTTCGGTGATGTCCTGGAACACCACCAACCAGAACTGCGACCCGTCGTCCTGCACCGACAGGGAGGTGTGCAGCTCGCAGGACACCGGTTGGCCGTCGGCCCGCAACAACAGCCGTTGCAGAACGCTCGGGTTCGCGCCGTCCGGGCTCAACTTGCCCTTGGCCGGTCGCAGCGATCCGGCCTGGTCCTGCGGGTGGCTGAGATCGTCGGCGGTGCACCCGCGCAGCTGGTCCAGGCGGTATCCGAGGAGTCGGCACAGCGCGTCGTTGGCGTCCACCAGCCGTTCGGACTGGTCGAACAGGCCGATGCCGACCGGGGCGACGGCGAGGAGGTCGGTGAAGCGCTGGCTGGACCGCCGCAGCCGGGTCAGGGCGACATCGGGCTCACTCGACGGCGCCGCGTCCTGTTCCGGCTGGTCATCGGCGAGGCACAGGCCGTGCTCGGCGCGGCTTTCCTCCCGACCGCGCAGGACTTCGATGTGCTCGGTGCCGGGCCGCGACATCACCCAGCTCGAGCCGTGCAGCGCCTTCGCGAACCGTTTCAGGGGTGCCAGGCGCTGCGCGATCTCGTCGTAGCCCGCCGCGCCGCAGGGGTCGATCGCCAGCGTGGCCAGCGACAAGCTGACCGGTGTGCCGCCGACCGTGCGCGGCGGATCCAGGACCGCCGAGGCCAGCGCCTCCAGGTCGGCCGGTGCGCAGGCGATGAGGAAGTCGTCGCCGCCGACGTGCGCGATCTGCACCGAACCCATCGAGGTGGCCACATCGGTGAGGCTGCGACCGATCGCGCGGATCAGATCGTCGCAAGCGGCTATTCCGGCGTGGTCGTTGAGCGTTTTGAAGGAGTCGACGTCCAGCCATCCCACGGTGAACTCGTCACCCTGGTCCAGGCGTCGGCAGATCTCGCGGGCGATGCTGCCGCTGCCCGGCAACCGGGTCAGCGGGTTGAGCGCGGCGGCTTCCTCGACCTTCTGGTCGGTGACACCGCGGACCAGGTCGCTCGCGCGGACCACCCCCAGGCATCGACCCGCCTCGTCGACCACCACGGCGTCGTCGTAGACGCGGTTGCGATCCGAAGAGGTGACCAGCCGCAGGGTCTCGGTGGCCGTGGTGGAGGTCGTGACGATCCGGGGTTTGTCGGCCAGCCGGGAAGCGGGCTTCTTGGCGTGCAGCGCGTGGCCGTACGGGCCGGTGACGGCGAGCAGGAACCGGTTGCGGTCGATCGTCCGCCGGGGCCGCTGTTCTTCGTCGACCAGGACGATGCCGCTGATCTCGGGGTGCTCGGCGAAGGTCTGGCGCGCCTCGTCCGCCAAGGCGTCGTCCGGGAGCGAGGTGGCGGGCGACATGAATTCGGTGACCAGTGGTCCTGCGGCGGCACTGGTTTCCTCCCGGTCGAGCCGCCCGGAGATCTCCCGCGCTGGGATGGAGACCTGGGTGCTCGACGGCGGCTGGTCGGAGGAGGGTGCCAGCAGGTTGCCCTGCACGAGCCGGATGCCCAGGCGGCGCACGGCCGCGAGCTGTTGCTGGTCGTCGATGCCGTCGACCACCAGGTTCGAGCCGATGGCCTCGGCCATGTGCTGGAACGATTCGACGATGGCGAGTCGGCCGCGCGTTTCCGGGAATCCGCGCAACACGGCTGGCGCGAGCTTGAGGAAGTCCGGTCGCAGGTCGGTGACCAGAGTCGGCGGGACGTGGCCTTCGCCCACACCGCCGACCGCGATGCGGAATCCGCAGTTGCGCAGCTCTTCGATACGGGCGTGCAATTGGTCCGGGTCGAGCTGGCTCAACGGCGGGCGGATTTCGAGGATGACCTCGTGCTCGTGACGGCCGGTGGCCCACAGCGCCCGCCGCACGTCCATTAGGGCGCGGGAATCGCGGACGACCGTGCTGGCCAGCACGGTGAGGTGCAGCGGTAGTCGGACCCGGCACTCGGCCGAGGCCCGGACGGCGGCCACGGTCAGCCGCAGGTCCCGGGTGAGCGAGTCGGACGGCAGGCTCACCGCGCCGTCGCGCTGGGCATGTTCGTTCCAGCGGGCGACGACCTCAACGGCCACGATCCCGCCGAGCCGAATGTTCACCAGCGGCTGAAACGCAGCGTGCACGGCAGTCTGTGGATATTCCACCTAATGGATGCTGCATGTGCCTACATGATCACATCGAGTGAGTTTGCCTGCTGTTCATCTATTGCTCAACGCTGTGTCCTCTTCGGGTCCGACAACGGTGTCGATATCGGATTTCCCGCGCAAAACGACTCGCCTGGTGCTGGGCTTCAGCCGAGGTGTCGGTCGAGGTTGAACGCCGCGCTGATCAACGACAGGTGGGTGAACGCCTGTGGGAAGTTGCCGAGTTGCTCGCCGGTGTGCCCGATCTCCTCGGCGTAGAGGCCGAGGTGGTTGGCGTAGGTGAGCATCTTCTCGAACGCCAACCTGGCCTCTTCGAGGCGTCCGGCGCGGGTCAGGGCCTCGACGTACCAGAAGGAGCAGATCGAGAAGGTGCCCTCGGCGCCCTGCAGGCCGTCCGGGCTGGCCTGGGGGTCGTAGCGGTAGACCAGCGAGTCGGACACCAGCTGCTCGCCCAGCGCGTCGAGCGTGGCCAACCACTTCGGATCGGTCGGGGCGATGAACTTGGTCAGCGGCATCATGAGCAGCGCGGCGTCCAACACGTCGTCGCCCTCGTGCTGGACGAAGGCAGCCCGCTTGTCCGACCAGCCGCGTTGCATGATCCGCCGGTAGATCGTGTCGCGGGCCCGCCGCCACCGGGCGATGTCGGCGGGCAGCCCGCGCCGGTTGGCCATCCGCATCGCTCGTTCGATGGCCACCCAGCACATCAGCCGGGAGTACAGGAAGTTCTTGCGGCCGCCGCGGGTTTCCCAAACCCCCTCGTCGGGCCGGTCCCAGTTGTCGCAGACCCAGTCGACCACGGCGACGATGCTGTCCCAGGACTGGCTGGAAATCGACTTCCCCCACTTGTCGTAGAGGTAGATCGAATCGATCAGCGCACCGTAGATGTCCAGCTGGAACTGGTCGACGGCCGCGTTTCCGATCCGCACCGGGGCGGAGCCCTGGTAGCCCTCCAGGTGGTGCAGTTCGCGCTCGGGCAGTTCGCTGCGCCCGTCGATGCCGTACATGATCTGCAGCGGGCCCGAGTCGTTGCAGTGGCGGAGGTCGACGTGGTTGGACAGGAAGCTCATGAACGCTTCGGCCTCGTCAGTGAACCCCAGCCGCAGCAGGGCGTACACGCAGAACGCGGCGTCCCGGATCCACACGTAGCGGTAGTCCCAGTTGCGCCCGCCGCCGATGTGCTCGGGCAGGCTCGTCGTCGGCGCCGCCACGATCGCGCCGGTCGGCGCGTAGGTGAGCAGCTTCAGCGTCAACGCGGAGCGGTGCACCATCTCCCGCCACCGGCCCCGGTAGCGGGACGCGGACAACCACTTCCGCCAGAACCGCACCGTAGCGGTGAATTCCCGCTCGGCTTCGGCCAGCGGACACGACCGGGGCACGACGCTGTCGCCGACCCGGTCGAGGGCGAACACGGCTATCTCACCCTCGTGGAGCTTGAACACCGACCACACGTCGGAGCCGTCGCGCTCGATCGGCACACTGGCGGTCAGCGCCAGCGACAGCGACGCCGATTCGAAGATGGCGTGGCTGTCCTCCATGTGCAGCGTGTGCGGTTGCGACGCGTAGTCGAACCGCGGCGCCACCCGCGCTCGGAACGGCAGCGATCCCCGCACGCACACCACCCGGCGGATCAGCCGGTGCCGATCGGCCTCGCGCGAGTCGTCCACGATCGGCATGAAGTCCTGGATCTCGCCGACCCCGTCCTCGGCGAAGAACCGGGTGATCAGCACGTTGGTGTCCGGGAAGTAGAACTGCTTGGTCCGCGCGGGCACGTCGGCGGCGAGTTCGAAGGCCCCACCCCGGTCGGCGTCGAGGATCGACGCGAACACGCTCGGGCCGTCGAAGCGCGAACAGCAGTACCAGTCGATCGTGCCGTTGGTGCCCACCAGCGCCACGCTGCGCAGGTCACCGATCAATCCGTGGTCGGCGATCGGCAAGTATCGGGAGGCACTTGCCGAAGACCGCTGATCCGACGCCACAGGACCCCCCGGCTCCAAGCGGCCCCACGCCGTGCGCTTGAGCTGCGCTGGACGCATCGACGTCAGACCGACCCCTTCACATTTGTTCTACCCCCACGGCCAGCCGTCCACCAGGGCCGCAAGTGGTAGGAGGCGTGCGGCGAAGCCGGGCAGCACGACACACCGGAGCTTCGCCTGCTCGGGGGAATTCGGATCCCTGCGGCGGTCCGCGCAGCGGGCGTTGACCCTCGCCGGGAGCTTGCCGGGGCCGAATTGCGAACACTGCGTAATCAGAGGGTCATTGCACGTGGTCATCGCTGGTCATACCTTCGATGGACGGGCCGAGCGGCTCGTCATGTTGCCCTGGCGAACATCGTCTGTCCGGGCATCACCGACCGAAGGGGTGCAGCAGATCCATGCCAAACATCGTTCGCGCCGCACTGGTCCAGGCGAAGTGGACCGGCGATACCTCCTCGATGGTCGACGAGCACGAGAAGCGCGCCCGCGCGGCGGCCGACCAGGGGGCCGGGATCATCGGCTTCCAGGAGGTCTTCAACGCGCCGTACTTCTGCCAGGTGCAGGAAGCGGAGCACCACCGCTGGGCCGAGCCGGTGCCGGACGGGCCGACCACACAGCGGATGTGCGCGCTGGCGCGGGAACTCGGCATGGTCATCGTCGTGCCGGTCTACGAGATCGACGGTCCGGGTTTCTACTACAACACCGCCGCCGTGATCGACGCGGACGGCAGCTACCTCGGCAAGTACCGCAAGCACCACCTGCCGCACCTGCCGGGGTTCTGGGAGAAGTACTACTTCCGGCCCGGCAACCTCGGCTGGCCGGTGTTCGACACCGCGGTCGGGCGGGTCGGTGTCTACATCTGCTACGACCGGCACTTCCCGGAGGGGTGGCGGGCGCTCGGGCTGGCTGGCGCGCAACTGGTCTACAACCCCTCGGCGACCAGTCGCGGCCTGTCGTCGTACCTGTGGAAGCTCGAACAGCCCGCGGCGGCGGTGGCCAACGAGTACTTCATCGCGGCGATCAACCGGGTCGGCATCGAGGAGTACGGCGACAACGACTTCTACGGCACCAGCTACTTCGTCGACCCGTACGGGCAGTTCGTCGGCGAACCCGCCAGCGACAGCGACGAGGAACTCGTGGTGCGCGACCTCGACTTCGACCTGATCGACGAGGTCCGCCGGAAGTGGGCCTTCTACCGCGATCGGCGCCCGGACGCCTACCAGCCGCTGACCGAGCCGTGAACGGAGCGACGATGACGAGCACGCACACCGACCTGACCAAGCGGCACCGCGCGGTGCTGCCGGACTGGCTCGCGCTGTACTACGACGAGCCGATCGACATCGAGCGCGGCGAGGGGCGGCACGTCTGGGACGCCGAGGGCAACCGGTACCTGGACTTCTTCGGCGGCATCCTCACCACCATGACCGCGCACGCGCTGCCCGAGGTGACCGCGGCGGTCACCGAGCAGGCGGGCAAGGTCCTGCACACCTCGACGCTGTACCTCAACCGCCCGATGATCGAGCTGGCCGAGCGGGTCGCGGAGCTGGCCGCCATCGAGGACCCGAGGGTGTTCTTCACGACCAGCGGCACCGAGGCCAACGACACCGCGCTGCTGCTGGCCACCGCATACCGCGGCTCGAACCAGGTGCTCGCGCTGCGCAACAGCTACCACGGCCGGTCGTTCTCGTCGCTGGCGGTGACCGGCAACCGCAGCTGGTCGCCGACCAGCCTGTCCCCGGTGCAGACGGCATACGTGCACGGCAGCCGTCGGCGCGGTACGCCGTTGGCGCACCTGTCGGACGAGGAGCTCACCGCGGCCTGCGTGGCCGACCTCGAAGACGTGCTCGGACAGTTGCACGGCAACGTCGCCTGCCTGATCGCCGAGCCGATCCAGGGCGTCGGCGGGTTCACCACCCCGCCGGACGGGTTGTTCGCCCGCTTCAAGGAGGTCCTCGACCGGCACGGCATCCTGTGGATCAGCGACGAGGTGCAGACCGGGTGGGGGAGGACCGGCGAGCACTTCTGGGGCTGGCAGGCGCACGACGCGCGCGGCGCGCCGGAGATCGTCACCTTCGCCAAGGGCATCGGCAACGGCCTGTCGATCGGTGGTGTCATCGCCCGCGCCGATGTCATGAACAGCGTCCGGGCGAACTCGATCTCCACCTTCGGCGGCAGCCCGGTCACCGCAGCCGGGGCGCTGGCCAACCTCGACTACCTCATCGCCAACGACCTGCAGGGCAATGCCGCCCGCGTCGGCGCGATCCTGCACGAACAGCTCGACAGCGCGCTGGGCCGGGTCCCGGCGGTCGTCGAGGTGCGCGGCAAGGGCCTGATGATCGGCGTCGAACTGGCGCACGCCGACGGCAGTCCCGCCCCGGAGATCGCCAGCGAAGTGCTCGAAGGATCCCGGCGGCGCGGGGTGCTCATCGGCAAGGGCGGCTTGGACGGCAACGTCCTGCGGATCGCCCCACCGCTGAGCCTCACCGAGTCGGAGGCACGCGACGGCGGCCGGATCCTGCTGGCTGCGCTGGAGGAGGTGGGGCGACGATGAGCAGGACGATCATCCGCGGTGGCCTGGTGATCACCGCGACCGAAGAGACCCGTGCGGACGTGCTCGTCGATGGCGAGCAGGTGGTGGGGATCGCCGCACCCGCAGCCGCTGAGCAGTGGGCGTCCAGTGCGGACGCGGTGATCGACGCCAGCGGGCACTACGTGATCCCCGGCGGCGTGGACGGGCACACGCACATGCAGATGCCCTTCGGGGGGACGTTCGCCTCGGACACCTTCGAAACCGGCACCCGCGCCGCGGCCTGGGGCGGCACGACCACGATCGTCGACTTCGCGATCCAGCCGGTCGGCGGTTTCCTGCGCGAAGGTCTGGACGCCTGGCACGCCAAGGCCGACGGGCAGTGCGCCATCGACTACGGCTTCCACATGATCCTCTCCGACGTCGGCGACGAAGCGCTGAAGGAGATGGACGCGCTGGTCGCGGAAGGCGTCACCAGCTTCAAGATGTTCATGGCCTATCCCGGCGTGTTCTACAGCGACGACGGGCGGATCCTGCGCGCCATGCAGCAGGCCGCCGACAACGGCGCGCTGACCATGATGCACGCCGAGAACGGCATCGCGATCGACGTGCTCGTGCAGCAGGCGCTGGCGGCTGGTCGCACCGACCCGAAGCACCACGGGCAGGTCCGGCATCCGCTGCTGGAGGCCGAGGCGACGCACCGGGCGATCCAACTGTCCAGAGTGGCCGGTGCGCCGCTGTACGTCGTGCACGTCTCGGCCGCCGAGGCGGTCGCGGAGATCACCCAGGCCCGCGACAACGGCCTCAACGTCTTCGGCGAGACCTGCCCGCAGTACCTGTTCCTCACCCTGGACGAGTTGGCGAAACCTGGTTTCGAGGGCGCCAAGTACGTGTGCTCGACACCGCTGCGCCCGGTCGAGCACCAGACTGACCTGTGGCGGGCGTTGCGCACCAACGACCTGTCGGTGGTCTCCACCGACCATTGCCCGTTCTGCTTCAAGGACCAGAAGGAACTCGGCCGCGGCGACTTCTCGAAGATCCCCAACGGCATCCCGGGCGTGGAGAACCGGATGGACCTGCTGCACCAAGCAGTGGTGGAGGGGCACATCAGCCGCCGCCGGTGGATCGAGCTGGCCTGCACCACCCCGGCGCGCATGTTCGGCCTGCACCCCCGCAAGGGCACCATCGCGCCCGGCTGCGACGCCGACATCGTGATCTACGACCCGCACGCCGAACACGTGCTCTCGGCCGAGACGCACCACATGAACGTCGACTACAACGCCTACGAAGGCAAGCGGGTCACCGGCCGGGTCCGCACCGTGCTCTCCCGCGGCGGGGTCGTCGTAGCCGACGGCACCTTCACCGGGCGGGCCGGATACGGCCGCTTCCTGCCCCGCGACACCTGCCAATACCTGATCTGAACGCCTCGTCGGGGCATTCGGGACCGAGCGGGCTACGCGAATCAACCGACTTCTTGAGGAGAACGGAGGTCCACGATGGACTTCGGGCTGGTACTGCAGACCGATCCACCGGCCTGGTCGGTGGTGGACCGGATGCGCCGAGCCGAGCAGTTGGGCTTCAGCCACGGCTGGACCTTCGACTCCTGCGTGCTGTGGCAGGAGCCGTTCGTCATCCACAGCCAGATCCTGGCCCGCACCGAGCGGCTGATCGTCGGCCCGATGGTGACCAACCCGACCACCCGCGACTGGACGGTCACCGCCTCGACCTTCGCCACCCTCAACGACATGTTCGGACCGCGCACGGTGTGCGGCATCGGTCGCGGCGACTCGGCGGTGCGGGTGACCGGCGGCCGACCGGCCACGCTCGCCACGCTCGAACAGGCCATGCACGTGATCAGGGAACTCGCCGAGGGCCGGGAGGTGCAGCGGCACGGGACAGCGGTGCGGCTGCCGTGGGTCCGTGGTGGTCGGCTGCCGGTCTGGATGGGCGCCTACGGACCCAAGGCGTTGGAACTCGTCGGTCGGCAGGCCGACGGCTTCATCCTGCAACTCGCGGATCCGTACCTGACGCGGTGGATGGTCGACCACGTCCGGCAGGCCGCCGTGGATGCTGGCCGCGACCCGGCGTCGATCACGGTGTGCGTGGCGGCTCCGGCTTACGTCGGGGCCGACCTCGACCACGCCCGCGAGCAGTGCCGCTGGTTCGGCGGTATGGTCGGCAACCACGTCGCCGATCTCGTGGCGCGCTACGGCGAGGCGGCCGAGGCGGTGCCCGCCGCGCTCACCGACTACATCAAGGGCCGGGAGGGCTACGACTACTCGCACCACGGCCGCGCCGACAACCCCAGCACGGAATTCGTGCCAGACGAGATCGTGGACCGCTTCTGCGTGCTCGGCCCGGCCGAGGCGCATGTGGCCAAGCTGCGCGAACTCCGCGAAGCCGGGGTCGACCAGTTCGCGGTCTACGCCATGCACGACGCGCTGGACTCCACAGTGGACGCCTACGGCGCGACCGTCATCCCCGCCCTGCGGTGATCTTCGAGGTGAAGGGCACCTCCTACCAAGTAAGCGGGTAAGAGGTGCCCTTCACTGCTCACCCGATAGGTGGTGCGTGGTCAACTTCTCGTGAAATGTGGCTTGGCGGGGCTGTGCGGCGCCGTCACGCGGGATTCGCTTTGTAGAGTTCCGCGAAACGCGGCAGTCCCGCGCGGCGGGGCGCAGGAGGAAGGGGCGCCATGCGGCGGGGACTCGCGGCGAAGCTCGGCATCGGCTGGACGTTGCACGGGGACGGCAGCACCCCGCGACCCGGCGAGGCGGTGGCCCCGGACGAACGGCTGTCCTGGGGCCGCACCGCGGGGCTCGGTGCGCAGCACGTGGTGGCCATGTTCGGTGCCACCTTCGTCTTCCCGGTGCTGATGGGGCTGGACCCGAACCTGGCCATCATGGTCTCCGGCGCGGCGACGATCCTGTTCCTGCTGATCGTGCAGGGCAAAATTCCCAGCTACCTGGGCAGCAGCGCATCCTTCGTAGGTGCGGTGACGGTGATCCGGGCTGGCGGTGGGGACACCTCGACGGTCACCGGCGCGATCCTGGTGTGCGCCGTGGTGCTGGCCGCCGTCGGGTTGATCATCCACTTCGTCGGCGCGCAGGTGGTGCACCGCCTGTTACCGCCCGCGGTCTCCGGTGCGGTGGTGATGCTGATCGGCTTTAACCTCGCCCCGGTGGTCGCGGAAACGTACTGGCCGCAGGACCAGTGGATCGCGCTGATCACGATGCTCGTGGTGCTCGGTTGCACCGTGCTGCTGCGCGGTTTCTTCGCCCGCATCGCGGTGTTCCTCGGGCTGGTCGTCGGTTACGGCTTGTCGTGGCTGTTCGACCGGGGCTTCGGACCGATCACCGCGCCGGACGCCGACGGGGTTGTCAGCACGCACTTCCGGCTCGACCTCAGCGGCGTCGCGGACGCGAGTTGGTTCGGCATGCCGGACCTGCTGGCGCCGTCGTTCGACGCGGCGGCGGTGATCGTGGTGCTGCCCGCGGTGATCGCGCTGATCGCGGAGAACACCGGGCACGTCAAGGCCGTCGAGGAGATGACCCGCACGAAGCTGGACGACGGCCTCGGCCGGGCGATCTTCGCCGACGGCTTCGCCAGCGCCCTCTCCAGCGCCGTCGGTGGCCCGCCGACCACCACCTACGCGGAGAACATCGGCGTCATGGCCGCCACCCGCGTGTACTCCACGGCGGCGTACTGTGTGGCCGCGATCGTGGCGATCCTGTTCGGACTGTGCCCGAAGTTCGGGGCGGTGATCGCGGCGACGCCGGGCGGCGTGCTCGGCGGCATCACCGTCGTCCTCTACGGCATGATCGGCCTGCTGGGCGCGAAGATCTGGGTGGCGAACCGGGTCGACTTCGGCGATCCGATCAACCTGCTGCCGCTGGCCGCCGGGCTGGTGGTCGGAATCGGCGGCGTGTCGCTGGATATCACCCCGCGGTTCAGCCTCAGCGGCATCGCGCTGGGCACCCTGGTGGCGCTGCTGGGCTACCACCTGCTGCGGGTGCTGGTGGCGAAGCGGCGCTGATCGTCAGTGCGGGTGCGGCGGGCAGGGCTTACGTTCGCAGGCGAGGGGTTGGCGTCGAGGAGGCCGCCATGCTGCGTCCCGTGCACTTCGAGATCCACGCCACCGACGTGGATCGCGCCCGCGAGTTCTACTCCACCGTGTTCGGGTGGCACTTCCAGCAGTGGGAGGACAATCCCTACTGGCTGGTCTTCACCGGCGACGGGCCGGGCATCGACGGCGGTCTGCTGCCCCGCAAGGGTTCGGACCCCACCGACGAAACGCCGATCGCGGCATTCGCCACGACCGTCGAGGTGGCCGACGTCGAGGCGATGCTGTCGATCGTGGAGTCGGCGGGCGGCCGGGTGGCGATGCCGAAGACGGCGTTGACCGGCATGGGCTGGGTGGCCTACTGCCGCGACACCGAGGGCAACATCTTCGGCATGTTCGAAGCCGATGACATGGCGCGCTGAGCGGGCTCGAAACGGCCGCACCCACTGGTTGCCGGGGTGCTCAGTTCTCCACGACGCGGTGCACGGTCGCCAGGTCGTCGTTGGTGACCGGCCGGCCCGGCAGTGGTGTTCCGGGCTTGGCCTGCAGGCCGTCGAGCATCAGCGTCAGGTACCGGGCCGGGGCGTCGCGGCGGACGTCCTCCGGGACGATGTGCACGCCTTGCAGCACGATGGACAGGATCACCCCGATGTCACCGCTGCTGACGTCCGGCCGGATCGAACCGTTGCGCTGCGCGGCGCGCACCAGTCCGTCCAGGACCTCCAGCAGTTCGTCGCGGGTCTGCGCGACGGCCGGGTCCGCGGCCAGGATCGCCCTGGCCCGTTGGGACAGCATGGAAAACCGGACCACGGTGCGCAGATCCGCCGCGCGCAGCAGGAAGCTGGTCAGCGCCCGCCACGGGTCGGGCTCGCGCTCGCCGATCGTGCGGGCTTCGTCGAGCACCCGCTCGAACGCGTCCCGGCCGATGGCGGTGATCAGCGAGTCGCGATCCGGGAAGCGCCGGTAGAGCGTGCCGATCCCGACCCCGGCGGCGCGGGCGATCTCCTCCATCGGAACTTCGGTACCGCGCTCGGTGAAGACGGTGCGCGCTGCCGAGATGATCCGGTCGCGGTTGCGGCGGGCGTCGGCCCGCAGTCTTGGCGTGGCGTCGGTCGTCATGGTCCTCGCTCGTCGAGGGTGGGGCTGGGTTGGGCGGATTGTCGCATGTTCCGGAACGACTATAGGTGGACGAAATCCTTCCGGTTCGATATAACCGGAAGGGATTCATCCAGTTGTTCGCTCGGTGATCAGGGAGTCACGATGTCCGACGCAGGCGTCGACGCAACAGCCGCCTATCCCAAGGTCCGAACCTGCCCGTTCGAGCCCGCACCGGAATACACCCAGTTGCGAGCGGAGGCGCCGATCACCAAGGTGCCGATGCTCGGCGGCGGCACGGCCTGGCTGGTCACCCGCCACGAAGACGTCCGCCGGGTGCTCGGCGATCCGCGGATGAGCTCCGACCGGCGCCACCCCGGCTTCCCCAAGTTCACGCCGAACCAGCAGGCCGTCAGCAACTTCACCCCGTCGTTGATCGGGATGGACGGCACCGAGCACGCCACGGCCCGCCGCGCCGTGCTCGGCGAGTTCACCGTGCGGCGGATCGAGGAGCTGCGGCCGCGGGTCCAGCAGATCGTCGATGAGTGCATCGACGCGATGCTCGCCGAGTCCGGCCCGGCCGACCTGGTGCGCGCGCTGTCCCTGCCGGTGCCGTCGCTGGTGATCTGCGAACTGCTCGGCGTGCCGTACGCCGACCACGACTTCTTCCAGCAGCGGACCAGCTTGGTGGTGCGCAGGTCGACCACGGCCGAGCAGCGGATGGCGGCGGTCGAGGACATCCGGACCTATCTGGACGAGCTGGTGTCGAACAAGGAGCGCGAGGTCACCGACGACCTGATCGGTCGGCAGATCAGCAAGCAGCGCGAATCCGGCGAGGTCGACCACGAGGCGCTGGTCAGCCTGGCGTTCCTGCTGCTGATCGCGGGGCACGAGACGACCGCGAACATGATCTCGCTGGGCACCCTGGCGCTGCTGGAGAACCCCGAGCAGTTGGCGGAGATCGTCGCCGACCCGGCGAAGACCTTGCCAGCGGTCGAGGAGTTGCTGCGCTACTTCACCATCGTCGAGGCCGCGACCTCGCGCACCGCGGTGGAGGACGTCGAGATCGGCGGTGTGCTGATCAAGGCGGGCGAGGGCGTGGTGGCGCTGGGCACTGCGGCCAACCGCGACCCCGAGGCGTTCGACCGGCCCGACGACCTCGACATCAACCGCAACGCCCGGCGCCACGTGGCCTTCGGCTTCGGCCCGCACCAGTGCCTGGGGCAGAACCTGGCGCGGATGGAGCTGCAAACCGTCTTCGACACGTTGTTCCGGCGGATGCCCGAACTGCGGTTGGCGGTCGAGGTCGACGACCTACCGTTCAAATCCGACGCCAACGTCTACGGAATCTACGAAATGCCCGTGACCTGGTGAGAGGAGTGACGATGCGAATCATGGCCGATCTGGACCGCTGCGTCGGAGCGGGCCAGTGCGTGCTCACCGAGCCAGCGCTGTTCGACCAGAACGAGGACGACGGTCGGGTGGTGGTGCTGGTGACCGAAGTGGACGGAAGAGCCGCCGAGGCGGCTCAGGAAGCGGTGCAGGTGTGCCCCTCGGGTGCGCTTTCGCTGGTCGCCGATCAGTGAACCGTAACGCGCGGTAGCCGCTGGAGGGTGCGGACGGCCTGCTCATCCGGTGTCGTGGTACAAGCCACGCTCTACGGCGAGCGCATCGGCGGTTTCTACCTGCGCCCGATAGCCGACCAGACGTGGGGTTCGGCTGGATATAGAAGCGGCGCCACCTCCCCCTCTCCTGGAGATGGCGCCGCTTGGCGCGGTTGAGCCGCCAAGCGCAGCTTGGCCGGTGCCACTGGTGGCCCACAGGGCATTAGGTCCCTGGACAGGTCCCCTTAAGGCTGCGTTCAGGTTCCCGCAGCAGTGCGTGGATCTCGTGGACAGCGGCGCGACCAGCACGATTGGCGCCGATGGTGCTGGCGGATGGCCCGTATCCGACGAGGTGCAGGCGGGGTTCGGCGACCGCCCGGGTACCCGCCACGCGGATACCCCCACCCGGTTCGCGCAGGTGCAGCGGCGCCAGGTGGGCGAGCGCCGGTCGGAACCCGGTGGCCCACAGGATCACGTCGGCCCGCTGGGTGCGTCCGTCGGCCCATTCGACGCCGTCGGCGGTGATCCGCTCGAACATCGGCAGCCGGGTCAGCACGCCCCGCTCCCATGCCGCGCGCACCGCGCCGGTGTTCGGCAGTCCGGTCGCGCTGACGACGCTGCCGGGCGGCAGACCGGCGCGAACCCGGCGCTCCACCTCGGCGACCGCCGCGCGCCCGTCCACCGGGGTATCGGTGAACGGAGGTGGCCGCCGGGTCACCCAGGTGGTCCCGGCGACTTCAGAGATCTCCAAGAGGTGTTCCACCGCCGAGATGCCACCGCCGACCACGATCACGTGCTGCCCCCGGAACTCCGCGGGCCCGCGGTAGTCGGCGGTGTGCAGTTGGCGACCGGTGAAGCGCCGTTGGCCGGGGTAGTGCGGCCAGAACGGATTCTCCCAAGTGCCGGTGGCGTTGATGACCGCCCGCGCCGCCCAGGTTCCGGCCGAGCTCTCGACCAGCAGTCGTGCGCCACCATCGCGGACCGCGTGCACCTTCACCGGCCGCAGCACCGGGAGTCGCATCTCGGACTCGTACCGCTCGAAGTACTCCGAAACGACCTCGGCGGCCGGACGAGCACCATCGGTCTCCCGCAACGGGCTATCCGGCAGGTCATGAATGCCGTGCACGCCACCCAACCGCAACGACGGCCAGCGATGCCGCCAAGCGCCGCCCGGTCCGTCACTCCGGTCCAGCACCACGTGGTCGACGCCGGTCCGCCGCAGGTGGTAAGAGCTGGTCAACCCGGCCTGACCGGCTCCGATCACCACCACATCGCTGTGCCGCACATCCAGCAGAACAGCCGCCGAGCCGGATTCTTCCCACCGCAGCAGTGGTCTGTGCCACTTTTCGAGCTTTTCCGGATAGGCCGGGCGAGTGCGACGCAAGACACCAGCCGGGCGCCTTTAATGTCGCCGAAACAATACCCTACGATTGTTGTCGTAAGCAGTGGTTCCCCAAACCTTCTTCCGTTCGCCTTGCCCTTTGCGTGGGCCTGCCTCGCGCGCGCGGAAGACGGGGAGGTTCGCAGAAGGGAGGCAAGAAGTGACAACGGTGTGGGTGGCCCTGGCGGCTGAGGCGGTTGTGCTGCTGGCGGTGGCGGGAGCGTTGACGAAGTGGGCGCAGCGGCGGCAGCCGGGCACCCCGGACCAGGTGATCGAGCCGATCGGCCCGGCGGCCGAGCGCATCGCCTGAGCGAGGACACGCGCGAACGGGCTTGTTGCCCTGCCGGGAACAAGCCCGTGGACCCCGAACCGGTTTTTCCGCGACGCATTCGATCGTCGGCCCGCCGGTTTTCGTTATCCAATTCTCGGGGCTTTCCCGATTAGTTGCGTCACACCGATTCGGCCCTTTGCTGACTCGGTTATTCCCGAAAGAGAGCAGTGCCGGTCGGCGGTGTGCTGATCGGCACCTGCCGCATGGGTTCGTCGCTGCGCGGGGCTGGACCGATAGGGTGAGCCGAACAACGGCCGAACCACCGATCGGGAAGGGCATCCGTGACTCCAGCCGAACAGTCCCGTGGTCCACAGCCAGGCGTTCCGGTGCTGCCCCGGTCGAGCAGCGGATCGGTGCTGGCCAACTACCGGACGTTCATCGAGCGCGCGGTGCGCAAGCCGAACCTGGTCGGCGCGGTCGCGCCCAGCTCGCCGAACCTGGCCCGCGAAATGGCCGCCGTGGTGCCCACCTCCGGCCGTCCGGTGGTGGTGGAACTCGGGCCTGGCACCGGGGCGCTCAGCGGCGCGATCTCCGAGCGGCTGCCCGCTGGTGGTCGGCAGGTGGCGATCGAGCTGGATTCCGGCATGGTCGAGTACCTGCGCGCCGAACTGCCGTGGCTGGAAGTCATCCAGGGCGATGCGGCGCGACTCGGGGAACTGCTGGGCGAGGCCGGTATCGACCGGGTGGACGCGGTGATCAGCGGCCTGCCGTGGTCGATCTTCCCGGCCAAGTTGCAGCAGGCCATCCTGCAACAGGTCGGCGCGGTGCTGGCACCGGGCGGCGCGTTCACCACGTTCGCCTACGTGCACGCGCTCGGCATGTCCGGCGCCCGGCAGTTCCGCCGCCGCCTGGACCTGGCCTTCGACGAGGTGCTCACCTCGCGCACGGTCTGGCGCAACGTCCCCCCGGCCCGGATCTACGTCTGCCGCCGCCCTCTCCAAGACTGACCGCGTTCCGCGAAGAGAACGGGCCGGTGCGCTTGTGGCGCACCGGCCCGTTCGTTGGCTACCTGCCGGTTCGGCAGGAGATCAGGAGCGGATCATCTTGCGCAGCACGTACTGCAGGATGCCGCCGTCGCGGTAGTAGTCCGCCTCACCGGGGGTGTCGATGCGGACCGTGGCGTCGAACTCCACAGTGGACCCATCGGACTTGGTCGCGGTCACCTTCACCGTCTGCGGCGTCTCACCGTCGTTGAGCTTGGTGATGCCCGCGAAGTCGAAGGTCTCGGTGCCGTCCAGGCCCAGCGAACCGGCCGAGGAACCCGCCGGGAACTGCAACGGGATGACGCCCATGCCGATCAGGTTCGAGCGGTGGATGCGCTCGAAGGACTCGGCGATGACGGCGCGCACCCCGAGCAGCCGGGTGCCCTTGGCCGCCCAGTCCCGCGAGGAACCGGAGCCGTACTCCTTGCCGCCGAGCACCACCAGCGGGATGTCCTGGGCGGCGTAGTTCTGCGCGGCGTCGTAGATGAACGCCTGCGGCCCGCCGTCCTGGGTGAAGTCGCGGGTGTAGCCGCCCTGCACGTCGTCCAACAGCAGGTTGCGCAGCCGGATGTTGGCGAACGTGCCCCGGATCATCACCTCGTGGTTGCCCCGGCGGGAACCGTAGGAGTTGAAGTCCTTGCGGTCGATGCCGTGCTCGGTGAGGTACTTGCCCGCGGGCGAGTCCGGCTTGATCGCACCGGCCGGGGAGATGTGGTCGGTGGTCACCGAGTCGCCGAGCAGCGCCAGCACGCGGGCCCCGGAGATGTCGGTGACCGGCGCCGGGTCCATCGCCATGCCCTCGAAGTACGGGGGCTTGCGCACGTAGGTGGAGTTCGGGTCCCACTCGAAGGTCTCGCCCTCCGGGGTGGGCAGCGACCGCCACCGCTCGTCTCCCTTGAAGACGTCCTCGTAGCTCTTGGTGAACATCTCGTTGGTGATCGCCGAGTCGATGACGGTCTGGACTTCCTGCGGCGACGGCCAGATGTCGCGCAGGTAGACCGGCTTGCCCTCGGGGTCGGTGCCCAGCGCGTCGTTCTCGAAGTCGAAGTCCATCGAGCCCGCGAGCGCGTAGGCGATCACCAGCGGCGGCGAGGCCAGGTAGTTCATCTTGACGTCGGGGTTGATCCGGCCCTCGAAGTTCCGGTTGCCCGACAGCACCGACACCGCCGACAGGTCGTTGTCCTGCACCGCGGCGGAGATTTCCGCGGGCAGCGGACCGGAGTTGCCGATGCAGGTGGTGCAGCCGTAACCGACCAGGTGGAAGCCCAGCTTCTCCAGGTACGGCCACAGCCCGGCCTTCTCGTAGTAGTCGGTGACCACCTGAGAACCCGGCGCCATCGAGGTCTTCACCCACGGCTTGCGGGTCAGGCCCCGGTCCACGGCGTTGCGGGCCAGCAGCGCGGCGCCCAGCATCACCGACGGGTTGGAGGTGTTGGTGCAGGAGGTGATCGAGGCGATCACCACGGCACCGTGGTCCAGTTCGAACTCGCCCAGTTCATCCGAGGAGATTTTGACCGGCTTGGAGATCCGGCCCTTGGAGCCGTTGGCGGCCGAGGCGATCTGCGGCGCGGACTCGCGGTGGGTGACCGATGGGGAGTCGCTGGCCGGGAAGGACTCCTCGATGGCCTCGTCCAGCGCCGCGTCGTCGGCGGTCTCCGCGACCTTGGCGTAGTCGGTCAGCGCGGTGCGGAACGACTGCTTGGCCTCGGCCAGCACGATGCGGTCCTGCGGGCGCTTCGGACCGGCGATCGACGGGACCACAGTGGACAGGTCCAGTTCGAGGTACTCGGAGTACTCCGGCTCGTGGGCCGGATCGTGCCAGAGTCCTTGTTCCTTCGCGTAGGTCTCGACGAGGGCGACCTGCTCGGCGGAGCGACCGGTGAGCTTGAGGTAGCGGATGGTCTCCTCGTCGATCGGGAAGATCGCGCAGGTGGAGCCGAACTCCGGGCTCATGTTGCCGATGGTGGCGCGGTTGGCCAGCGGCACCGAAGCCACGCCCGAGCCGTAGAACTCCACGAACTTGCCGACGACGCCGTGCTTGCGCAGCATCTCGGTGATCGTCAGGACCACGTCGGTGGCGGTGGCACCGGCCGGGATCTCGCCGGTGAGCTTGAAGCCGACCACTCGCGGGATGAGCATCGACACCGGTTGGCCGAGCATCGCGGCCTCGGCCTCGATGCCGCCGACGCCCCAGCCCAGCACGCCCAGGCCGTTGACCATCGTGGTGTGCGAGTCGGTGCCCACGCAGCTGTCCGGGTACGCCTGGCCGCCACGGGCCATGACGGTGCGGGCCAGGTGCTCGATGTTGACCTGGTGCACGATGCCGGTGCCCGGCGGGACGACCTTGAACTCGTCGAAGGCGCCCTGCCCCCAGCGCAGGAACTGGTAGCGCTCCTTGTTGCGGCCGTACTCGAATTCGACGTTGCGCTCGAAGGCGTCCGGCTTGCCGAACACGTCGATGATCACCGAGTGGTCGATGACCAGCTCGGCCGGTGCCAGCGGGTTGACCTTGGCGGTGTCGCCACCGAGTTCGGCCACCGCCTCGCGCATGGTGGCCAGGTCGACCACGCACGGCACACCGGTGAAGTCCTGCATGATCACCCGCGCCGGGGTGAACTGGATCTCGGTGGACGGCTCGGCCTTGGCGTCCCAGTCGGCCAGGGCCCGCACGTGCTCGGCGGTGATGTTCGCGCCGTCCTCGGTGCGCAGCAGGTTTTCCAGGAGGATCTTGAGGCTGTAGGGCAGCCGCTGCGCGCCGTCGACCGCGCTGAGCCGGAACACCTCGTAAGAGGCGTCACCGACGTTCAGCGTGCCGCGGGCGCCGAAGCTGTCCTTGCTCGCAGGTGCAGTCACGTTCAACTCCATCTCGCGACGGACGCAAGTTCGGGAACGATTGCGAGTCTCGCGCACGTCAGCGGGGCGTGCGCGGGGACCCGCGCTCTTCACCGCTAACAGTACGCTTGTCCTGTATTTACCCTCAACTGAGGGTTGGCAAACTCTCGATCGGCTGTGCCACCTCGTGCAAAACGGCGGAATTTCCGGCATCCCAGGGATTGGGACGGTGGTACCGAAACCCGCTTCTGGGGCGGCGGGGTGGCGTGTTTCGATTAGCGGGTGCGCAACCTGACCAACAACGCCAAGTCGGCCGGGGTGGCGTTCGCGATCGTTTCCGCGTTCTGCTTCGGCGGTTCCGGACCGTTCGCGAAGCCGCTGATCACCGCGGGGTTCACCCCGTTGCAGGTGGCCTGGCTGCGGTTGGCCGGGGGCGCGCTGCTGATGTTGCCATTCGTCTTCCGGCACGCGCCAGCCGTGCGCCGGGTGCCGAAGCTGCTCGCCGGGTACGGGTTGTTCGCCATCGCCGGGGTGCAGGTGTGCTACTTCGCCGCGATCGCCACCGTGCCGGTCGGGGTGGCGCTGCTGATCGAATTCCTCGGCCCGGTGCTGGTGCTGGGCTGGATCCGATTCGTCCGCCGCCAGCCGGTGGCCCGCTCGGCGGCCATCGGCGTGGTGATCGCGGTCGTCGGCCTGGCCTGCGTGGTGGAGCTGTGGGCGGGGCTGAGCTTCGATCCGATCGGACTGCTGCTCGCGCTGGGCGCGGCGGGCTGCCAGGCCACCTACTTCCTGCTCTCCGACAGCGGACCGGAGGTCAATCCGTTCGCCCTGGCGGGCTTCGGGCTGCTGCTCGGCGCCGCGGTGGTCACGCTGCTCGCGCAGCCGTGGCAGCTGGATTGGACGCTGCTGGTCGGCCAGGTCGAGTTGGCCGGGCAGCAGTGGCCCGCGCTGGTGGCGGTCGCCTGGATCGTCGTGCTCAGCACCGTGCTGGCCTACCTGACCGGGATCGTCGCGGTGCGCAAGCTGTCGCCGCAGGTCGCCGGTGCGGTCGCGTTCCTGGAGCCGGTGGTGGCCACGGTGCTCGCCTGGTTGCTGCTCGCCGAGGAACTCGGGCCGATGCAGTTGCTCGGCGGGGCGCTGATCCTCGCCGGTGCCTACGTCGCGCAGCGCGCGGCACCGGAGCGCACGCAAGCATCGGAGCTGGCAGGGGTATAGATCGGGTTCGGGGACTCTTCTCGTGTGCGGGCGAGCGTCAGGCCACGCGCAGGGCGGACCTGACCAGGTGGACCACCAGGGTCTCCACCAGGGCGACGGCCACGGCGGCCAGGACAGTGCTGAGGAACTGGGGCATCTCGGGGTCTTTCTGCGAGTGGCTTCGGGTACGCCCTGACGGTGCGCTGATCCAGTTAGGAGTCGGTGCGCGCCAGGTGTCCGGAAGGTGAAGCGGGTCGGAACACTGCAGGTCAGTGGTTCGGCCAGAGCAGCACGACCAGTGCTGCGGCGACAGCGGTGCCCAGCGCGATGCCCCAGTGGTGCGGTAGCAGCGGGCTGCTTCCGAAGAACTGGCTGACACCTGGAACCTGCACCAGCGCGGCCAGGATCAGCATCGAGCCGGTACCCGCGACGAGCACCAGCGGGGTCCGCCCGCGCACCGCGACGGTCTGCGCCAGCTGGGCGGACACCAGCGCGACCAGCCCGGTGGTGCGGGCCTGCGCCGCAGTGGACAGCGGCCGGGCCAGCATCCAGGCCAACCCGGCGGCGCCAGCGGTGGCGGTCGCGCGGACATAGACGTCGCGCGCCAGCGCCGCGCCCAGCGAGGCTTCCGGCCCCTCTGCGAGCAGCTTCTCCGGTGTCGCGTGCGGCGGCGGGCGCACCGCGATCGCGATGGCCGGAAGCACGTCGGTGAGCAGGTTGACCATCAGCAGCTGCCGCGCGTTGAGCCCGGCGGCGGGGCTGAGCAGGCCGGTGCCCAGTGCGTAGCCGATCTCGCCGAGGTTGCCGCCCAGCAGGATCGACAGCGCGTCGCGCACCGACATCCACATGCCGCGGCCTTCCACCACGCCGTCGGTGAGGGTTTCGATCCGGTCGTCGGAGACGACCAGGTCGGCTGCTTCCCGCGCGGCAGGTGTGGCGCGGGAGCCGAAGGCGATGCCGACGTGCGCCAAGCCGATCGCGGGCACGTCGTTGGCGCCGTCGCCGGTCATCGCGACCACCCGGCCACCGGCCCGCAGCTGTTGCACGATGCGCGCCTTCTGCGCCGGGCTGACCCGCGCGAACACCGAGACCTTCGGCAGCTCACCGGCCAGCTGCTCGTCGTCGAGCGCGTCCAGTTCGGCACCGGTGAGCACCCGCTTGTCGCCGAGCATGTCCAGCTCGGCGGCGATGGCCTCGGCGGTGCTGGGGTGGTCACCGGTGATCATGATGGCGTCCACGCCGGAGCGGCGCAGCCGGGCGACCGCGTCGGCGGCAGTGGGGTGCACCGGGTCGGCCAGGCCGAGCAGCCCGACGAACTCCAGATCGTCCACATCGGACTCGATGAGCGCGAAGCCGGGTGGTGCCGGTCGCTCAGCCACCGCGAGCAGCCGGTAGCCGCGCAGCGCCAGCCGTTCGATCTCCGCGTCCAGCTCGGCACGGGTTTCCGGATGCGGGAACGCGCAGCGATCGAGGACGACCTCGGGTGCGCCTTTGACCGAAAGCAGCCCGGCGGTGTGCGCCGCGTGGAAGCCCCGCGACGGCTCGAAGGGCAGTTCGGCGAGTGCGGCCGGGGCCGGACCGACGTCCAGCGCGGTGGCACCGTCGAGCACGGCCTGGTCGGTGGGATGTGGCAGCGGTTGGCCGTCGGGGCGGGGGCTGGCGCGCAGCGCGGCGGCGACGATCTCCCGATGGGCGGTATCGAGCTCCGAAGTGGACTGCGCGACCGTGCCGTCGGAGACCTGCCGCAGGATGATCCGGCCCTGGGTCAGGGTGCCGGTCTTGTCGAAGCACAGCGCGTCCACGCGGCCCAGCGCTTCGATGGTCGCCGGGGCGCGCACCAGCACACCGCGCTGCGAAAGCCGCCGCGCGGCGGCAAGTTCGGCCAGTGTCGCGACGAACGGCAGGCCCTCCGGAACGGCCGCGACCGCCAGGCCGACCGAGCGGGCCACGGTCTGCCCGAATGGCAGCCCCCGCAGCAGGTCGACCACCATCAGCACACCTCCGGCACCGACGGACAGCGGGAGCACCTGCTTGGTCAGCTCGCTCAACCGCGCCTCGACACCGCCGGTCGCACTGGGGGCCGTCGTGCTCTGCGTGGTGCGGCCGAGCTCGGTTTGCGCCCCGGTGGCCACCACGATGGCGGTGCCGGAACCGCTCGCCACGCAGGTTCCCTGGTACAGCATGCAGGTCCGGTCGCCGACCATCGGTGCCGTCGTAGCGGTGATTTCTTTCGCGATCGGCTGGGATTCGCCGGTCAGGCCGGATTCGTCCACCTCCAGGCCGTCGACCTCCAGCACTCGGCAGTCGGCCGGAATCCCGTCCCCGGAACGGACTTCGATGACGTCGCCGGGCACCAAGCGGTCGGCGGGCACCACTTCTGTGGTGCCGTCGCGACGCCGCCGGGCGGGCAGCTGTCCGGCGTCCAGCAGGCGCCGCAGCTCCCGGTCGGTGGCCACCCGCTGCACACCGTCGACGAGCGCGCTGGCCACCAGCACACCGCCGATCAGCACCGCGTCGAGCACCGATCCCAAACCCGCGGACACGACCGCACCGGCCCCGAGCACCGGTGTGATCGGGTTGACCAGGCCTTCCAGCGTCGCACCGGCCACGCTCAGCGGCGCCCGCCCGGCGTCGTGCGGTCGCTGCCTGGCCACCGGCATGCTCGGGCCGCGCTCGGTGCTGCCGAACGCGGCGAGTACGGCGGACGGGGCCATGGCGTGCCAGGGAGTGCGTTCCTGGGGCACCGGCGGAGCGCGGTTGGCGGCCCGCATCGCCGCCCAAGTGCCAGCGATCAGCGCGGACACCGTCGCGGTGTGCACCGGCAGCGAGGCCCGCAGCGGTGCGGCGCGAGTCGGGCCGAGCGCCGCGAACACCGCGCCGAGGCACGACCCGGCGACCGACAGCAGGACGGCGTGACGGCTGGCGATGCGCGCGTTGCCCACCGCCGCCAGCAGCAGGTGGACCAGATCAGCGTTGGGGCACAACAGGTCTGCGCCCCACGGATCGATGTCCTGTTCGGACAGACCGACTCCGACGTCCGCCGCGATCAGAGCAGCGTGTGCGCTCTTGGACACCACGGCCACCACTGCGCCATCCTCTTGCAGCCGCCGGACGGACTGGGCGAGGCGGTTTCCGCCCGGGATGACCTTGTCCACCGGCAGCCGGTCCTCCAGGTGCTTGCCGACTCCGCCGACCGCGACGGTCCCGGCCGTGCTCGCCGCCTCGATCAGGGCCTCCGCCAGCGGTTCGAGCTCGTCGACGACCGTGACCAATGCCACCGGGTTCGCCTGGTAGCTGAGCATGAGCACCGTCGCACCCCGCTGGACTTCCGCACCGACCAGTCGGCGCGTGCTTTCCCCCGGCGGTCCGATCGACCACGCACCGCGGGTGCGCGGCTGCGCGGGATCGCGGAGATCGACCAGTTCACTGGCGTGGGCGAACAGCCTCGCCGGATCGGATCCGTCCAGCGGCACCACCGAATCGAGCACGCGGCGGCCGGTGAGCAGCACCGGTGCGTCGAACACGACGGTGTCGACCCGGTCCAGCCGCCGCATCGCGTCCGGGCCCAGTACGAGCCCGCCCCGCGCCGACAGCGCGGTGGTCAGTTGCGCGGCGAAGCCCTCCCGGCCCGCCTTCGCCGGGCGCGGCACCCCGGCCAGCAAGGTCGCGAGCGCGCGTTGCGGATTCCGGGTGGCCGCCAGCACGGTCGCGTATCCGGCCAGGGCGAGGCCGCCGGAGGTGTTCGCGACCCGTTCGACCGGGCCGTGGGGCAACGGGCACGGGCGGGGCTCGGTGGGCACCGGATCACAGCGGTGCGTGGCCGCTTCCTCCCACCGCAGCCACGCCTGGTGGCGGGCGATCGCCTCGCGCGAGGCGCAGAACCGGCTGCTCAGATCGGCCAGCACGGCCACCGGATTGCCAGTCAGGCTTTGCGAGACCGCTCCGCCGAGGCCCAGCGTGGTGTCGGTCGCGGCGCGCCCGAGCTTGCTGGTCAACTCGGTTCGCAGCCACGGCACCGAGTCCACAAGGGACACCACGGCCGGAACCAGTGGCGACACCCCGCGCACCGGCAGCAGCGCGCCGACCGTCGCGTAGCCGAGCCCGAACAGGCTCACGGCCAACGCCCCCACATCGCGCAGCAGCGCGTCGGGATTGCCCGGATGCGTCGCGCTCGCCGGTGCCGTCTCGGCATCGGCGAGTCCGTACTCGGCCTCCACCTCGGCGATCACGCGGGCCAGCGCCGCGACGCCGAGCTCAGCCGGATCGTGACCGATGATCACCCGCCCAAGCACGCCGTTGACCTCGGCGCTGCGCACCCCGTCGACGGCCAGCAACCGTTGTTCGAGATCGCGCGCCGCGGCCTCGGTGCCCGGCCGGTGCATGCCGCGCACCTCCAGGTGGCTGCGCCGCCGCCCGACCCACACCCGTCGACCGGCCGGTGCCGCGGCCACCGTCCGCATCGCGTGCCGGATCGGGGACGCGACCTCGGCGGCCTTCGCCAGCAACCAGCCCAGCGGCATCCCGGTCAGCGCTTCTTGGACCCTCGCTGTTGGACGGAGCGTTGGACCAGCGCGTTGCCGACTCCGATCGCCAGCGCCACCGGCCATTCGATCAGGCTGAAGGCGACACCAGCGGCCAGCCCGCCGTAGAACAGCGCCTGGTCGCGGGAGGGCAACTGGTCGCGCACCGTCTCAGCCGCAGAGGTGATGTTCGCGCGGTTCGGCAACGGGATCTGGTACGTGTGCATCTGCGCCGTAACGCGCGGTAGCGGAATCGCCATGCTCGCGGGGGCTTGCTGCTTCGCGCGGGTGGGGCTCGCCGCGCTCGTCGACCGGCTCTGCTGGGTCCGGTGCGAAGTCTGTTGTGCTGCGCTCGTCGCGGTAGCCATCTCCAACGCTTCCTTCCCTCCACCGGCCGCACCCGGCGGCCACCTGCCGGTGATCCAACCGGGGTACCCGATGTCAGGCGGCGGAAACGTGGTCGCGCACAACCAGCCGATAGCGGCGGCCGATCAGCTCGATCACGCTCGGATGCGCGCCGATCGGCTCGGCGACCCCGCGCACCGGCAGCTCCGCGAGCCGCCGGTGGAACAAGCCCGGTGCCAGCAGGTAGGGCGCGAGGTAGTCGCCAGGCCCGCAGACGTCGGCGGTCGCTGGCGCGGCGGTGGTGACGTAGCTCGGATTCAGCCATTGCCCGCAGCGGCGACCCAGCAGCCGTGCCGCGGTGCGCACGTCGGCCAGTGCGCGCGCGTCGGATGAGCCCGCCGCGGCGAACACGACCCGGTCGCCGGGCTGCCACCCGGCGGCGATCAACCGCCGCAGCATCGCCTCGGTGATCTCCGGGGCCGGACCCAGCGGGGCGCACACCGCCACGTCGTCGCGTCCGCTGGCCGCGATCTGCTCGGGCAGATCGGTACGCACGTGGTAACCAGCGGCCAGGAACGCGGGCAGGGCGACCAACGGCCCGTCGATCTCGCGCAGGGCGTCCTCGACGGTCGGGCCGATGACGTCCACGTACGCGATGTGCACCGGCACCCGCAGCCGGGCGGCAGTCGCGTCGGCGATTCGTTCGATCACCCGTGGCCCGGCAGGATCTCGGGTGCCGTGGGCGACCAGCAGCAGCGGAGTCAGGGTTGCGGATCGGCGCATCGCGGGGCGTCCCTCATCGGTTCCAGCGGAAGTCGGTATCCGCGCTTGATCACGGTCTGCACCAGCTCGGGTGCGCCCAGCGCGGCGCGCAACCGGGCGACGGCCTGCTCCACGGCGTGCTCGTCGGACGGGCTGCCCGCGCAGTTCAGCGCATCGGCCAGACTGCGCCGCGACACCACCCGCCCAGGCCGCTCGGCGAGCGCCCGCAGCAGCGTTTTGCCTTGCGGCGAAAGCGGCTTCACCACACCGTCGACGACCGCGGCATGCCCGCGGACCTGGAGTTCCCGGCCGCCCACCGGCAGTGTCGGAGCGCGACCCGGCAGCGTGTCGCACAGCGCGCGCACCAGTGCGCCGATGCGGAACCGCTGCGGGATGACCGCGGGCACTCCGTGGTCGGCCAGCGGCGCGTGCGTCACCGGCCCGACGCAGGCGGCCAACACCGGGCCGCGCAACGCGTCGAGGAGTTCTTCCTGGCAGCGCCGCTCGGCGGCCAGCGACAGCAGGCTGGCCGCAGCGGGCGCGCTGGTGAACGTCACCGCGTCGACCTCCTGCGCGCACACGGCGGCCAACAGGTTCTCCAGCGCGGTGATGTCGGCGGGTGCGGTCCAGCGGTAGACCGGGACCTCGATGACCTTCGCGCCCGCGCAGTGCAGCGCCTCGACGAAGTCGGGCAGCGGTTGGCCGTGCAGCTGCACCGCGATCCGCACCCCGTCCAACGGCTGGTCGAGCAGGTGCTCCAGCAGTTCCGCGGAGGATTCCGACGCGGGCGACCACGGATCGGGCAGACCGGCGGCCCGCACCGCGCCGCGTGCCTTCGGTCCCCGCGCCAGCAGTTGCGCGGGGCGCAGCGCGTCGAGCAGTTCGGCGCCGATGCCCCAGCCGTCGGCGGCCTCGATCCAGCCGCGAAAGCCGATGCCGGTGGTCGCCACCACCGCATCCGGTGGATCCGCGAGGCATTCCTGGCTCGCCCGGCGCAGCTCGGTGTCGTCGGCCAGCGGCAGGATCCGCAGCGCCGGGCCGTGCACGACCCGCGCGCCACGGCGCTCCAGCAGGGAACCGAGCTCGTCGGCCCGTCGCGCTGCGGTCACCGCGACGGTGTAACCAGCGAGTTCATCGGTCAAGGGACGGCGACCTCCACCACGTCGGCACGGCGGCGCACCGGGTAGACCGGCAACCGTGCGTTCGGATCGTCCAGGCATTGCCCGGTGCGCAGCGAGAACACCTGCTTGAGCATCGGCGAGGCGACCGTGGGTTCCCCGCTGCGGTCGCCGACGATGCCTCGGCTGATCACCCCGGCCCCGCAGAACGGATCCACGTTGCCGACCGCGAACAGCTGGTCGTCGTGGGTGCGGAACAGCGCCACCGGGTGGTCCTGGACCAGCACCGGAACTCCGTACTCGCGCGGCAGCAGGTCTATCCCGCAGATCTGTTGCCAGTTCACGTGCGCACCTCCTGGTTGGCGACGACGGGCATCGGCAGCACCACCGGGCCCGGCCGGATCTGACCGCGTTCCTGGACGAAGCGGATGGTCGGATCCGGCGCGTCGGGGGCGTTGACGAAGGACACGAAGCGGGCGAGCTTGCCGGGGTCGGCCAGCACCCCGGCCCACTCGTCGGTGTAACCGTCGACGTGGCGCTGCATCGCCGCTTCCAGCTCGGCGGCGATGCCGAGGGAGTCCTCGACGATCACCTCGCGCAAGTGGTCCAACCCGCCGTCCATCGCTTCCAGCCACGCCGCGGTGCGCTGCAGCCGGTCGGCGGT
Source organism: Saccharopolyspora soli (assembly GCF_022678645.1). GTDB lineage: Bacteria > Actinomycetota > Actinomycetes > Mycobacteriales > Pseudonocardiaceae > Saccharopolyspora > Saccharopolyspora soli. The sequence goes on along the minus strand of NZ_JALBWV010000007.1, from coordinate 75,789 downwards.
GCGCACGTAGAACATCAGGAACCGGTCGACGAGCCGGATCAGCTGGTCGTCGTCGAGATCGGCGGCCAGCAGTTCGGCGTGGCGCGGGGTGAATCCGCCGTTGCCGCCGACGTAGAGGTTCCAGCCCTTGTCGGTGGCGATCACGCCGAAGTCCTTGCCGCGTGCTTCGGCGCACTCCCTCGCGCAGCCGGACACCCCGGCCTTGACCTTGTGCGGCGCGCGCAGGCCCCGGTAGCGCAGTTCCAGCCGGATGGCCATGCTCACCGAGTCCTGCACGCCGTAGCGGCACCAGTCGTTGCCGACGCAGGACTTCACCGTGCGCAGCGCCTTGCCGTAGGCGTGGCCGGATTCGAACCCGGCGTCGACCAGCCGCTGCCAGATCAGCGGCAGCTGTTCCACCCGCGCCCCGAACAGGTCGATGCGCTGCCCTCCGGTGATCTTGGTGTAGAGGCCGAACTCCTTGGCCACCTCGCCCAGCGCGATCAGCTTCTCCGGGGTGATCTCGCCGCCGGGTACCCGCGGCACCACCGAGTACGTGCCGTTGCGCTGCATGTTGGCCAGGAAGCGGTCGTTGGTGTCCTGCAACCCGGCTTGCTCGCCGTCGAGGATGTGCCCGCTGCCAAGGCTGGCCAGGATGGAGGCGACCGCGGGCTTGCAGATGTCGCAGCCGCGCCCGCTGCCGTGCTTGCCGATCAGCTCGGAGAACGAGCCGACCCCGGTCGCCCGGATGATCTCGAACAGCTCGCTGCGGGACTGCGGGAAGTGCTCGCACAGCGCCTTGGAGGTGCGCACGCCGCACTCGGCGAGCAGGTTCTTCAGCATCGGAACGCACGAACCGCAGCTGGTGCCCGCCTTGGTGCAGCCCTTGATACCGGGCACGTCGGTGAGCCCCTGCTCGTTGATCGCCGCGGTGATGTCCCCTTTGGACACGTTGTTGCAGGAGCACACCGCGGCGTCCGCGGGCAGCGCGCCGGAGTCCACTCCGGAACCGGCGGGCAGCAGCAGTTGTTCCGGCGGGGCGGGCAGTTCACGACCGATCAGGGGTCGCAGCACCGCGTAGGCGCTGGCGTCGCCGACCAGCACACCACCGAGCAGCACCCGCGCGTCGTCGCTGAGCACGAGCTTGGCGTAGGTGCCTGCGGCGTTGTTGGCGTAGACGACTTCCAAGGCGCCTTCGGTCTGGCCGTGCGCGTCGCCGAAGCTGGCGACGTCGACCCCGAGCAGTTTGAGCTTGGTGGACAGATCCGCGCCGGGGAAGGTGCCGTCGCTGATCTCGAGCAGCTGCTCGGCGACGCCCTCGGCCATGCTGTAGCCGGGCGCGACCAGGCCGTAGCAGCGGCCCTGCACGGCGGCGCATTCGCCGATGGCCCAGATGTTTTCCGCGCTGGTGCGGCAGTTGTCGTCGACGAGGAACCCGCCACGTTCCGCGCGCCGCAGCCCGGCGAGTTCGGCCAGTTCGTCACGCGGCCGGACCCCGGCGGAGAACACCACCACGTCGGTGTCGATCACCGTGCCGTCGGCCAGCGTGATGCTGCGGACGTGCTCGTCGCCGTCGACGGATTTCGTCGCCGCGCCGCAATGGATCGTCAAGCCGAGGTCGCCTACCAACCGGCTGAGTACTTGGCCGCCGCCTTCGTCGATCTGCAACGGCATCAGCCGCGGCGCCATCTCCACGACGTGTGCGCGCATGCCCAGCAGCCGCAGGGCGTTGGCGGCTTCCAGGCCGAGCAGCCCCCCGCCGATGACGACGCCGGGTCTGCCTTCGACGGCCGCCGCGCGGATCGCGTCGAGGTCCTCGATGGTGCGGTAGACGAAGCAGCCGTCGAGATCGTGACCGGGCACCGGCGGCACGAACGGCCGCGAACCGGTGGCCAGCACCAGCGCGTCGTAGGCCACGTCCAAACCGTCCGATGTGGACACCCGGCGGGCCGTCGGGTCGATGGCGGTGACGGCGGTGTTCAACCGCAGCTCGACCATCGGATCGTCGAGGAGTTCGTGGCTGGTCAGGCTGAGGTCCGCGGCGCTCTTGCCGTCCAGGTAGGACGACAGCGCGACCCGGTCGTAGGCGGGGCGGGGCTCCTCGGCGAGGACGACGATCTGCCAGGCGTCGGTCGCGTCGCGCTCCCGGAGCGTTTCGACGAGCCGATGTCCGACCATGCCGTGGCCGACGACGACAAGCGTGCGGGTCATGCCGCGCCCTCCTTCTGGTGTTCGATGCGGTTGGCCAGTGCGTCGCAGAGGCGGCCGACGTCGTCGACGCAGCCGCCGCAGCCGGTGGTCGCCCGCGTTGTCCTGGCCAACTCGGGCACCGAGCGGGCACCGCCGTGCCAGGCGGCGGTCAGGGACTTCTTGGTGACGTTGTTGCAGCGGCAGATCACCGCGTCGTCGGGCAGCTCGACGGGTGCGCTGGGCGTTGCGGCCGGGGTGCCCAGCAGCAGCGCCAGCCGGTCGGCGGGCACCGGGAGGTCGCGGTCGTGCAGCTGGCTGACCGAGGCGATCGCTTCTGGGAAGCCGAACAGCACGGCGCCGGTGATCCGCTCCGCCCGCAGCGCCAGCTTCGCGTAGCGGCCTCGGGCCGGGTCGGACAGCGTCACGACCTCGGCTTCGGCGCTGCCCAGGCCCTCGACCGAGCCGATCGAGGCGAGGTCGATGCCGCGGGCCTTGAGCCGGGTGACGGTCGGGGTGCCGTGGTAGCGCGCGTCGCCGTCGGTGAGCAGCGCGGCGAGCGTGTCGGCCTGCTCCCACGCCGCGGCGATCAGGCCGGGCGTGTCGCCGTTGTGCTCGGCGCAGTCGCCGATGGCGTGGATGCGCGGATCGCTGGTGCGCAGCTGGTCGTCGACCACGATGCCGCGCCGCACCGGCAACCCAGCCCGCACCGCCAAGCCCGTTTCAGCAGTCACCCCGATGCACGCCACGACCAGGTTCGCGGGCACCACCTCGCCGCTGTCCAGGACCAGGCGACCGGGCCGGTAGGCGATCGCCTCGCGCCCCAGATGGAGTTCCACGCCGAGCTTGCCCAGCCGCTCGGCCAACAACCGCCCACCGGTGTCGTCGAGCTGCCGATCCATCAGATGCGGGTTCGGGTGCACCAGTGCCACGTCGTGACCACGCGCGAGCAGCGCCCGAGCGGCCTCGACGCCGAGGATCCCACCGCCCAGCACCGCGATCGGACCTGCGACGTCGTCGATCCGCGCGCAGTCGGCGAGCGTGCGCAACGGTTGGAGGTGTCCGGCGCGCAAACCGGGAACCTCGGGCATCTTCGGCCGCGAACCGGTGGCCAGCACGAGGACGTCGTACGGGAGCTCCTCGCCGGTGTCGGTGTGCACGACGCGTCCGGTGCGGTCGATGCCGGTCGCGGTGACCCGCAACCGCACGTGGGCGTCCACAGTGGGCAGTGTGATCGTGTCGGGACTGAGCGTCCGGTCCAGCACGGCGGAGAGCAGAACCCGGTTGTAGGCGGCATGTTCTTCGCGCCCCAGCACCGTGATCGGGCCGGTGTGCTGGTGCGCGCGCAGCCGCTCGACGAGACGGTGCCCGGCGGGCCCGTTGCCGACGACCACGATCCGCGTCATCGGGCTGCTCATACGGCCTCCCGTGCGGGTTCGATCCGGACCGCGCTGACCTTGAACTCCGGCATCCGGCTGCGGGGGTCCAGCGCGTCATTGGTGAGCAGGTTGGCCCGCGCCGCGCCGGGGAAGTGGAAGGGCAGGAACACCGTGTCGGTGCGCATCGTGGCGACCACCCGCACCCGCGCCAGCGCGCTGCCGCGCGGCGAGGTGACCTTGGCCAGGGTTCCGTCGGCGAGCCCGGCGCGGTCGGCGGTGTCCGGGTGGATCTCGACGAAGGCTTCGGGGACGGCCTCGTTGAGCTCGGCCACCCGGCGGGTCTGCGCACCGGACTGGTACTGGGCGAGCACCCGGCCGGTGGTGGCGGTCAGCGGGAACGTCCCGTGCGGTGTTTCGGCCGGGTCGCGGTGTTCGACGACGGCGAACCGGGCGAGCCCGTCGGGATGCGCGAAACCGTCCAGGAACAGCCGCGGTGTGCCCGGATGCGCCGGATCCGGGCAAGGCCAGTGCAGGGCCTCACCGGCATCCAGCCGCTCGTAGCTGATCCCGGCGTAGTCGGCCTTGCCACCGGCCGATGCGCGGCGCAGTTCCTCGAAGACCTCGCGCGGCGCGGTGGGGTAGCGGTGGCCGGGCTCGCCGAGCCGGACCGCGAGCCCGTGCAGCACTTCGAGATCGCTGCGGGCATGACCGGGCGGCACCAGCAATCGACGACGCCGCAGGATGCGACCTTCGAGGTTGGTCATGGTGCCGTCTTCCTCGGCCCACTGCGTCACCGGCAGCACCACGTCCGCCAGCTGCGCGGTTTCCGAGGGCACGAAGTCGGCGACCACCAGCATTTCCAAAGTGGACAGACGGTCCACGACGTGGTCGGCGTTGGGCGCGGAAACCGCCGGGTTCGAACCGAAGACCAGGAGTGCGCGGGGACCTTCGGCGGTGCCCAGCGCGTCGAGCAGTTCGTAGGCGCTGCGGCCCGGACCGGGCAGCACGTCGGGCAGCACGCCCCAGGTTTCGGCGACGTGCGCACGCGCGGCCGGATCGGTGATCATCCGGTAGCCGGGCAGCTGGTCGGCCTTCTGGCCGTGCTCGCGGCCGCCCTGCCCGTTGCCCTGCCCGGTCAGGCAGCCGTAGCCGCGACCGGGGCGGCCGGGCAGACCGAGCGCGAGGGCGAGGTTGATGAACCCGGACACGGTGTCGACGCCCTTGCTGTGCTGCTCGGCGCCGCGCCCGGTGAGCAGGTAGGCACTGTCGGCCTCGGCGAGCATCCGCACCGCCTGCCGCTGCGCGGTCACCGGCACCCCGGTGACGCGCTCGACGCGCTCCGGCCACCAGGTCATCGCGCGCTGCCAAGCGGCGTCGAAACCGGTGGTGCGGGTCCGGATGTAGTCGGTGTCGGTCCAGCCGTCGACCACCGCGATGTGCAGCAGCCCGAGCGCCAGCGCCAGATCGGTACCGGGCGCGGGTTGCAGGTGCAGCGCGCCCTGTTCAGCGGTCGCCGTGCGGCGCGGGTCGATGACCACCAGCTGCGCGGCGCGCAGGTGCTGCATCAGCGGCGGCATCGTCTCGGCCGGGTTCGCCCCGGCCAGCAGCACCACATCGGCACCGCCGAGATCGGTGACCGGGAACGGCAGCCCCCGGTCCACTCCGAAGGCGGCGGTTCCGGCCGCCGCCGCCGAGGACATGCAGAACCGGCCGTTGTAGTCGATCTGGCTGGTGCTCAGCGCCAGCCGGGCGAATTTGCCGAGCAGGTAAGCCTTTTCGTTGGTCAACCCACCACCGCCGAACACCCCGACCGCGTCCGGGCCGTGCTCGCGTCGGATCCGGTCGATACCGGTGGCGACGGTGTCCAGCGCGGTGTCCCAGTCCACCGGGGTGAGCCGACCGTCGCGGCGCACCAGCGGGTGCCGGATCCGGTCGGCGACGTCCAGCACCGCGGGCGCGGTCCAGCCCTTCTGGCACAACCCGCCTCGGTTGACCGGGAAGTCCGTCGGCCGCACCGACACCCCGCGCCGCTCCCGCGTCAGCTGGGTGCCGCACTGCAAAGCGCAGTAGGGGCAGTGCGTGGCCACGGTCCGCCCGTCAGGCACGACTGGCCTCCGCCTTCGACGACGGTGCCTGGGCCGGGACCGACTGCGCCGCGCCGCTCCTGAGCACTCCGCGCAGGTAGACCAACCACGTGACGAGCACGCAGAGGACGTAGTACACGAGGAACGAAGTCAGGGCGGCGTCACCGCTGGCGGCTGCGCTGCTGTAGGAGGAGCGGAAGGCGAGGTTGATGCCCACCCCGCCGAGCGCGCCGATCGCCCCGGCGATGCCGATCACCGCGCCCGACAGCCGCCGCGCCCGCGCGAAGGCCGCGATGGCTTCGCCGCCGTCGGTCACGTCGTCCTCGGCTTCCTTGGCGAAGATCGCCGGGATCATCTTGTAGGTCGAGCCGTTGCCGACGCCGGTCAGCACGAACAGCACGATGAACGCCGCGACGTAGAGCCCGAAGGAACCCTGCGACGAGGCGAACAGCAGCGCCGCGGTGCCCGCCGCCATGCCGACGAAGGTCCAGAGGGTGACCCGCGCGCCGCCCAGGCGGTCGGAGAGCCAGCCGCCGAACGGACGCGAGATCGAGCCCATCAGCGGGCCGAGGAACGTCCAGCTCGCGGCCTGCAGCGGGGTGAAGTCGAACTCGGTCTGCAACACCAGGCCGAAGGCGAAGCTGTAACCGATGAACGAGCCGAACGTGCCGATGTAGAGGAAGGAGATCCACCAGGTGTGCTTGCTCGCGGCCGCTTCGCGCAGCGCGCCCGGCCTGGCCCGCACCGCGTCCACGTTGTCCATGAACATGGCCGCGCACAGGGTGGCCAGCGCGATCAGCGGAAGGTAGATGGCCGCCACGTAGGACGGGTGGGTGTTGCCCGCGAAGGCGATCACCAGCAGGCCGACGATCTGGATCGCCGCCACCCCGATGTTGCCGCCACCGGCGTTGAGCCCCAGCGCCCACCCCTGGCGGCGCTGCGGGAAGAACGTCGTGATGTTCGTCATCGACGAGGCGAAGTTGCCGCCGCCGACCCCGGCCGCCGCACCGATCAGCATGAAAACCCACAACGGTGTGCCGGGCTGCTGCACGACGAAGAACGCCAACACGGTCGGGACCAGCAGGATCGCCGAGCTGAAGATGGTCCAGTTGCGGCCGCCGAAGCGGGTCACCGCGGCGGCGTAGGGCAGCCGCAGCACGGCCCCCACCAGGTTCGGGGTGATCACCAGCAGGAATTTCTCGGCCGCGGTGAACGGCAGGCCGATGCTGGGGGACATGAACAGCACCAGCACCGACCAGATGCTCCAGATGGAGAAACCGATGTGCTCCGACAGGATTGAGAAGAGCAGGTTCCGCCGCGCCACGTGCTTGCCGGTGGACTCCCAGAACTCCTCGTTCTCGGGATCCCAACCCTCGATCCAATGGCCTCTGCTGGCCAAGGCCCTCGTGGTCAACTCGGCTCCTCTCGTCGGTTGCTGCGAAGGTAGGAACCGGAAGTTTCACAGGCGCTCGCCGAGCGTTACCACGATGCAAAGCAGCCTTCACATGCCCTGTTCCTGGCGGTGTGAGCACCGAGACCGTGCCCAAAGCCACACCAGCCAGGGCGTTCGTGGCACGGTGGAGTCGTGACGCGAGGCATGGGTGGCCGGGATGGTGCGGAGTGGCGCCGCGCCCGCGAACTGTTCGGCAGCGCGCGCCGGATCACCGCGCTCACCGGCGCCGGGGTGTCCACCGCCTCCGGCATTCCGGACTTCCGCGGCCCCAACGGGGTGTGGACGAAGAACCCGGCTGCCCAGCGGCTCAGCGACATCGACAGCTACGTCGCCGATCCGCAGGTGCGCGTGCAGGCGTGGCGCAACCGCGCCGAACACCCGGCCTGGCAAGCCGAACCCAATGCGGCGCACCGCGCCTTCGTCGACCTGGACCGCTCCGGGCGGTTGGGTGCGCTGCTGACCCAGAACATCGACGAGTTGCACCAGCGCGCCGGTCTGGCCCCGGACCGGGTGCTTGAGCTGCACGGCACGATGTTCCGCACGGTGTGCTTGGACTGCGGTGCGACCGGCCCGATGAGCGCGGCGCTGGAGCGCGTGGCCGCCGGTGAGCCGGACCCGCCCTGCCGCTCCTGCGGCGGCATCCTGAAGTCGGCCACCGTCTCCTTCGGACAGTCGCTGGACGCCGACGTGCTGCGCAGTGCCCAGCGCGCGGCGCTGGACTGCGATCTGTTCGTCGCGGCTGGCACCTCGCTGACGGTGCACCCGGCGGCGGCGTTCGCGGAGCTGGCCGCCAAGGCCGGCGCGGATCTGATCATCTGCAACGCCGAGCCGACGCCTTACGACCACGTGGCGGCCGCGGTGCTGCGCGAACCGCTGGTCGAGGTGCTGCCGGAGCTGGTCGCGGTCCCGGTGGTCGACTCGCCGGACCCGCTGCGCACCTGGGGAGACCCCAGCACCTGGAGCTGATCCGCATTCCGTCTTCGGGGATCGGCTGCGCACTCTTGTGACTCAAGTGGTTGATGCCTGCTCATGTCGCCATCGTGTCCAGTGGTGCGCTCGGGACGGCAGTGGCAAAGTTGGACCGTCGTGCAACTCCATTCGGCCCAACGTACGACCGCCGATCGGGCGTACCAGCTGGAGGTGACGGTCGTGTCGCGATCCCGAGGCATGCGCCGAACTGCCACGATCACGCTGCTCGCCACCGTCGGCCTGGCGCTGTCCGGCACCGGTCTGGCCGCGCCGCCCCCGCCGCCCAATCCCAGCGACGCCGAACTGAACATCGGGCACGCCACCGCGCAGCAGATGGCAGGTGCGGTCGGGGAGCTGGCCAACCGGCTGGGCGAGGCCGAATCCCGGCTGGTCGGCCTGCAGACGCAGGTCGAGGTCAAGATGGAGGACGCGAACAAAGCGCGCGTCGACCTCGGCCGCGCCGAGCACGCCTACGACGAGGCCCGCCAGGCCGCCGACGCGGCCGGTGCCGAGGCCGACGGCGCGGCCCAGCAGATCGAACAGCAGCGCAACCGGCTCGACGAGTTCGCGGCCAGCAGCTACCGGCAGGGCAGCCTGGTCGGCTCGGTCACCGCGTACTTCGGTGCGAAGAACCCGCAGGACGTGCTGGACCGCGCGGTGTTCCTGGACGTGATCAGCAAATCCCAGCTCGACGTGCTCGACGACCTCGAACGCGCGCGGGTCGAGAAGGCCAACAAGGATTCGCTGGCCCGAGCGGCGCTGCAGGACGCCGAAGCCAAGCGCCGGGCCGCCGACCAGGCGCGAAGCGCGGCGGAGGCCGCGGAGCAGGCGGCCATCACGGCGCAGGCCAGCCAGACCGAGCAAGCTCGTCGGCTGGAGGCCGACAAGGCCGGTGTCGAAGCTCAGCTCGCGCAGGCGCGTTCGCGGGTGGCCGGGTTGGAAGCGCAGCGCGGCCGGTACGAGAGCTGGCAGGCGGCGAAGCAGCAGGAGGAGGCCGCGGCACAGGCGGCGGTGCAGGCCGCGAACGCCGGGGCGGTGGGCCCGCAGCCGGGCGGCCGATCGGTCGAGGTGGTCATCGGGCGGGCGCTGTCCCAGTTGGGCGTGCAGTACGCCTGGGGTGGCGGGACCTCGCGCGGACCCTCCCGCGGGATCCGGGACGGGGGAGTGGCCGACGCCTTCGGCGACTACGCCAAGGTCGGGTTCGACTGCTCGGGCCTGATGATCTACGCCTTCGCCGGTGTCGGTATCGACCTCGACCACTACAGCGGCTACCAGTACCAGTCCGGACGCCGGGTGCCGCTGTCGGAGATGCGGCGCGGCGACATGCTGTTCTGGCAGAACGGCGGTCGCATCCACCACGTGGCCCTCTACCTCGGCAACGGCAAGATGGTCGAAGCCCCGTACTCGGGTTCGCGAGTCCGAGTAACCGCGGTCCGCTACGGCGGCATCGCCCCGTACGCGGTCCGCATGCTCTGAGCTGCAAGACAGCCAGCACCGGACCTCGGCGGGCAGGAGTCGGACCGGCGGGCTTCACAGCGGTCATACCGGGGGTGGGGTTGGGTGTGCGTGGGGGCATTGCCCCCGCGCGAGCCCGTGCTGGCCGCGTGTCAGGATCTTGATCGGTCGACAACGGCCGCATCGACGACAGGAGGCTGGGAGAAGTGACCGACGCGGGCAACGGTGAGAGCGGGGGCGCCGGAGCCACGGCGGCGCGCCCGGCGGATCAGGTGAGCACCCCGGCACGCGACGCCCAGTTGCTGGAGCGCACCGTCTTCGAGGTCAAGCGGGTGATCGTCGGCCAGGACCGGCTCGTCGAGCGGATGCTCACCGGACTGCTGGCCAAGGGGCACATCCTGCTGGAAGGCGTGCCCGGCGTGGCCAAGACGCTGGCGGTGGAGACGTTCTCGCGGGTCGTCGGCGGTTCGTTCGCCCGCCTGCAGTTCACCCCGGACCTGGTGCCCGCCGACATCCTCGGCACCCGCATCTACCGGCAGGGCAGCGAACGCTTCGACGTCGAACTCGGCCCGGTGCTGGCCAACTTCGTGCTCGCCGACGAGATCAACCGAGCCCCGGCGAAGGTCCAGTCGGCGCTGCTGGAGGTGATGGCCGAGCGGCACGTCTCCATCGGCGGCCAGAGCTTCCCGATGCCCGCCCCGTTCCTGGTGCTGGCCACCCAGAACCCAATCGAGAACGAGGGCGTCTACCCGCTGCCGGAAGCGCAGCGCGACCGGTTCCTGTTCAAGCTGCCCGTGGAGTACCCCTCGGCGGAGGAGGAGCGGGAGATCGTCTACCGGATGGGCGTGACCGTGCCGGAGCCCAACCCGGTGCTCAACCCCGACGAGCTGATCCGGCTGCAGAACGTGGCGTCCGGCGTGTTCGTGCACCACGCCCTGGTCGACTACGTCGTGCGGCTGGTGGTGACCACCCGGATGCCCAACGACCACGGCCTGTCCGACATCGCCGGATGGGTCTCCTACGGTGCGTCACCGCGCGCCAGCCTCGGCATCGTCGCCGCCGCGCGGGCGCTGGCGCTGCTGCGCGGCCGGGACTACGTGCTGCCGCAGGACGTGGTCGACGTGGTGCCGGACGTGCTGCGGCACCGACTGGTGCTGTCCTACGACGCGTTGGCCGACGGGATTCCGGTGGAGCACATCGTCAACCGGGTGCTGCAGACCGTGCCGCTGCCACAGGTGTCGGCCCGGCCGCAGGCGGGTCCGCCCGCGCCGGTCGGCCCGGTCGGTTACAGCCAGCCGCCGCTCGGGCCCAACCCGCACCAGTGAGGAGCGACGCAGTCGTGTCGGCAGCACCCCATTCCGGCCGCGACGACCGCCCGAGTTGGGCGCCGCCCGCGCTGGACACCGCCCGGATGGCGGCGGCGCTGCGGGCGCTGGAGCTGAACGTGCGCGGTCGGCTCGACGGCCTGTTGCAGGGCAACCACCTGGGCTTGGTGCCTGGACCGGGCACCGAACCGGGTGAGGCGCGGATCTACCAGCCCGGCGACGACGTGCGGCGAATGGACTGGGCGGTCACCGCGCGCACCGCCGAACCGCACATCCGGCAGACGGTGGCGGACCGGGAACTGGAGACCTGGGTGGCCGTCGACCTCTCACCGAGCCTGGACTTCGGTTCGGCGGCCTGCGACAAGCGGGAGCTGGCCGTCGCAGCCCTGGCCGCGGTGATGTTCCTGACCAGCGGCGGCGGCAACCGGATCGGCGCCGTGGTGGACAACGGCACCGGCACGGTGCGGCTACCGGCACGCGGCGGCACGGCGTACGCGCGGGCGCTGCTGAAGAAGGTGGCCGAGACGCCGCGAGCCGAGGAGGGCACGCGGGGCGACCTCACCAAGCTGCTGGAGTCGCTGCGCCGCCCGCCGCGGCGACGCGGGCTGGCGGTGGTGATCTCGGACTTCCTGGGGTCGACGGATTGGGAACGCGCGCTGCGCGGCTTGGGCGCGCGGCATTCGCTGCTGGCGATCGAAGTGCTGGATCCGCGCGATCTGGAACTGCCCGACGTCGGCACCGTCCTGCTGTCGGATCCGGAAACGGGCAAGCAGCGGGAGGTGCACACCACTCCGGTGCTGCGCAAGGAATTCGCCGCCGCCGCGGCGGCGCACCGCGATGAGGTCGCGGGCCTGCTGCGGCGTGCCGGTTGCGCCCACCTGGTGTTGCGAACCGATTCGGACTGGATCGCCGACGTCGTGCGGTTCGTCATGGCACGCAAGCGAGGTTGGTCCGGAGGAGCTGCTTGATGTTGAGCCTGACGGGATTCACCGCGCCGTGGTGGTTCCTGCTGCTGTTGGTGATCGCGGCACTGGTCGGCGGCTACCTGTGGGCGCTGCGGCGGCGGCGCCGGGACAGCTTGCGGTTCAGCAACCTGGAGACGCTGGAGCGGGTCGTCCCGGCTCGGCAGGGCTGGTGGAAGCACGTGCCACCGGCCCTGCTCGGTGTGGCGCTGATCCTGCTGACCGTGGCGCTGACCGGGCCGACCGCCGAGCAGCGCATCCCGCGCAATCGGGCGACCGTGATGCTCACCATCGACGTGTCGCTGTCGATGAAGGCCACCGATGTCGAGCCCAGCCGGTTGGAGGCGGCGAAGGTCGCCGCGAAGGAGTTCGCGGACAAGCTGACGCCGGGCATCAACCTCGGGCTGGTGTCGTTCGCGGGCACCGCGACCGTGCTGGTGATGCCGACGACCGATCGGGCCAGCGTCAAGCAGGCCATCGACAGCCTGAAGCTGGCGGAGGCCACGGCCACCGGCGACGGGATCAACGCGGCGATGCAGGCGATCGACTCCTTCGGCAAGATGGTCGGCGGTCCGGCCGGGGCGCCACCGGCGCGGATCGTGCTGATGGCCGACGGTGGGCAGACGATCCCGCGCGAGCTGGACGCGCCGCGTGGCGCCTACACGAAGGCCAAGGAAGCAAAGCAGGCGGGCATCCCGATCTCCACGATCTCCTTCGGCACCAAGCACGGCAGCATCGAGATCGAGGGCGAGCAGGAGTGGGTCGAGGTGGACGACGAGGCGATGCAGGAGATCGCCCGGCTCTCCGGCGGGGAGTTCCACAAGGCGGCCAGCGCCGAGCAGCTCCGCGAGGCCTACGACACGCTCGGCGAGCAGATCGGCTACGAGACCAAGCACACAGATGCGAGTAAACCGTGGTTGGTGCTCGGTACGCTCGCGGCGATCATCTCGGCCGGGATCTCGCTGTTCGCCGGTCGTCGATTGCCGTAGTGATCGCGCATCTTTCTCGCGACGGGAGTGCTCGCCGGTGGGGACCGCGGATTTCCTGTGGGAGTTCATCAAATCGCCGACCACGACCGCAGCGGTCGGACCGAGCTCGCGATCGTTGGCCGCGCAGATGGTGGCGCCCATTCCGAACCGCGGTGAGCCCGTGGTCGTCGAACTGGGGCCGGGAACCGGCGCGTTCACCGAGGTGATCCAGCGTCGCCTCGGCGGACGGGGAAAGCACCTGGCGTTGGAGCTCAACTCGCGCTGGGCCGCGGAATTGGGGCAGCGGTTCCCGGCGGTGGAATCGGTGTGCGCGGACGCCCGGCAGCTGCCGGAGTTGTTGCGACAGCGCGGTTTGCGGGCCGATGTCGTGGTCAGCGGTCTGCCGTGGGTGGCGCATGCCCCGGTAGACGGGGTGCCGCTGATCCGGCTGATCGCCGAGTCGCTGACGCCTGGGGGAGCTTTCACGCAGTTCGGCTACACCTGGACGCGCTGGGCGCCACCGGCCCGCCGCCAGCTCGCGGACCTGCGGGCGGAGTTCGAGGAGACGGTGATCAGCCGAACGGTCTGGCGCAACCTGCCGCCCGCGGTGGTCTACCTGGCCCGACGGCCGCACCGGGCAGCCTGATCGTGACCCAGCGGAAGCGGTGGGTTACGTTCCAGAGGTGACGGATGCGGTCGTGGCCGGGTTCGGCGAGTTCCCACTGCTCGTCGAGTTGGGGACGGCACTGCTGCTGTCCAGCCTGATCGGGCTGGAGCGGGAGATCCGCGCCAAGAGCGCCGGACTGCGCACGCACGCCCTGGTGGGTGTCGGTGCGGCGCTGTTCATGCTGGTGTCCAAGTACGGCTTCGGCGACCTGCTGGTGTTCGACCGGGTCTCGTTCGACCCGTCGCGGGTGGCGGCGCAGATCGTCTCGGGCATCGGGTTCATCGGCGGCGGGTTGATCTTCGTGCGCCGCGACGCGGTGCGCGGCCTGACCACCGCTGCCACGGTGTGGCTGGTGGCCGCGGTCGGCATGGCCTGCGGCAGCGGGCTGGTGGTGCTGGCCACCGCGACGACGGCGGTGCACTTCCTGGTCGCGATGGGGTATCCGCGGCTGTTGCACCTGATGCGCAAATCGCTGCGCGAGCCGCAGGTGATGCGGATCGGCTACCTCGACGGATATGGCGTACTGCGTAGCGTGTTGACGCTGTGCACCAGTCGCGGCTGGACCGTGATGGACCTGCAAGTGGAGCGCGAGGACACCGACGACCAAGAGCAACGAACCGCGGTGGTGGCGCTGCGGCTGCGCGGCAAGGTCCCGGTGTCGGCGCTGGTCGAGGAGATCAGCGCCTTACCGGGAGTGCTGCACGCCGCCATCGGAGAAGCGGTCGAACCGGGTTTCTGACCGCCGGGCCACCGGTCACTTCACGCTGTTGCGCACTTCGTCCATGTCCAGGTCGCGGGCTTGGCTGATGAGGTCCTCGAAGACGTTCTCCGGCAGGGCGCCGGGCTGCTGGAAGACCAGCACGTTGTCGCGGACGATCGCCAGCGTTGGGATGGAGCGGACCTCGAAGGCACCGGCCAACTCCGGCTGGGCCTCGGTGTCGACCTTGGCGAAGACGATGTCGTCGTGCGTTTCGGCGCTGCGCTCGAAGACCGGCGCGAACATCTTGCACGGGCCGCACCAGTCCGCCCAGAAGTCGATGATCACGAAGTCGTTGCCGTTAACGACCTCGTCGAAGTTCTCGGTGGTCAGTTCGACCGTCGCCATCTGCGTTTCCCTTCAAGCTGCTTGCGGTGCACCGGTGCAACACTCCCAGACCGGCCCGGCATTCCCCGCGCCGCTGTCTGCTCCCGCACGGATCGGTCGTGAGTGCTTAACCGGCCTCCAGCCCGGTTAAGCACTCACGACGAGCTGTCGAGGGCGCGGGCGACGAGGGTAGCGAGGTGCACGGGTTCGGTGCCGGTGGTTTGCCGCAGCTGGGTTCGGCAGCTGAATCCGTCGGCGACGATCTCGGTGTCCGGGGCCGCTTCCCGGACGGCCGGGAGCAGAGCTTGTTCCGCGCAGGCGATCGAGACGTCGTAGTGCCCGCGCTCGAAGCCGAAGTTGCCCGCCAGACCGCAGCAGCCCGAATCCAGCACCCGCGCGCGGGTTCCGGTGGCGTCCAATGTGGCCCGGTCTGCGGTGAAGCCCAGATCGGCGTACTGGTGGCAGTGGACCTGCACCAGCGCGTCCGGGCCGGTCGCGGTGCGCTGCCACTGCGCGCGGGTCGGCTCGATCCACTCGGCGAAGGTCTTGGTCGCCGCCGCCAGCGCCGCGACATCGGGATCGTGCGGGGCGAGTTCCAGCGCGTCGTTGCGGAGGAACGCGGTGCAACTCGGCTCCAGCCCCACGACCGGCAGGCCCTGATCGAGCTGGGGGCGCAGCAGTCGGGCGGTGCGGCGGACGGCGGCGCGGGCGATGCCGAGTTGTCCGGTCGAATGCCAGGTCAGTCCACAGCAGACCGCTTCGCGCGGGATTTCCACCGCCTGGCCCAACGTTTCGAGCGCCGTGACCGCATCCCGGCCGATGTGCGGGTCGAAGTGGTTGGTGAAGGTGTCCGGGAACAGCACCACGCGCGCGGTGGCATCGCCGGTCGGCGGGCGCCGACCGGACCACCACGCCTGTAGTGTCCGGGGCGCCAGTCGCGGCACCTCGCGTCGCGAGTCGACACCGCCGAGCCGCTTGAGCACCGGTGCCAGCGGTCCGGAAAGCACCCGGTTGACCAGCCGAGGTGCGCGCTGGCCCAGGGCCAGCCACAACGGCAGGAAACCCATCGAGTAGTGCGCGGCCGGGCGGACGCGGTGCCGGTAGTGGTGGTGCAGGAACTCGGCTTTGTAGGTCGCCATGTCGACGTCGACCGGGCAGTCCGACTTGCAGCCCTTGCACGACAGGCACAGGTCGAGCGCGTCGCGGACCTCCGGCGAGCGCCAGCCACCGCGGATCACCCGCCCGGCCAGCATCTCGAACAGCAGGTGCGCCCTACCGCGGGTGGAGTGCTTCTCGTCCTTCGTCGCCCGGTAGCTCGGGCACATCACCCCGCCCGTGGTGTTCAGGCACTTGCCCATGCCGACGCAGCGCCGAGTCGCGGCGGCGAGATCACCGGAGTCGGCGTGCAGCGCCAGCGCGGTCCGGCTGGGCAGCCGGGGCGGCGCTACCAGCAACCGCAGGTCTGCGTCGACCGGGCGCGGGCGCACGATCTGGCCGGGGTTGAACAGGTCCTCGGGATCGAAGGCGGCCTTGAACCGCTCGAACGCCTCGATCACCTCGGCCGGGTACATGCGGGTGAGCAGCGCCGATCGAGCCTGGCCGTCACCGTGCTCGCCGGAGACCGAACCGCCGTGCGCGACCACGAGGTCGGCGGCGGCCTCCAGGAAGGTCCGGTAGTCGCGCGCACCGGGTGAGGAGAGCAGGTCGAAGTCGATGCGCACGTGGATGCAGCCGTCGCCGTAGTGGCCGTAGGTCACCCCGCGGCGACCGAAGCGGGCCAGCAGCGCGTCGAATTCCCGCAGGTAGGAGCCCAACCGCTCGGGCGGCACAGCGGCGTCCTCCCAACCGGACCACCGCTCGGAACCGGCCATCCGCGTCGAGTACCCCGAGCCTTCCTCGCGGATCTTCCACAGCGCGGCCATCCGCGCCACGTCGGTGTGGATCACGCTCGCCGCGCGCTCGCCCATCGCCTCGGCGACGCGTCGCGCCGCTGCCTCGGCCTCGCCCTGGTCGGCACCGCCGGATTCCACCAGCAGCCAGCTGCGCCCACCCGGCAACAGCGGCAACGCGGGCGAACTCGGGTTGCGCTGCCGCACCACGTCCACGAGTTCCGCGCTGAGCCCTTCGATGGCCAACGCCTCCAGCCCGCGCAACCGGGGCACTTCGTCAGCGGCGGCGTAGCTGTCGGGGAAACCGAGCACCGTCATCGCCCGGACCGGCGGAGACGGCACCAGCTCGACGGTCGCCTGCAGCACCGTCGCGCAGCTGCCCTCGGTACCGACCAATGCGCGAGCCACGTGGAACCCGTTCTCCGGCAAGAGCTGGTCCAGGTTGTAGCCGGACACCCGGCGGGTCAGGTCCGGGAACGAGCGGCGGACCAAGTCGCCGGCATCGTCGCGCAACGCCCGCAACTCCTGGTACAGCCGTCCGGTCCGGTCGCCGCGCGCGCACAACCGGTCGAGCTCGACCGGCGAGGTCGCACCGACCTGCAGGCGGGTGCCGTCGTCGAGCAGGACGTCCAGCGAGTGCACGTTGTCGACGGTCTTGCCCCAGGCCACCGAGTGCGTGCCGCAGGAGTTGTTGCCGATCATCCCGCCGAGCGTGCATCGGCTGTGCGTGGACGGATCGGGCCCGAAGGTCAGCCCGTGACTGGCGGCCGCGGCGCGCAGCGAGTCCAGCACGACGCCGGGCTGCACGCGGGCCAGCCTGCGCTCGGGGTCGATCTCCAGGATCTGATTGAGGTGCCGTGCGAAGTCCACCACCAGGCCAGGCCCGACGGCGTTCCCGGCGATGCTGGTGCCCGCGCCGCGACCGGTGATCGGCACGCCGTGCTTGCGCGCGATGGCGACCGCCGCGGCCACGTCGTCCTCGGAGCGTGGGAACACGACGCCGAGCGGCACCTGGCGGTAGTTCGAGGCATCGGTGGAGTACAACGCGCGCGTACCGGGGTCGAAGCGAGCCGGGCCGGACAGCGCCGCGCGCAGCTCGGCGGCGAGTTCGTCGGACGTCTGGGCCATCGAAGCGCCTCCGCGGTCGGTAGTTCCGAGTGCCTGTCTTTGATCTTGTCTCGAAGCGGCGAAGCCGCTTAGCCCACCCTCGCAGCTGGCACCGCCGCGGGTTCTCAGGCGTCGTGTCGGGAGGACCGCCTCGACGTGGTGTATTGGCATACATGATGTCGGGGATCCCGGACCGAGACGGCGTCTGAGGTTCCGCTACCCGCACCGCCACGCAGAACGAGTTGGAAGACAGGCTGCGTAGCGCAGTCTGCCTGTCGTGGTCGCTGTAGGTGGACCACGACACGGTGCAGCTAATTCTGTATGGAGGCGCTGGGCGGTCGATGACCGCGAACGGATAATGTCGCGGCTGAAACAAAGCTTGCGGTGTTGTTCGAGGGGAGATCCACAGTGGCACGGTCCGTACTGGTGACCGGTGGTAACCGCGGCATCGGATTGGCCATCGCGAAAGCCTTCCAGGCCGCCGGGGACAAGGTGGCGGTCACACACCGCGGATCGGGTGCGCCGGAAGGGCTGTTCGGGGTGCGCTGCGACGTCACCGACCCGGAGCAGGTGGCGGCGGCCTTCGACGAGGTCGAAGCCGCGCACGGTCGGGTCGAGGTACTGGTGGCCAACGCGGGCATCACCGACGACACGCTCCTGCTGCGGATGAGCGAAGAGCAGTTCGGCCGGGTCATCGACGCCAACCTGGCCGGTTCCTACCGGGTGGCCAAGCGGGCGGCCAGCAGCATGCTGCGCAACCGCCGGGGTCGGATGATCTTCGTCTCATCCGTGGTCGGACTCTCCGGCGGTGCCGGGCAGGCCAACTACGCGGCGAGCAAGGCGGGTCTGGTGGGTCTGGCCCGCTCGATCGCCCGCGAGCTGGGATCGCGCAGCATCACGGCCAATGTGGTCGCGCCCGGTTTCGTCACCACCGACATGACCGACGCGCTGTCCGAGGAGCGCAAGAAGGAGATCCTCGGCCAGATCCCGCTGGCCCGGTTCGCTTCCGCCGACGAGGTGGCGGCCACCGTCGAGTGGCTGGCTTCCGACGCAGCGGGTTACATCACCGGCGCGGTGATCCCGGTCGACGGTGGTCTCGGGATGGGACACTGAGGCCGTTTCCGCATCGGACGGACACAGTGGACGATTCGGCTTCTCGCGCCCGGCAGCGGTGGTGGGAGTTGTGGGTGCCGATGGACCTGATCAAGCACAGCGGAGGAATTTCGTGAGCGGATTGCTCGAAGGCAAGCGGATTCTGGTCACCGGCGTGATCACCGACGCGTCGATCGCGTTCCACGCCGCCAAGGTCGCCCAGGAGGAGGGCGCCGAGGTGGTGCTCACCGGGTTCGGCCGGATGAGCCTGGTGGAGCGCATCGCCGGTCGGCTGCCCAAGCCCGCGCCGGTGCTCGAGCTCGACGTGACCAACACCGAGCACCTCGACAGCCTGGCCGAGCGGGTGCGCCAGCACGTCGCCGGGCTGGACGGCGTGCTGCACTCGATCGGCTTCGCCCCGCCGTCCTGCCTGGGCGGCGACTTCCTGGCGGCGCCGTGGGCGGACGTCTCGACCGCGTTGGAGGTCTCGGCGTACTCCTTGAAGTCGCTGAGCACCGCCACGCTGCCGATGCTGGGCGAGGGTGCCTCGATCGTCGGCATGGACTTCGACGCCCGCGTCGCCTGGCCCGCCTACGACTGGATGGGCGTGGCCAAGGCTGCGCTGGAGTCGACCTCCCGCTACCTGGCGCGTGAGCTCGGCCCGAAGGGCATCCGGGTCAACCTGGTGTCGGCGGGTCCGGTGCGCACCATGGCGGCCAAGTCGATCCCGGGATTCGCCGACCTGGAGGCCGGTTGGGGTGACCGGGCCCCGCTGGGCTGGGACGTCGACGACCCCACCCCGGTTGCGAAGTCGGTGTGCGCGGTGCTGTCGGACTGGCTGCCCAAGACCACCGGCTCGATGATCATGGTCGACGGCGGCGTGCACGCTCTCGGCATCTGAGTCGCCGTCTTTGATCTGCTTTTTGAAGCGGCGCTAGCCGCTTAGCCCACCTTCGCAGCTCGCGCCGCCGCGGGTTCTCAGGCGTCGTGTCGGGAGGACAGCCTCGACGTGGTGTATTGGCATTACATGATGTCGGGGATCCCGGACCGAGACGGCGTCTGAGGTTCCGCTACCCGCACCGCCACGCAAAAGGAGCTCGAAGGCAGGGCTCGCTGAAGCGCCCGTAGTCGGGTGGCCCCGGCTGCGGGCGGGCGGTGCGCAGCGCCATCATGGTCCGGTGAGCTTTGATGCGTTGCTTTTCCTGTCGTTCGGAGGGCCCGAGGGCCCGGCGGAAGTCCGACCGTTCCTGGAGAACGTCACCAGGGGCAGGGGAGTGCCGCCGGAGCGCCTCGACGAGGTCGCCGAGCACTACCACCACTTCGGCGGGGTGTCGCCGATCAATCGGCTCAACGAGGAGATCATCGCCGCGCTGCGGGACGAACTGGCCGCGCAGGGCCGCCAGCTGCCGGTCTACTTCGGCAACCGCAACTGGCATCCGATGATCGAGGACACCGTCGCGAAGATGGCCGACGACGGGGTGCGCCGGGCGCTGGTGTTCGCCACCTCCGCCTGGGGCGGCTACTCGGGTTGCAAGCAGTACCACGAGGACATCGCGCGGGCCCGTGCCGCGGTCGGCGACCGGGCGCCGGAACTGGTGAAGTTGCGGCAGTTCTTCGACCACCCGCTGTTCATCGAGGCCAACGCCGACGCGGTGCGCCGCGCGTTCGCGGAGCTGGACCCGGCCCAGCGTGAGCAGGCGCGGTTGGTGTTCACCGCGCACTCGGTTCCGCTGCGGGCCGATGCGCAGGACGGGCCGGACGGTCGCCCGCAGTGGTACTCGCGGCAGGTCGCGGAGGCGTCCCGGCTGGTCGCGGAGGCGGTCGGGGTGGACCGCTACGACGTGGTGTGGCAGTCGCGGTCCGGCCCACCGCAGGTGCCGTGGCTGGAGCCGGACATCTGCGACCACCTCGACGACCTGCACGCCAAGGGCGTCCAGGCGGTGGTGGTCAGCCCGGTGGGGTTCCTCTCCGACCACCTCGAAGTGATCTGGGACCTGGACAGCGAAGCCAGGGACAAGGCCGCCGAGCTGGGCATGGGCTTCGCCCGCGCGGCGACGGCTGGCCCGGACCCGAGGTTCGCGAAGCTGATCGTCGAACTGGTCGCCGAGCACACCGAAGGCACCGAACTGCGCAAGCTCTCCACCATGCCCGCAGCGGGTTCCACGACCAACGGAGAACCCTGCGCCCCCGGCTGCTGACCACTTTCAGGGCGATTTTCCGAGGTGGAGGGCACCTTTACCGAGTAAGCCGGTCAAAGGTGCCCTTCCCTCGTTCACGATCGGGTGAGTCAGGGCTTGCTGGCGCGGTCGGCGAGGACGCGGACCATCTCGGTCACCGAGGCGCGGCGGGCGGCTCGGACGGCGTCGAACAGCGGGCGCAGTGCTTCCGTGCGGCCGCGGATCGCCGACGCGGACAGGGCGCCGCCGGGCGCATCATCGGTGGCCACCCACAGGATCGCCTCGACTTCGGTGGCCCGTTGCAGGATGCGCAGGGTGCGCTGCGGCACGTCCTGCGGCCACCGCGGCGCTGGGCGGGAGGCGACGGTCTCGGCGATCTCCTCGCGCACCCCTGGGCGCTGCTTGGCGACACCGAGATCGATCAGTGCGCTGGCGGCTTCGCGCATTGCCGAGGCCATGCCGTGCTCAGCTTCGCCGATCGGCAGGTGCTCGGCAGGGGGCAGATCCCCGATTTCGAATGCGGTCCAGCGCAGGATTCCCTCGGCGACGCGCTGCGGGACGAGCCCGAGACCGGCGTCCGGCAGCACGACGGCTTCACCGACGCGCATCGCCAATTTCGCGAACGCGCTCGAACCGCCGAGACCGCGCGCGTCGCCGGGCACCGGCAGGACCAGCTCACCGTTGCCCGCCCCCGCCTTGCGCAGCGCCGCCAGCAGCAGCGCCGGACCGGCCGGGGACTCCTGCGGACCGGGCAGTTCCAGCCGCGCGGCCAGATCCGCGTCGCAGGCACGCACTTCCTGCGTCTCGGCCCAGGTCTGCAGGGCATCGAGCACGTCGTCCGAAGCGGCTGCACCATGCAGCCAGGCGGACGTCCAGACAACCATCGTGGCGCTTGGGCAAGGCACGTCGAGCAGGGTACGGATCGGTCCGCGGGCGCGTCGTCCGGGGGTTTTCGACTGTGATCTACGCATCGCGGCGCGCCGCACCCCACGGATTCCCCGATCGGATTACCGTGGCGCCTCGTGCGTTCGGTCAACTACGGCAAGGACATCCTCGCGGGCCCGCGCCGCTGGAAGGTGCCGGAGATCCCCGCCGAACCCGGCTTGGTGGTCGAAGACCCGGCCAGCGGGTTCTGCGGGGCGGTGCTGCGGGTGGACAAGGACACCGTCGTGCTGGAGGACCGCCATGGCAAGCAGCGGTTGTTCCCGATGCGCCCGGCGGCGTTCCTGTTCGAGGGGAAACCGGCGACGCTGGTACCGGTGCGCGTCGAGCCGGAGGCGAAGTCGACGCGTTCGGCGTCCGGGTCCGTGCGGGTGGAAGGGCTGCGGGCGCGGACCGCGCGGGGCAGCCGGATCTGGGTCGAAGGTCTGCACGACGCCGAGCTGGTGGAGCGCATCTGGGGGCACGACCTGCGTGTGGCGGGCGTGGTCGTGGAGCCGCTGCACGGCGTGGACGACCTGCCCGGCCTGCTGGCCGAGTTCGGCCCCGAACCGGGGCGGCGGGTCGGGGTGCTGGTGGACCACCTGGTCCCCGGCAGCAAGGAATCCCGGCTGGTCGAGGGCATCGACGACCCGAACGTGCTGGTCACCGGCCACCCGTTCGTGGACATCTGGGAAGCGGTCAAGCCGCGGGCGTTGGGCATCGCGGGCTGGCCGCGGGTCCCGCGCGGCACGGACTGGAAGCAGGGCGTGTGCGCAGAGCTGGGCTGGGGTGAACCGGCCGACGGCTGGCGGCGGGTGCTGGCGGCCGCGTCGAGCTTCCGGGACGTCGAGGCCCCGCTGCTGGCCGCGGTCGAGCGGCTGATCGACTTCGTCACCGAGGAAAGCTGATGGTCGCCCGCGCCACGACGCCTGACGGCGCGTGCGTGAATGGTGCACTCCGGTCATCGCGGTGCACGTCGAGTCACGTGTTGATCACGCCGGAGAAATCCGCCTTCGCGGCTCCCCGGCGTCTGTCACCATGGGGAATATGACTCCCGCGCTGCTGTGGCTGATCGCCGGGGTGTTGCTGGTCGCCGCCGAGGTGCTCTCCGGGGACTTCGTCCTGGTGATGCTCGGTGCTGCGGCGTTGGGTGCCGCCGGTGCTTCGGCGCTCGGTGCACCGCTGCCGGTGGACGCCGTGGTGTTCGCGGTGCTGGGACTGGGGTTGATCTTCCTGGCACGGCCCGCGCTGAAGCGGCGGATGCAGGTGCAGCGCGAACTCAAGACCAATGTGGACGCCCTGGTCGGCAAGCGGGCCAAGGTGGAATCCACAGTGGATGCGCACAGTGGCCAGGTGCGCATCGACGGGGCACTGTGGTCGGCGCGGGCGTTCGACGAGACCCAAGTCATCGAGGTCGGCCAGACCGTCACCGTGATGGAGATCGCGGGCGCGACTGCCGTCGTGTGGGCTGAGCCGTGAAAAGAGGGATGTTGGCGTGACCGAACTGATCGTGCTGGTGGTCGTGGTGCTGCTGGTGCTCATCATCGCGGTGAAGTCCGTGATGGTGGTGCCGCAGGCCCAGTCGGCGGTGATCGAACGACTCGGCAAGTTCCGGTCGGTCGCCGAGCCCGGCCTGAACTTCCTGGTGCCGTTCCTGGACCGGGTCCGAGCCCGCATCGACCTGCGCGAGCAGGTGGTGTCGTTCCCGCCGCAGCCGGTGATCACCCAGGACAACCTGACGGTGTCGATCGACACCGTGGTGTACTTCCAGGTCACCGATTCGCGCTCGGCGGTGTACGAGATCTCCAACTACATCATCGCGGTGGAGCAGTTGACCACCACCACGCTGCGCAACGTGGTCGGCGCGATGAGCCTGGAGGAGACGCTGACCTCGCGGGATGCGATCAACACGCAGCTGCGCGGGGTGCTGGACCAGGAGACCGGGCGCTGGGGCATCCGGGTCGCGCGGGTGGAGCTGAAGGCGATCGATCCGCCGCCGTCCATCCAGGACTCGATGGAGAAGCAGATGCGCGCCGACCGGGAGAAGCGCGCGATGATCCTCAACGCCGAAGGTGAGCGGGAGTCGGCGATCAAGACCGCCGAGGGCCAGAAGCAGGCCGCGATCCTGGCTGCCGAGGGTCAGAAGCAGGCGGCCATCCTGTCCGCGGAGGCCGACCGGCAGTCCAGCATCCTGCGGGCGCAGGGTGACCGGGCCAGCCGGTACCTGCAGGCGCAGGGCCAGGCGAAGGCCATCGAGAAGGTCTTCGCGGCGGTCAAGCGCGGCAAGCCGACTCCGGAGCTGCTGGCCTACCAGTACCTGCAGACGTTGCCGCAGATGGCGCAGGGCGACGCGAACAAGGTCTGGGTGGTGCCCAGCGATTTCGGCAAGTCCCTGGAGGGTTTCGCGCGGATGCTCGGCGCGCCCGGCGAGGACGGTGTGTTCCGCTACGAGCCGCCGACCGAGGAGATTCCGGGGATCGCGCCGGAGGAGGAAGAGGAATCGGTCAAGGCGTGGTTCGACACCTCGACGACCCCGGAGGTCGCGGAGGCGGTCCGGGCGGCCGAAGCGGTGGCCCGCAAGGAGGTGCCCGGACCGAGTGTCGGGACAACCCCGGCGGCCATCGCCGAGCCCGGTGCCCTGGCCCAACCGCCGGTGTCCGATGAGGATCAGTCCAGGTAGGACTTCCCGGCGAAGGGGGTGCCCGGTCGTGGGTGCCTCCTTCGGTCGTGTCGGGGGTGTCAGCTGCCCGCGTAGGTGCCGAAGCTCCAGCTGTTGCCTTCCGGGTCGCGGACGGCGAACTCGCGGGAACCGTAGTCCTTGTCCTCGGGTGCGAGGATGACCTCGGCACCGGCTGCGACGGCGCGTTCGTACAGATCGTCGGGTTTGTCGGTGACCACGTAGAGCCCGGCCGAGCCCTTCGGTTTCGCGAACGGGTGGCCGGGTTCGCAGGTGCCGATCATGACTCCGCCGCCGTTCGGCCAGCGCAGCTCGGCGTGCGCGATCTTGCCGTCGTCGCCGGGCACGACCAGGGTTTCCTCGAAGCCGAAGGCGTCGACCAGGAAGCGGATGCCCGCCTTCGGATCGGCGTAGGGGATCAGGGGCCAGATGCCCGTCGGTGTGTTCGCCATGGCGTCAGGATGCATCCGGCAGGTGTGCGGCGCCTTGGACGAATGGAAGGTCCTGGGCCATCCACCGCGATGGGGACAGCCCGGCGAACTCCCGCCAATCCCGGTTGAAGTGGGCCTGGTCGGCGTAGCCGCAGGCGGTCGCGACGTCGGCGAAGCTGCGGTGGACTCCGGCGATCAGCAGGCGGCGGGCCCGCTCGAAGCGCATCACGCGGGCGAGGAGCTTGGGGGACAGGCCGAACTCGCGGCGGAACTGGACGCCGAGGTGCTGGCGGCTCCACCCGACCTCGGCGGCCAGTGCCGTGATCGGGAGGTGGCCGTCGGTCTGGGCCATCCGCCGCCAGATCCAGCCGAGTTCCGGGGAGGGGAGGGCGGCCGGGGCGGCCAGCCGCAGGAGTGCGTCGTTGAGGCAGGTGAAGCGGTCGCTCCAGGTCGTCGCCGCGCGCAGTCGCTCGGCGAGTTCGGTGGCAGCCGGGCCCAGCACGACGTCGAGGTCGACGCTGCTGTCGACGAGTTCACCGGCGGGCAGGCCCAGCAGGGCGCGAGCGCCCAGCGGGGTGAGGCCCAGTTGGATGCCGTGCTGCAACTCGCCGTGGTTGATCCGAACGGCTTGGGCGTGCAGACCGGCGGCGAGCGCGGTGAGCGATTGATCCGGTCCCGCTGCCGGGGTGATGTCCACCGCGTCGTCGAGGGAGATGACCACGGTCAGGCTCCGCGACGGCAGCCCGTGGTGCACGCCGGGTGCGGACCGCACGCGATAACCGGTGCAGTCGGTGATCAGCGACCGCAGCCGAGGCGGTGGCGTCGCCGTGACGACCTGCATCTCAGCCACGCATTGAGGCTAGGCGGCGCCCCTGACACGCGCGGCCCGAACGCGGAAGCCGGGGAGTCGGTCCAGCATCTGCTTTGATTTCGTAATCATAATTACTTCAGTGTTAACTGAAATTAATCCAGAACACCCTAAGCGCATAGACCGGGCCGCGAAGATGACAAGCGGGGACTAGGCGTCGACGGTGGGGTCGAGGTAAGGGCCACCGGCGACGCCGAGGGCGCGGACCGTGCCGAGGAGGTGTTCGCGCAGCCGGGTCTTGGCCAGTTCCGGGTCGCCGTCGCGGATCGCCGCCGCCAGTTCGGTGTGCTGGTGGGTGATCCGGGGTCGGATGGCGTGGGTGCGGGCCGTGGCGGTGATCCGCATCTGCTTGTCGCGCAGCGCGTTGTAGAGGTCGGCGACCACCGGATTCCCGGCCGAGGCCACGAGCGTGGCGTGGAAGGCCCGGTCCGCCTCGTGCATGTCCGCGTCGCTGAGTTCGGCGGGGTCGCAGGCCGGATGCGCGGCGAGTTGGTCGCCTACCGTGGTCATCGCCTCGTGGCCTTGCACGGCGAGCTTGTCGATGGCGAAGCTCTCCAGCGCCAGTCGTGCTTCCACGACGGCGCGGGCTTCGGTGGGGGTCACCGGCACGACGAGCGCGCCGCGCTTCGGGTACAGCCGCAGGAATCCTTCGGTCTGCAGTCGCAGGAACGCCTCGCGCACCGGGGTGCGCGACATCTGCAGCGCGTTCGCCACCTCGCCTTCGGACAGCAGGTAGCCGTCGGGGAAGCTGCCGTCCAGCAGGCCAGCTTTGACGTGTTGGTACGCGCGGTCTGCGGCGGGGGCCTCCGAGTTGGCGGCGGAGGACGCGGTTTCGCGTGATGTTGCGCTCGACACGAGGGCATCGTACTTCCACCCATCTTGTATCTATGATGAATACAAGATGGGTGGGGAGGGGTTCGGGTGTTCGGGACGGTCGTGAGCACGCCGCTTGCCGGGGAGCAGGCCGATCACCACAGGTCGTCGCGCGTGTCGTGGCTGGTGTGGGGAGTTGGCGCGATCTGCTACTGCGCGGCGTTGTTCCACCGCGCCAGCCTGGGCGTGGCGGCGCCGGAAGCGTTGCAGCGCTTCAACGTCCCTCCGGCGATCCTGGCGTTGTTCTCCGCTCTTCAGCTGGGGGTTTACCTCGCCCTGCAGGTGCCGTCCGGGTTGCTGGCGGACCGGCTCGGTCCCCGGAAAGTGATCACGGGCGGCATGGTGGCGCTGGCGGTCGGGTCGGCGGTCTTCGCGGTGAGCGGTTCGATCTACGGTGGGATCGTCGGCCGGATGCTCATCGGCTTCGGTGACGCGTTCATGTTCACCAACGTGCTGCGGTTGGCCGCCCACTGGTTCCCGCCGCACCGCTTCGGCAAGGTCGCGGCGCTGACCGGGCTGGCCGGTGGGCTGGGCCAGGTGGTCTCGACGCTGCCGCTGGGCCTGTCCCTGCACGGTCTTGGCTGGGTGCCGACGTTCCTGGGAGCGGCAGCGCTGACCCTGGGGCTGGCGGTGGTCGCGGTGCTGGTGATCCGGGACCAACCCGAGCCCGTGCCGCAGGCGCATGCGGAGCCGGAGCGGGTCGTGCACGCGCTGCGGGATGTCATCGCGCAGCGCGGCACCAAGCACTCCTTCTGGGTGCATTTCGTGCTGATGGCGCAGTTCCTGGCAGTGACGACGTTGTGGGGAGCGCCGTGGCTGACGACTGCGCAGGGGCACGGCCAGCCCGAAGTCGGTTCGCTGCTGCTGCTCTGCGTGCTCGGTTTCATCGGGGGCTCGTGGTTCGCCGGGCAGCACATCTCCGGACGCCCGCAGCGGCGGGACCGGTTCACCCTGGCGTTGTCCTGCGCGGTTGTCGCGGTTTGGGCGGTTCTGGTCGGCTGGCCAGCGGTGTTGCCGCTGCCGGTGCTGGTGGTGGCGCTGGTGGTCATCGGCGTCGGTGGGGGCGGGGCGATGCTGGCGTTCGACGGGGCGCGGATGGCCAACGCGGCGCACCGGTCCGGGACCGCCTCGGGGGTGGTGAACATGGGTGGGTTCACCGCTGCGGTGTTCATCCAGTTGCTGGTGGGTGCGGTGTTGCAGGTGGTGTCGTTGCTGCCTGCCGCAGCCGCCTACCGCTGGGCGTTCGCACCGGTGTTGGTGCTGCTGGCGGCGGGCACCGTGGCGCAGTGGCGGCTGCGGGTGCCGAAGGCGAGCTGATCCCACCCCGGCGAGCCGCCTTCACACCCGCAGCCGTCCGGATAGGGTCGGTTGGTGGACGCGGCACCCGGTCGACCAATGACGGTCGGCCCAGCGATGGAGGCTCTTTTTGACCACGGCGCTGGAACTGCACAACTTCGTCGGCGGTGAACCGGCCGACACCCTGGCCGGGGAGACCCTGCCACTGGTGGATCCCAGTACCGGCGAGGAGTACGGGACCTGTCCCTTGACGCGCTGGATGGACGTGGACGCGGTGATGGCCGTGGCCGCGACGGCGTTCGATTCCTGGTCGCAGACGACGCCCCGGCAACGGCAACAGGTGTTGCTGAAAGTCGCTGACGCCGTCGAGGACCGGGCCGAGGAGTTGGTGGTGGCCGAGTGCCGCAACACCGGCAAGCCGTGGTCGGTCGTACGGGATGACGAGTTGCCGATGGCGGTGGACCTGATCCGTTTCTACGCCGGCGCCGCACGGGTGCAGGAGGACGGTGCGGGCGGTGAGTACCAGCCCGGCTGCACGTCGTTCGCGCGGCGGGAACCGATCGGCGTGTGCGCGCAGGTCACGTCGTGGACGCATCCGCTGTTGCTTGCGGCGGCGAAGTTCGCACCGGCGTTGGCGGCGGGAAACACGGTGGTCCTCAAGCCCGCGGAGACCACGCCGGTGAGCACCGCGATGCTGGTGGAGATCGCGAGTGAGTTCGTGCCCGCGGGCGCGTTGAACCTGATCTGCGGTGATCGGGACAGCGGACGCGCGATGGTGGCGCACGAGGTGCCCGGGATGTTCTCGATCACCGGCACAGTGCGGTCCGGGATGGAGGTCGCGGGTTCGGCGGCGGCGGACCTCAAGCGCGCACACCTGCAGTTGGGCGGCAAGGCTCCTGCGGTGGTCTTCGATGACGCGGACGTGCCGCGGGCGGCGCGGCGGATCGCGGCGGCGGCTTTCGGCAACGCGGGGCAGAGCGACACGGCGGCCAGCCGGGTATTGGCCGGACCCGAGGTGTTCGACGAATTGGTGGCCAGGTTGGTGGAGTGGGCCGAGGCGATGCGGCCGGGACCGCCGCAGGATCCCGATGCGGCGTTCGGGCCGTTGAACAGCTTGGGGCAGTTGGAGATCGTGCAGGCGCACCTGGACCGGCTCCCCGAGCACGCGCGGATCGTGGCCGGTGGGCGGCGCAAGGGGGAGCGGGGGTTCTTCCACGAGGCGACCGTGGTCGTCGGGGAGGAGCAGGACGACGAGCTGGTGCAGAACGAGGTGCTCGGTCCGGTGCTGACCGTGCAGCGCTTCGACAGCGAACAGGAAGCGGTCGAGCTGGCCAACGGGGTCCGTTACGGGCTGGTCGCGAGTGTGTGGACACGCGATCATTCGCGGGCGATGCGGGTGTCGCGGCGGTTGCAGGCGGGGACGGTGTGGATCAACGCGCACCATCCGCTGACCGCGGAGATGCCGCACAGCGGGTTCAAGCACTCGGCGTCGGCGCGCGATTTCGGCCGTTACGGCCTGGAGGAGTACAGCCGGATCAAGCATGTGATGTCGGCCTGGGAGGACGAGTAGGGCGGGCATTCAGCCGCGGGTTTCCGGGGTGCGCATGGCGATGGCCAGCAGGGCGGCGGCCGAGCCGGTGAGCTGGAGGCCGGAGCGCCAGACGGCGTGCAGCGGGCGGTGCAGGTCGGGTGCTGCGACCGGGACGTCGCGGCGTCACCGGCGGGCGCGGCGGCGGTGGCAATCGCGGTAGCGCAACGATCCCAAGGCCTTCGCCCTGGGAGCGTGTTCGACGCTGCGGGTGACGGCACTCGGATTCACCACCATGCTCACCCTGACGTGATCGAGTGAGGGGCACCCGTGACCCAGTTGCTTGGTCACGGGTGCCCCTCACCCAGCTCAGATCTACCCGATTGTGGTGGTTCAGCGGGGTCGGGGGCGGTGCCAGGGGTGGGCTTGTTCGTAGGCGCGCGCCGCGCGCAGGACCTTCGCGTCGGCGTGGCGGGGGCCGATGATCTGCAGGCCGATCGGCAGTCCGTCGGTGGTGTGTCCGCAGGGCACGCTGGCGGCGGGCTGCTGGGTCATGTTGAACGGGTAGGTGAACGGGGTCCAGCTCGTCCAGCGCGGATTCGCCGAGCCGCTGGGGACCTCGCGGCCCGCTTCGAACGCCGGGATCGGCACGGTCGGGGTCAGCAACAGGTCGTAGGTCTGGTGGAAGGCGCCCATGCGCTGCCCGAGCAGCATCCGGGTGTTGGTGGCTTCCAGGTAGTCCTGGGCGGAGTAGGTCAGGCCCTGCCGACAGATCTCGTGCAGTCCCGGATCGAGCTGTTCGCGCTGTTCGGCCGTGAGGTGCTCGACGGATTTGGCGGCTCCGGCGAACCACAGCACGTGGAAGTCCTCGATGGGGTCGCTGATGCCGGGATCGACGTGCTCGACGATCGCCCCGAGCTCTTCGAAGACCTGCGCGGCGGCGGTGACCGCACGCGAGACTTCGGGGTCGACGGAGGTGTCGAAGCCGAGGTCGACGCTGACCGCGATGCGCAGGCCGCGCACCCCGGTATCGAGACCGTCCAGGAAGGACGCGCTGGGCGGTTCCAGCGCGGACCAGTCGCGGCTGTCGGGCTCGGAGAGCACGTCAAGGATCAGCGCGGTCTCGGTGACGGTGGTGGTCATCGGCCCGGCGTGCGCCAGGGTGCCGTACGGGCTGGCGGGGTAGTGCGGAACCCGGCCGTAGGTGGCCTTGAGGGCGACGATGCCGCAGAACGCCGCCGGGATGCGCACCGATCCACCACCGTCGGTGCCGATGGCCAGCGGCGCCATGCCCAGCGCGACGGCGGCGGCAGCGCCACCGCTGGAACCGCCGGAGGTGCGCGAGGGGTCCCAGGGGTTGCGGGTGATGCCGTGCAACGGGCTGTCGGTGACGCCTTTCCACGCCAGTTCCGGCGTGGTGGTCTTACCGACGAACACGGCGTTGTGCTCGCGCAGCCGGGCCACGGCGGGCGCGTCGACGGTCCACTGCTGGTGCGGGTCGGTGGTGCGGGAGCCGCGCAGCGTCGGCCAGTGCCGGGTGAGGAAGATGTCCTTGATCGAGGTCGGCACACCGTCCAGCCGTCCAGCCGGTTCGCCACGTTGCCAGCGTTGCTCGGATGCACGGGCCTGCTCCAACGCCCGGTCGGCGTCGACCAGGCAGTAGGCGTTGACCGCCGCGTCGGCGTCGTCGATGCGGCGCAATGCCGCTTCGGTGGCCTCCACCGGCGACAGCTCGCCTGCGGCGTAGCTGGCGAGCAGTTCGGTTGCGGTGAGGTCGGCCGCCGTGGTCTGGGCAGGCTGGGTGTTGGCCATCAGTGCTCCGTTCCGCTGACGTAACCGCGTTGCTTGTCGACCACGTTGCGCAGCGGGGTGCCGTCGGTGTAGCTGCGCAGGTTGGCGAGGAAGAGGTCGACGAGTTCGTCGGTCCAGCCGACGGTGTCGCCGGACATGTGCGGTGAGACGAGCACGCCGGGCATCTCCCACAGCGGGGAGTTCACCGGCAACGGCTCGGTTTCGAAGACGTCCAGCGCCGCCCCGGCCAGCTGCCCGGCGCGCAGCGCGGCCACCAGGTCTGCTTCGACGACGAGTTCGCCGCGGCCAACGTTGATCAGCCGCGCGGTGGGGCGGCAGTGGGCGAGGACCTCGGCGTCGACGAGCCCCTTGGTCTGCTCGGTCAGCGGCGCGGCGAGCACGATGTAGTCGAAGGCGCCGATGACGTGGGCGAGGTCGGTGGAGGCGTGCACGTCGCCGAAGTCGGGGTCGCCACTGCGGCCGAGGCGACCGGCGCCGGAGACGGCCAGCCCGGCGGCCGAGAGCTGGCGGGCGATGGCCCGGCCGATCGGCCCGGTGCCGACCACCAGCGCGGTTTTGCCCGCGACGCGTTCGGTGACGCGGTGCTGCCACTGCTTGCGGTCCTGCAGCCGGAGCGTGGTGTGCATGTCCTTGGCGAAGGTCAGCACGGTGCCGAGCACGTATTCGGCCATCGGCTGGTCGAAGACGCCGCGGGAGTTGGTCACCACGACGTCGGAGTCGCGCACGGCGGGCAGCAGCAGCCGGTCCACCCCGGCGCTGGCGGCGTGCATCCAGCGCAGCGCGTCGGCGCGGGGCCAGGCGTCGGAGATGGCGTCGGTGCGGAAGTCCCAGACGAACAGCACGTCGGCGCCGGGCAGCGTGGTGGGCAGTTCGTCCGCGGTGGCGTAGCGGAGCTCGGCCCGGGCTTCGATGCGGGTCATCGCCTCCGGTGGGTTGCCGTCATGCAGGACGACGACCCTGGGCGTGCGATTGATCATGACCTGACCTTAAGGGCGGTGGGCGTGCGGGCGTGGGCAGCGGCGATCGATGGGCGTGCCGGTTAAGAGTTTGTTTCCCCCAGCCTGAGCGGGAAAACGCGCTCGCATCGGGGCATTGACACGCTATGAAGCGTTCGTAGGATTGTCAACAATCCACGGGTACCCTCGGCTGCGAGGCGAATCCCGACGTGCGGCGCGGCCGGGCGGGCGGGGCCGGAGGAGATGAAGCGTCCCCACTCCTGCGAACGGAAGATCACGATGCCCAGGTACCTGTCGATCACGCTGGAAAAGCGCGGTGTGTCCTGTGTGGCCGAGCTGCTGGACAAGGACGCGCCCCGGACCTGCGAGGCGGTGTGGCAAGCGCTGCCGCAGGTCGGGCCGGTGCACCACGCCAAGTACGCCCGCAACGAGATCTACACGATGGTGCCGCGGTTCGCGGCCGAGGAACCCGGTCAGGAAAACCCGACGGTCACCCCGATCCCCGGCGATGTCGTGTACTTCTCCTTCCCCAGCGGCATGCTCGACCGGGAGTTCAAGGAGGAGAAGGACATCCACGAGCTGCCCGGCGTGATCGATCTGGCCATCTTCTACGGGCGGAACAACCTGCTGCTCAACGGGGACGTGGGTTGGGTGCCGGGCAACGTCTACGCGACCATCGTCGAGGGGCTGGACCAGATGGCCGAGGCGTGCAACGACGTCTGGAGATCCGGCAGCGTCGGCGAGACCCTCCGCTACGACCGCTACCAGGGTTGACGGGGGGACACATGCCGCCTGACTTCCTCGGGGCGGTATCGGGCCCGGAGCCGCAACGCGGCGTGGGAGTGATCGCTCCGTTCGACCTGGCGCTGGACCGCGAGTTGTGGCGGTGGACTCCAGCGGATGTCTCGCTGTACCTGACGCGCACCGCATTCGTGCCGGTGCCGGTGACCGTCGAGCAGGCCAGCCTGGTCAGCGACGAGGCGGCGGTGCACGGTGCTACTCGCGACCTGCTGGTCCCGGAGCCGGAGGTGGTCGCCTACGCGTGCACCTCCGGCAGCTTCGTCAACGGGGCGACCGGCGAGCGCGCGCTGGTCGAGGTGATGCTGCAGGCCGGTGCGCCAGCGGCGGTGACCGCCTCCGGCGCGCTGGTGCAGGCCCTGCAGATGTTGGGCGTCGGCCGGATCTCGATCGCCACGCCGTACGTGGAGAGCGTGACCGAGCGGTTGCACGGTTTCCTCGACGAACACGGCATCGAGGTGGTCACCAGTGTCGGGCTGGGGTTGCTCGGCCAGATCTGGAAGGTCAACTACCGGCAGGTGGTGGACATCGTGCGTTCGGCGGACCGACCGGAGGCCGAGGCGATGTTCATCAGCTGCACGAACCTGCCGACCTACGACATCATCGGGCCGCTGGAGCACGAGTTGGGCAAGCCGGTGCTGACGGCCAACCAGGTCACGATCTGGGCGGCGCTGCGCGAGATGGGGCTGCAGGCGGTGGCCCCGGAACAGCAGTTGATGCAGGCCGTGGACGCTCCGGCCGCGTGACGATCACATCAAGATTCAGTAAGCCGCGGTGGATCGTGCGGTAACATTGTCAACAATCGACCGGTCGTCCGGTGTTGGCCGTTGCCGTCCCGGGCGGACCGCTCACCCGGTCCGCCGCGGTGTCGCAAACCGACGTCGACGAAGGATGGAGCTCCCCGGTGTCCTACACCGCAGGAATTCTCTACCCCGGCTACAGCGCCGAAGACGACTACCCCACCTTGGAACGCCTGCTCGGCGGGGGCGTGCGGCTGCCGCTGGTGCACACCCTGATGCGCGAGGACGCGCACCGGGTCGACGCACTGCTGGACATCGGCTCGCCCGACGTGCTGGCCGACGGCGCCCGGGAGTTGGTCGACGAGCACCGCGTTCAGTCGGTGATCTGGGCGTGCACCAGCGGGAGTTTCGTCTTCGGCTGGCAGGGCGCCCGCGACCAGGTGGAGAAGCTGCAGGCGGTCACCGGCTTGCCGACCTCCAGCACGTCGTTCGCGTTCGTGCACGCCGCGGCGCAGCTGGGGCTGCGGCGGGTGGCGGTGGCGGCGACCTACCCGGCTGACGTGGCGGCGAAGTTCGTGGAGTTCCTGCACGCCGCCGACCTGGACGTGGTGCGGCTGTCCAGCCGGGGCATCGTCACCGCCGCCGAGGTGGGCACGCTCGGGCGCGCGGACGTGCTGGAGTTCGCGGCGGCCAACGACGACGACCTGGCCGATGCGCTGCTGATGCCGGACACCGCGCTGCACACCGCGGCGTGGCTGGGAGATCTGGAGGACCGGCTGGGCAAACCGGTGCTCACCGCCAACCAGGTCAGTGCCTGGGAGGCGCTGCGGCTGGCCGGTGATCTCGGCGCGCACGACGGATTGGGAACGCTGTTCCGACGGGGAACAGGAGGGGAGCGCGATGCCTCCCCGGAATGAGGAGATGGTGTCAGGTGCTCGGGACCGACGAGCAGAACCAGCAGCCGGGTGAGTTAGAGCCGGTGCAGCGCAAGTCGACCGCGGCGATCGTGGCCGACCAGCTGCGAGCGGCGATCATGTACGGATCGCTGCCTCCGGGCAGTCAGCTCGGGGAGGCCGAACTCGCCGCCCGGCTGGGGGTCAGCCGGGGCCCGCTGCGCGAGGCCATGCAGCGGTTGGTCGCCGAAGGGCTGCTGCGCAGCGAACCGCACCGCGGCTTGTTCGTGATGACCTTGGAAGCCGAGGACGTCCAGGACATCTACCTGGCCCGGCTGGCGGTGGAACGGGCCGCGTGCGAGCAGATCGTGCGCCACCACCGGGTGGAGGCGGTCGCCGAACTGACTGCGGCGCAGAGCCGGATGGTCGCCGCGGCGGGCAAGGGCGATGCGATCGAGCTGGCTGACGCGGACCAGGAGTTCCACGAGACCCTGGTGCGGGTGTCCGGCAGCGCGCGGTTGCAGCGAATGGCGCAGACGCTGCTGGTGGAGAAGCGGATGTGCCTGACGGCCCTGCAGGACAAGTACCACGCCGACGTGCAGGCGCTGGTCGACGAGCACAAAGGACTCGTCGACGCGATCGAGGCCGGGGACGAGAAACTGCTGTTGCAGCGGCTGGAAGAGCACATGAACGACGCGCTCGACCGGCTCAACGGCTCCATGGCGAACTGACCTGGTGAATTGCGGGGCGTTTACGCAACCAGGCGGAAACGCCCCGCAATTCCTGAAGCGAGTCGAGTTCCCCTCTCCTTCACAGGCCGCCGACGGCGACGTACTTGGTCTCCAGGAACTCCTCGATGCCGAACTTGCCGCCTTCGCGGCCCAGCCCGGAGTGCTTCACCCCGCCGAACGGGGCGGCCGGGTTGGACACGATGCCCTGGTTGAGCCCGACCATGCCGCTCTCCAGCGCCTCCGAGACCCGCAGCCCGCGCTGCAGATCGCGGGTGTAGAGGTAGCTGACCAGGCCGTACTCCGTGTCGTTGGCCTGGGCGATGACGGCTTTCTCGTCGGTGAAGGTGGTGATCGGCGCGACCGGGCCGAAGATCTCCTCGCTGCCCATCCGGGCCTCCGGCGAAACGTTGGTCAGCACGGTGGGCTGGTAGAAGTAGCCCTCGCCGTCGCGGGCGGAACCGCCGGTGACGACTTCAGCGCCGCGCTGCACCGCGTCGGCGACCAGTTCGGTGACCTTGCCCAGTTGGGCGTTGTCGATCAGCGGGCCGACCTGGACCTCGTCGGTGACACCGCGGCCCACCCGCAGTCCGCTCATCCGCTCGGCCAGCCGTCGGGAGAACTCCCCGGCCACGTCGGCGTGCACGTAGAACCGGTTGGCCGCGGTGCAGGCTTCGCCGATGTTGCGCATCTTGGCCAGCATCGCGCCGTCCACCGCGGCGTCCAGGTCGGCGTCGTCGAAGACCAGGAACGGCGCGTTGCCGCCCAGCTCCAACGACACCTTGAGCACCTGGTTGGCGGACTGCTCGATGAGCTTGCGGCCCACTGCGGTGGAGCCGGTGAACGACAGCTTGCGGGCCCGGCCGTCGCGGATCATCGGCTCCATCAGCTTGCCCGCGTCGCGCGAGGTGACGACGTTGAGCACGCCGTCGGGCAGCCCGGCTTCGATGAGGATCTCGGCCAGCGCCAGCATCGACAGCGGTGTCTGGTGGGCCGGTTTGATCACCGAGGTGCACCCCGCGGCGATGGCCGGGCCGATCTTGCGGGTGCCCATCGCCATCGGGAAGTTCCACGGGGTGATCAGCAGCGCCGGTCCGACCGGCTGGCGCATCACCAGGAACCGACCGCTGCCGTTGGGCGCGACCGCGTAGTCGCCGCCGATGCGCACGGCCTCCTCGGAGAACCAGCGGAAGAACTCCGCGGCGTAGCTGACCTCGGCCCGCGACTCGGTCAGCGGTTTGCCCATCTCCAGGGTCATCAGCAGGGCGAGGTCCTCGTGCCGCTGCATGATCAGTTCGAAGGCGCGGCGTAGGATCTCGCCGCGCTCGCGGGGTGGGTGCTTGGCCCATTGCGGCTGGGCGTCGGCCGCGGCCGCCAGCGCCGCCAAACCGTCCTCGGGGGAGGCGTCGGCGACAGAGCACAGCGCCTGGCCGGTGGAGGGGTCTTCGACCTCATAGCTGCGGTCCGCGTCGGCGGCACGCCATTTTCCGCCGATGAGCAGCTGCTTGGGCGCGGCATCGACGACCGCGGCCTCTCTGGGGTGCTGTTCGGTTGAGATGGTCATGGCAACGACGAACCCTTCTGGCTCGGAGGTGGACACCGGTGCCCGGTGATGGTTGCATGTCACCGGAGATTGTCAACAATCCTACATTTTGCACGCTTCGAAGCTTGGAGTCGATCATGGCTGAGCTCTCGCCGGTGCTGAAGCAGGCGACACCGGTCCTGGCCGCCCGCGGCGAAGGGGTCTACCTCTTCGACGAGCAGGACCGCCGCTACCTGGACTTCACCGCCGGGATCGGGGTCACCAGCACGGGCCACTGCCACCCGCGCGTGGTCGAAGCGGCCCAGCGCCAGGTGGGTACCCTCATTCACGGTCAGTACACGACCGTCATGCACCGGCCGCTGCTGCGGCTGACCGAACGCCTCGGCGAGGTGCTGCCCGCAGGCTTGGACCGGCTGTTCTACGTCAACTCCGGCAGCGAGGCCGTGGAGGCGGCGGTGCGGCTGGCCCGGCAGGCCACCGGGCGGCAGAACATCGTGGCGTTCCAGGGCGGCTTCCACGGTCGCACGATGGGCGCCGGTGCGTTGACCAGTTCCGGGGTGAAGGTGCGGGCCGGGATCGGTCCGATGATGCCCGGCGTGGTGTTCACCCCGTTCCCGGAGGCATACCGGCACCGTTGCAGCGAGGCCGAAGCGGTGCGCTTCGCGCTGGCCGAGTTCGACCAGCTGCTGGTCACCGTCAGCTCGCCGCGCGATACCGCGGCGATCATCGTCGAACCGGTGCTGGGCGAAGGCGGCTACATCCCCGCTCCGCCGGGGTTCCTCACCGGCCTGCGGGAACGCGCGGACCGGCACGGCATCCTGCTCATCGTCGACGAGGTGCAGACCGGCGTCGGCCGAACTGGCCGGTTCTGGGGCCACGACCACGCCGGGATCCGCCCCGACATCCTGATCACCGCCAAGGGCCTGGCCAGCGGCTTCCCGCTGTCGGCGATCGCGGCACCGGAAGCGCTGATGTCCCAGGCGTGGCCGGGCTCGCAGGGCGGCACCTACGGCGGCAACGCGGTGGCCGCCGCGGCGGCACTGGCCACCCTCGACGTGGTGCGGGACGAGAAGCTCGTCGACAACGCCGCCGAGCAGGGCACCCGGCTGCAGGAGGGCCTGCGCAAGGTCGCCGCCGAGCATCCGGTGATCGGCGACGTTCGCGGGCTCGGCCTGATGGTGGGCAACGAGTTCACCACGCCCGAGGGCAATCCGGACACCGAAACCGCGACCCGCGCGCACCGGGCCGCCGCCGAGCAGGGCCTGTTGCTGCTGACCTGCGGCCCGCACGGCAACGTGGTGCGGATGATCCCGCCGCTGATCGTCACCGCGGAGCAGGTCGACGACGCGGTGGGCCGCTGGGCTGAGGCGGTGCGGCAGGCCGTCGCCGGTTGACCACCGTGGCTGTGGTGGGTGTGATGTCGTGCTCGCGCCCACCACCAGCCGAAACGGGTGATCGCGGGTCACCGTTGTATAGCGGTGGGTGATTCCCGGGCGGCCGTCTGGAATGCTTCACGCCAACACGGCGCGTGCGGGACGCGCCGGTTCGATCCGACGCAGGTGTGTGCATGAGCGACTGGTCGGCGGGGCAGCCGCCGAGGAGCCGGAGACCGCAAAGCGGCGGCGGAAGGTACGACTACTACCGCGATGCCCGCGGCGGGCCGCCGCCGGGACGACGACCCCCGCCGCCACCTCATCGCGGGGCGCGGCCACCGGTCGACGACCTGCCGCCGCAGCCGCCGCCCCGCAAGAAGCGGCACTGGGGTCGGCGCATCGGCATCGCGGTGGCCGTGCTGGTGCTGCTGCTGGGCGGGTTGGTGATCTACTTCGACAGCACGCTGCAGCGCACCGCCGCGCTGAGCTTCGACGGGCAGGCACCGGACTCGGCGGGCACCAACTGGCTGCTGGTCGGCTCCGACAGCCGCGAGGGCCTCGACGAGGCGCAGCGGGAGCAACTGTCGGCCGGGGACGCCGCCGGGCGGCGCACCGACAGCATGATGCTGGTGCACATTCCCAGCGGCGGTGGCCAACCCGCGCTGATCAGCCTGCCCCGCGACTCGTACGTGAACATCCCCGGCCACGGCCGGACCAAGCTCAACTCCGCGTTCTCCTTCGGCGGGCCGCAGTTGCTGGCGCAGACCATCGAGCAGGCCACCGGGGTGCACATCGACCACTACGCGGAGATCGGCTTCGGCGGGTTCTCCGACCTGGTCAACGCCGTCGGCGGGGTGGACATCTGCCTGGACCAGCCGATGAACGACGACATGGCCAACGTGCACCTGCAGGCTGGCTGCCAGGAGCTGGACGGGCCGACGGCGCTGGGCTTCGTACGGGCCCGCTACTCCCTCCAGGGAGGGGACCTGGAGCGCGCGGAGAACCAGCGCAAACTCTTGGGTGCGTTGGTCAAGAAGGCGACCAGCCCGACCACGCTGTTCAACCCGTTCCGGCTGTTCCCGCTGGCGTCCGGGGCGAGCAAGACGTTCCTGGTCAACGACGGCGACCACCTGTGGCACCTGGCGTCGCTCGCACTGGCGATGGGGGACATCAGCGGTGGTCAGGGCGTGACCACCAGCGTGCCGTTCGGTCGCTTCGGCCAGGACTCCGACGGCGGTTCGGTGGTCGTCTGGGACAAGGACGGTGCCAGCCGCATGTTCGAGGCGGTCGCCAACGACCAGCCCATCCCACCGGACCTGCTGGGACCGTAGGACGCGCGCAGACGATGAGGGCCGCCCCGAAGCCGGGGCGGCCCTCATCGCCGTTGGGAGGGACGGTTAGGAGATGAATCGGTTGAGCTGCTTGGTGCTGCCGTTGAAGACGTCCTGCCCGCCGGGGAACGGGCCGCGATCGCTGTTCTGCCAGATGGTGTGGAAACCCCAGCCCGCCGGTAGCGCCCCGATCTCCGGGGCGTAGCGGGCGATCCACAGCGGATTGTTCGGCGCGAAGTCCGGATTGGACGCGGTGCAGCGGTTCCACCAGTCGGTGGTGGTGTAGATGACCGGGAATCGGCCGGTCCGGGCGTGGTAGGTGTTGCTGAAGTCGGCGATCCACTGCGACATCGCGGCGGGGTCCAGGCCGTAGCAGGTCTCGCCGTAGGGGTTGTACTCGATGTCCAGCGCCCCCGGCAGGGTCCGGCCGTCGGAGCTCCAGCCGCCGCCGTTGTCGACGAAGAAGTGCGCCTGGTCGATGCCGTTGGAGCGGTCCGGCAGCGCGAAGTGGTAGGCGCCGCGGGTCATGCCGACGT
This sequence comes from Saccharopolyspora soli, assembly GCF_022678645.1. Lineage (GTDB taxonomy): Bacteria > Actinomycetota > Actinomycetes > Mycobacteriales > Pseudonocardiaceae > Saccharopolyspora > Saccharopolyspora soli. The sequence goes on along the minus strand of NZ_JALBWV010000007.1, from coordinate 35,708 downwards.
CGTAGGAGCCGTTGTACTGCTGGGCGAACCGGCTGTTGCGGAACCCGGTGCCCTCGGTGGCCTTGACGTAGGCGAACCGGGCGCCGTCGGCCCACGCCCTGGGCCAGTCGACATCGCCTTGGTGGCCGCTGACGTCCATCCCGCTGATCGCGCCCGCGGGCAGGGAGCGCGGCTGGGCACCGCCACCACCTTCGATGCTGTACCCGGCCCACGCGCCGTTGGGATCGTCGGGGTTGAGCAGCGGCGCGGTGCGGGCCCGCTCGCGCGGTGGGTCGGCGTGGGCGGTGCCGCCGATGAACGCTGCTGCGGTGAGCAGTGCCGCGAGTAGCGTTCGTGTCCTATGTGGACCGCGGGAAACGTTGCGGGACAGGCGTTGCCGGTGGCTGCTGCCGAACGGGTGTGGCACTGCGCTCGCCTCCTCACCAACGCGGCGATCGTCGTCGAGTGGGACCGGCCGGGCTTCGGGGCGTCGGACCGGGGGTGATGCGGATCTTGCGCGTTGGGAGGATAACCCGCTACCGGGGCGCGCGCTGGGTTCTGGCGCGGCGTTTCGTCTGTTTTGCCCCGATGGGGCCGATCGCGGCCGTCCACTGTGGTGGCCGGAGGTGATCCGCGTCTCCCGATTGGAGAATCCGCTGCGGGTGAGGTAGGTCTCGGGGCATGGCACAGCGAGCGGGCGGCTCCGGACCGGGGCGCAACGGAGATCGGCGGCGGTCGGGTGATCGCAGGCGCTACGACCGGCCCGGCGGTGATCGCGGTGATGAGCAGGCGCTGCGGCAGGAGTTGCGCGCCATGCACGGGGCGAGCTACGGCCGCTACAAGTCGTTGAGCGGCCGGTGGTCCTTCGACGGGTTCACCTTGGAGGTCCAGCGGGTGCAGCCGGACCCGTACGCGCCCGCGAGCCGTTGCGAGGTCCGGGTGGATCCGGTGGTCGCGGGTTTCCCGGAGCGGCTGTGGTCCACTCCGGTGCGAGCACGGGGCCTGGCCGGGTACCTGGTTCGGGCGGCGTACCGACGACTGCGGGACAGCCGGTTGCGGGTGGACGCCGGTCGGCAGCAGGTCCTGGACCGCAGCGCCTGCCAGTTGGTGGATGGTGCCGTGGTGCTGCGGTTGGGCATCGACCTGCCCGGCCGGGGCCGCACCATCGACGGGCGGCAGGCGGAGCGGGCGCTGTGCGATGAGCTGCCCGGGATGGTGGCAGCGGCATTGCGGTGGGCCACTGCGGACCAGCAGCAGTTGCGGGAGTTCGTGGACTCCATTGAGGACACCGATGCGCTGCGCCGGATGCTGCCGCGGTTGGGGCTGATCGCCTTCGTCGCCGACGGGGCGATGCTGCCCCGGCGCAGCGGGGTGGACGAACGTCCGCTGCCCGACGGTGTGCCGTTCGCGGCACCGGAGTCGATGCGCGTTGAGGTGGAGCTGCCCAACCGGGGCCTGGTGCGCGGCATGGGGGTGCCGGAGGGGATCACGCTGATCGTCGGTGGTGGTTTCCACGGCAAGTCGACCTTGCTGCGGGCGTTGGAGTTCGGCGTCTACGACCACGTGCCTGGCGACGGGCGGGAGCTGGTGGTGTGCCGGGAGGACACCGTCAAGGTGCGTGCCGAGGACGGGCGGCGGGTGCATCGGGTGGATGTCAGCCCGTTCGTCAGCCATCTGCCCACCGGTGCCGAAACCGCGGACTTCTCCACCGACAACGCCTCGGGCTCGACGTCGCAGGCGGCGGCGATCGTGGAGGCGGTGGAGTCCGGCGCGAAGGTGCTGCTGGTCGACGAGGACACCGCGGCGACGAACCTGATGATCCGAGATGCCCGGATGCAGGCGTTGGTGGCCAAGGAGTCCGAGCCGTTGACTCCGTTCGTGGACCTGATCCGGCCGCTGCACGCCGCGCACGGGGTGTCGACGGTGCTGGTGATGGGCGGCTCGGGGGACTACATGGACGTCGCCGACCAGGTGTTGATGCTGGATGCCTACCACGCGCGTGACGTCACCGATCGCGCGAAGCTGCTGGCGGCGTCGCCGACCGGTCGCCGGTCCGAGGCCGAGGTGTTCCCGCCGGTTCGCCACCGGGTGGTGGATCCGCGCTCGATTCCCACCGAGCGGCCGAAGATCCGCGCTCGGGGCGTGGACGCACTGACCCTGGGCGAATCCACTGTGGAGCTTCGCGGGGTGGAGCAGGTGGTCGACCCGGCTCAGGTCACCGGGATCGGGTTGGCGCTGGTCAACTGCGCGCGGCGCGGGTTGCTGGACGGCCACCGCACGGTCGCCGAGGTGCTCGATGCCTTCGCCGCCGACGTCGCCAAGCGCGGGGTGGCCGCCGTGGACGAGCACTACGTGGGCGACTTCGCGGTGCCGCGGCGTTTCGAGCTGGCGGCGGCGCTGAACCGGTGGCGCGCGCTGCGGGTGATCGGTTTTCGGTCCTGACGGAGGTTTGCCCAGCGGAGTTGAACGGGCATCATCGAGGCGAGTGGTTTCCCCGATGTGTTGCCGTGCGCGCACGCGGCGGACGGGAGGCGAGCGATGCCTCGCATGGGTTTCCCGCAACGAACCGCCACCGGCTACTCCGATCGCAGGCATGCCGGTCGGGTGCTGGCCCAGCGGATGACCGGACTGCGACTTCTCGACCCGGTAGTGCTCGGCCTGGCCAGGGGTGGGGTGCCGGTGGCCGCGGAGGTGGCGCGGATGCTGAAGGCGCCGCTGCGGGTCTGCGTGGCCCGCAAGATCGGCGCGCCGAGCCAGCCGGAGTTGGCGATCGGCGCGGTGACCGCGGACGGACCGGCCAGCTACGACCACCGTCTGGTGCGCTCGTTCCACCTCGACGAGCAGACCCTGCAGGCGGCCTGCGAACGGGAGCGCGCTGAGGCCCGCCGCCGGGAGCGGCTGTTCCAGCACGGCGAGCCGTTGCCGCTGGGCGGACGCGACGTCGTGCTGGTCGATGACGGGCTGGCGACCGGGGCGACGGCCCGCGCGGCGGTACGGATGCTGCGCGAATCGTCGCCGACCCGCGTGGTGCTGGCGGTTCCGGTCGGCTCGCCCGAGGCGGTCAGCGCGCTGCGCGAGGAAGCCGACGTGGTGGTGTGCGTGCTGCAACCGGTCGGCTTCGCGGCGGTGGGGCAGTGGTATCGGGATTTCAGCGCCACCACAGATGAGGAGATCCACGAGATCCTCCGCGACTTCGACTAGCAGTGCTGGTTTCCGTGCGGTCGTCTTCAGTGGTCTGCACTTATTTTGATAGATCCTGTGTTTTCAGTGTGGATCAAAACTAAACACCAACGAGCTTGAACATGCCAAAACCGAAGCAGGCACAAACGCCCAGAAGAGGGCACCCCGCTGTCAGTTCGTGCTGGCCTGATCGGGGAGGAAGATCAGCCCGGCTTTCGTGGGGCGGAACCCGCAGGAGCCGTGGTAGAAGCCGCTCAGGTGCGCCTCGAAGTCGACGTGCAACCAGGTGCACCCAGCGCGCTGGGCGGCGTTGGCCGCGCGCCGCACGAGTTCGGTCCCGATGCCCTGGCGTTGGTGGTCCGGCCGGACCTTCGGGTCGAGCAGGAAGGCGTGGTCGCCGCCGTCCCAGGCCACGTTGACGAATCCGACCAGTGGCCCGTCGGGCAGTCGCGCAGTCATCCAGCCCAGGCTGTGCGCGCTGACCCGGTTCCACCATCCGCGCTCGGCGGTGCCGCCGTGCGATCGCGTCAGCTCGGCCAGTTCGTCGTCGGCGAGGTCACCACGCCAGCGGAAGTCGATCTCCACGGTGCGATGTTCGCAGGTGGATGGGCGGGCCAAAACGGGTTTCCGGTGGAGGTGGGCATTCGGATCCAGTTCAGTCCGCGGGAGCGCGCTGTGACCCGCTGGTGTTGATTTTGATAGATCGCGTTGCTTCAGTGTCGACTAAATACAATCCTCCGGACCAACCCTCACCAATCGAAGCCACGACGCGATAACCTCGCGGGACCTCTTCCTGCGCTGCGAAGAGCTGAAAATCGGGTGGTTCGTGCCACCGGTTGGGGGTCTTCGGGCGCGTCGGGGTGGAGGTAGCCGTCCGTCTCGGGTTGATTGGTTCGTTATGACTGCCGCTGGACATTCCGACAACACGCCGCCGCAGGCGGGTAGGCACACGCCACCTCGGCGGTCGGGGGCGAGACGGAGTGCCGATTCCAGCGACTCCGGATATTCCGCCGAAGTGGCCTGGCAGGTGGGTGAGGCGGCCGCCGCCTTGGGCGATCGGCTGCGGGATCCGGCGGTGCCGCACACCGTCGAGGAGATCGAGAAGGTCATGCGCGGGTTCTCGCTGACGGTGGAGGGCATGTCCGTCGGTGTCGGCGGGGTGACCGAGTGGCTGCGCGCGGCGGGGCACGCTGGTCCGCTGTCCGGGCACGCGAGTGTGATGGCGGAGCGGTTGTCGCACATCGGCAAGGAGTTGAGCCGGTTGGCCGAGGCGATCGAGCGGGCGCAGCAGCGCGCGAGTTGAACGGCCTGGCGGCCGACCGCCGCGCGCGGATGCGCGTGATGCCGGGACGGCTGCGGGGCTGTTTCGGACCTCTCAGTATGTTTGTGCCAACATCGCGACTGCGATGATCGAGTTGCGCTTCGCGGGTCCGGTTTGGTGATCCGGCGTTGCGGCAGCTCGGTGCGTGGTCGCGAGGATCAGTGCGCTGCTGCTGGTGGGCGCGCTGGTGGGGTCGGGCGCCGGTCTCGCTAGCGGGCGGGCGACGTGCTGGTGTGCTGCTGGAGTCCGGTTGCAGGCGGGGCCTGCGCGTGTGTTGTGGAGGTGGCCCCTTTGGTTCGCGGCAGTGTCGGTGATTCCTCTGCCGCCTTTGATTCGCTGTTCAGCGAGATGTTCTCGGGGGCTTCGGAGGATGCGTCCACTTCGGAGCGCGGGCTGCCGTTGGGGACGTTGCTGGACGAGCAGGCGCACGAGGTGGTGTCGAAGGCGGTTCGGGCCACCGTGGATTGGGGCAGCCGGGAGCTGGACAGCGCGCATCTGCTGTGGGCGGTGACGCAGGTCGGGGCGACTGCGGAGTTGTTGGTGTCTTCCGGTGTGCGGGTGGAGGAGTTGGCCTCGGCGGTGCGGTCGGCGGTGGTGGCGCAGGATCCGGTGGGGTCGGGTCGGCCGGTGTTGTCGTCGGCGGCGCGGCGGGCGTTGTTGGGGGCGTATCAGCAGGCGTTGGCCGAGGGCGCCGATGTGGTGGGTGCGCGGCACGTCGTGTTGGGGTTGGCCGCGGATGCGGATTCGGTGGCCGGGCGGGCGTTGGCGCGGGCGATCGAGCTGGGTGATCGGGGTGCGGCTCGGTCGGTGTTGAGCGTGACGCCGCGGTTGGACGAGTTCGGGTTGGATCTGACCGAGTTGGCGCGGGCGGGGAAGTTGGATCCGGTGGTGGGCCGGGACGCGGAGATCGAGCAGGCCGTCGAGGTGTTGGGGCGGCGGTCGAAGAACAATCCGGTGTTCGTGGGGGATCCGGGGGTGGGCAAGACCGCGATCGTGGAGGGGTTGGCGCAGCGCATCGTGGACGGGGCGGTGCCGTGGTCGTTGGCGGACATGCGGGTGGTGTCGCTGGATCTGGCCGGGATGGTGGCGGGGGCGAAGTACCGGGGGGAGTTCGAGCAGCGGTTTCGGGATGTGCTGGCGGAGATCCGGGCGCATCGGGAGGACGTGCTGGTGTTCATCGACGAGGTGCACAGCATCGTGGGTGCGGGTGCTGGTGAGGGGTCGATGGATGCGGGCACGATGCTCAAGCCCGCGTTGGCGCGGGGTGAGGTGCGGTTGATCGGGGCGACGACGGTGGAGGAGTACCGGCGGCACGTGGAGAAGGATCCGGCGCTGGAGCGCCGGTTCGCGCCGATCATGGTGCCGGAGCCGTCGGTGGCCGACACGGTGGTGGTGCTGCGGGGTTTGCGGGATCGGTTTCAGCGGCATCATCGGGTGCGCATCGATGACGCGTCGTTGTCGGCGGCCGCGGAGTTGTCGCAGCGCTACATAGCGGATCGGTTCTTGCCGGACAAGGCGGTGGATCTGCTGGATCAGGCGTGTTCGCGGGTGCGGTTGCGGCGTGGTGGTGAGGTGCGGGAGTCGGCGGTGTTCGAGCCGACGGTGGGTGCCGATGACGTGGCGGATGTGGTGGCGTCGCGGACCGGGATTCCGGTGGCGGATGTGAGTGCGCAGGATGCGCAGCGGTTGTTGGCGTTGGACCAGGTGCTGCGGGCGCGGGTGGTCGGTCAGGACGCTGCGGTGGCGGCGGTGGCCGAGGCGGTGCGGCGGGCGCGGGCCGGGTTGGCGGATCCGGATCGGCCGATCGGGAGTTTTTTGTTCTTGGGGCCGACCGGGGTGGGCAAGACGGAGTTGGCGCGGGCGTTGGCGCATGCGTTGTTCGGGGATGTGCAGCGGTTGTTGCGGTTGGACATGGGGGAGTTCCAGGAGAAGCACACGGTGTCGCGGCTGGTGGGGGCGCCGCCGGGGTATGTGGGTTATGGCGAGGCGGGGCAGTTGACGGATTCGGTGCGGCGGCAGCCGTATTCGGTGGTGTTGCTGGATGAGGTGGAGAAGGCGCATCCGGATGTGTTCAACACGTTGTTGCAGGTGTTGGATGCGGGGCGGTTGACCGATTCGCAGGGTCGGTTGGTGGATTTCCGCAACGTGGTGGTGATCATGACCTCGAACATCGGGGCGGATCGGATCATGGACGCCGGGGTGGATTCCGGGGAGTCGGCGTTGGTGGTGTTGGAGGAGTTGCGGGCGTTCTTCCGGCCGGAGTTCATCAACCGGATCGATGATGTGGTGGTGTTCCGGCCGTTGGCGGCGGAGCAGTTGCGGCGGATCGCGTCGTTGCTGTTGGAGCGCACCGGGGAGCAGTTGGCGGCCAAGGGGATTCGGTTGGTGGTCAGCGATGCCGGGTTGGGGTGGTTGGTGGAGCGGGGGTACCAGCCGGAGTTCGGGGCGCGGCCGTTGCGGCGGGTGATCGCGCGGGAGTTGGACAACCGGTTGGCGTCGATGGTGTTGGAGGGCGCGTTGTCGGCGGGTGATCAGGTGTCGGTGGATGTGCTCGGCGGGGAGTTGTCGCTGGTGGTGACGTCGGTGTGGGAGCCGGTGTCGGGTGGTCGGCACGCGGCGGCGGCCGCGGTTGAGCGTTCGGAGCCGATCCAGCGGCACAGCGTGTTCGGCTGACGGTTCCTTTTCTCTAAGGGGAAAGGAGTTCAACGAGATCACCGGCGACACGGAGCTGTCACAACGATCCGTTGTCGCCGGAGTCGCGGCCGCCCGATCGATCCGTTGACGTCCTGGTGGCCTTGAACCGCCTCGGTGGGCAGCCGATCGGGTGATGCTGGTCGGCTGCAACCCCTTGCAACTCTTCCGGATGTGCGAGTCGGGTCGGACAGTGGAGCGGGTATCGCGCTGTTCGAGGAGGAGCGGTGGCCGACGCGCTGGTGGGTATCGTCGCCAATCCGATGTCGGGTCGGGATGTGCGGCGGTTGGTGGCGCAGGCGTCGGTGTTCCCGACCGCGGAGAAGGCCAACATGGTGCAGCGGCTGCTGGGGGCGTTGGCGGCGGTGGGGGTTGGCCGGGTGCTGATGTCCACGGATCTGGGTGGGATCTCGGCGGGGGTGCTGCGGGCGTCGCGGCAGCACCGGCCGGGGCGGGATGCGCCGTGGCCGGCGGTGGAGTTCCTCGACGGGTGGGTGCCGACGGAGTCGGCCGTGGACACGGTGCGTGCGGTCGAGCACATGGTGGCGGCCGGGGCGCGGGTGGTGGTGTGCCTGGGCGGGGACGGGACCGCGCGGGTGGCTGCGCGTGCAGTGGGGTCGGTGCCGTTGCTGCCGTTGTCGACGGGGACGAACAACGTTTTTCCGGAGTTGCGGGAGGCCACGGTCGCGGGTTTGGCGGCGGGGTTGGTGGCCACCGGTGCGGTGGATGCCGCTGCGGTGACGCGGCGGGCGAGCGTGTTGCGGGTGCGGGCTGGGCAACGCGATGAGGTGGCGTTGGTGGATGTGGCGGTGTCCAGCGCGCTGCACGTGGGTAGTCGCGCTGTGTGGGATCCCTCGACGCTGACCGAGTTGTACTGCACGTTTGCCGAGCCGGATGGGATCGGGTGGTCCAGTGTGGCCGGTTTGCTGCTGCCCAGCCGCCGTGCGGAGCCCGAGGGTGTGGCGTTGCGGTTGGGGCCGGGTGGTCGGGTGGTGCGGGCGCCGATCGCGCCGGGGTTGATTCGTTCGGTGGGGGTTCGGGAGTGCCGGGTGCTTGCGGTGGGGGAGACCGTGGCGGTGCGGACGGCGTCGGGGGTGATCGCGGTGGATGGGGAGCGGGAGATCGAGTTCGGTCCGGGTGTTGATCCGAGTGTGCGGCTGTGTGCCGAGGGCCCGTGGTGTGTGGATGTGCGGGCGGTGTTGCGGCGGGCGGCCGAGGAGTCGTTGTTGGTGGAGCAGGACGGAGGGTTGCCATGACTGGCACGGTGTCCGAGCATGCCGCTGCGCCCGCTGGGGCGGATTTGGTTGCGGCGTATCGCACGATGCGGACCATTCGGGCGTTCGAGGATCGGGTGCACGAGGAGTTCGCGACCGGTGACATTCCGGGGTTCGTGCACCTCTACGCCGGGGAGGAGGCTTCGGCGGTGGGGGTGTGCGTGCATTTGGATGATCGGGATTCGATTGCCAGCACGCATCGGGGTCACGGGCATTGCATCGCCAAGGGGGTGGATGTGAAGGCGATGATGGCTGAGATCTTCGGGCGGCGGACCGGGTCGTGCAACGGCAAGGGCGGTTCGATGCACATCGCGGATCTGAGCAAGGGCATGTTGGGTGCCAACGGGATCGTCGGGGGTGGGCCGCCGTTGATCTGCGGGACGGCGTTGGCGGGCAAGTTGGCTGGTAATGGCGCGGTGAGCGTGGCGTTCTTCGGTGATGGTGCGAGCAATCAGGGCACCACGTTGGAGGCGATGAACTTGGCGTCGGTGTGGAACCTGCCCGCGGTGTTCGTGGCGGAGAACAACGGGTATGCGGAGGCGACGGCGAGTCGTTGGTCGGTGGCTTCGGACAACATCGCTGATCGGGCGGCGGGTTTCGGGATGCCCGGGGTGATCGTGGACGGGTTCGATTTCTTCGCGGTGCACGAGGCGGCTGGGGAGGCGGTGGCGCGGGCTCGGGATGGCGGTGGGCCGACGTTGATCGAGGTGAAGTTGACTCGTTATTACGGGCATTTCGAGGGTGATCAGCAGACTTACCGCGGTGATGAGGTCGCGCGGGCTCGGCAGGGGTTGGACTGCTTGGCGCGGTTTCGGGCGCGGGTGACGGAGACCGGGCAGGTCTCCGGTGATCGGTTGGATGTGGTGGATGCCGAGGTCGCGGCGTTGATCGAGGACGCGGCGCGGGCGGCGCGGGCGGCGGCGAAACCGTCCGAAGTGGACTTGGAAACCGACGTCTACGTGTCGTACTGAAGGGAGCGTTCGATGGCACGGTCGATCAGTTACCGCGAGGCGATCGGTGAGGCGTTGCGGCAGGAGATGCGTCGGGACGAGCGCGTGGTGGTGATGGGTGAGGACATCGCCGGGGGTGCCGGGGCGCCGGGCGCGGATGACGCCTGGGGCGGGGTCATGGGGGTGACCTCGGGGTTGTTCGGGGAGTTTCCGGGGCGGGTGTTGGACACCCCGATTTCGGAGTCGGCGTTCATCGGTGCGGCCATTGGTGCGGCTACGCGTGGGTTGCGGCCGGTGGCGGAGTTGATGTTCATGGATTTCATGGGGGTGTGCTTCGACCAGATCTTCAACCAGGCGGCGAAGTTCCGGTACATGTTCGGGGGCAAGGCGGTCACGCCGGTGGTGATCCGCACGATGTACGGGGCGGGGTTGCGGGCGGCGGCGCAGCATTCGCAGTCGTTGTATTCGATTTTCACGCACGTTCCGGGGTTGAAGGTGGTCACGCCGTCTTCGCCTTATGACGCGAAGGGGTTGTTGATCGCGGCGATTCGCGATGATGATCCGGTGATCTTCTGCGAGCACAAGGCGATGTACGACGTGGTGGGTGAGGTGCCGGAGGATTCCTACGCGTTGCCGTTCGGGGAGGCCGATGTGGTGCGCGAGGGTTCGGATGTCACGGTGGTGGCGATCGGGCGGATGGTGTCGGTGGCCGGGCAGGCTGCGGAGCGGTTGGCCGCTGAGGGGGTGTCGGTGGAGATCGTGGATCCGCGGACCCTCAGCCCGCTGGACACCGAGACGATCCTGGACAGCGTCGAGAACACCGGTCGGTTGGTGGTTGTGGACGAGGCCACGCCGCGGTGCAGCATGGCCACCGATATTTCGGCTCTGGTGGCCAGGGAGGGGTTCGGGTCGTTGCGGGCGCCGATCGAGATGGTCACCGCCCCGCACACGCCGGTGCCGTTCAGCGACGCGTTGGAGGACCTGTACGTGCCGGATGCGCAGCGGGTGGCCAATGCGGTGAAAACGACTGTGGGGTACCAGCGGTGAGCGCGGCCGGGGTGCAGCAGGTCGTGATGCCCAAGTGGGGTTTGTCGATGTCGCAGGGGCGGATCACCGAGTGGCTGGTGGCCGAGGGTGATCGGGTCGAGCCGGGTACGGAGTTGGCGGAGATCGAGACGGACAAGATCGCGGGCACGTTGGAGGCTGGTGGGGCGGGCGTGTTGCGGGCGATCGTGGCTGCGGCGGGGCAGGACGTTCCGGTGGGCGCCACGATCGCGGTTGTCGCTGATGATGATGTCGGCGAGGGGCCTGTTGCGGCGGTGGTGGCCGCCGCGCGGGAGGAGTTGGCCAGTGGTGCGGTCGTCGAGGAGTCCGGACCGGCGGTGGAGGCCGTCGAGGTCGGGGGGCGGCGGTTGAGCTATGCCAGCCTGGGCGATGGCGAGCAGGCGGTGGTGTTGGTGCACGGCTATGGCGGGGACAAGAACTCGTGGTTGTTCGTGCAGGAGCCGCTGTCGGCGGCGGCGCGGGTGTTCGCGTTGGATTTGCCGGGGCATGGCGAGTCGAGCAAGGACGTCGGCGACGGCAGCCTGGAGATGCTGGTCGCGTCGGTGTTGGGATTGCTGGATGCGGTCGGCGTCGACCGCGCGCATCTGGTGGGGCATTCGTTGGGTGGTGCGGTGGTGGCCGCGGTGGCGCGGGCCGCGCCGCAGCGGGTGGCGTCGTTGACGTTGGTGGCTCCGGCGGGTTGCACGCGTGCGGTGGATGTGGAGTTCGTGCGTGGTTTCGCTGCGGCGTCGTCGCGTCGTGAGCTCAAGGCGCAGGTGGCGAAGCTGTTCGGCAATCCGGAGTTGGTCACTCGCCGGTTGGTGGAGGATCTGCTGCGGTACAAGCGGTTGGACGGGGTCACCGAGGCTTTGCAGGCGTTGCAGGTGGCGTTGCTGGATGGTGATCAGCAGCGGATCGACACTCCCGGGTTGTTGGCGTCGGTGGCCGTGCCGGTGACGGTGCTGTGGGGTGGTGCGGATCAGATCTTGCCGGTGCCCGACGAGCTTGCGGGGTTGCGGGTCGAGGTGGTCGACGGCGCCGGGCACATGTTGCACCTGGAGCATCCGCATGTGGTGCGCGAGGCGGTGCTCGCTCGGTTGTGATGCCCCGACCGGCCGTTTACGTTCCCGGTTGCCGCTGCTGACAATGAGGGCCGCGCGCAAGCCGGGAGCGCGTGTTCTGAGGTGGGACAACGGCGTCGGGAGCGGACATCAGTGCGCGGTGAGCGGTTGGAACCGGCGGTGCCGGTCGGCACCGATGCGCGAGTGCGGGCGCGGGTCCTGGAGCAGGTGCATGCCCAGTACCTGTCGGGTGTTTTGGTGCGGGAGGCGCCGCGGCCGGTGATTTCCGAGTCGTGGCAGCGGGTGTTGGGTGCGGGGATGGATCCGGGCCGGGCGCGGGAGTGCGGGTTGTTGGGGTCGCGGGAGTTGGCGCATCGGCGGCGGGCGACGCGGGCGACGCGGTTGGCGCAGGTGTTGCCGACGTTGCGGGCAAGTCTGGTGGCCATTGCCGAGCAGGCGTGCAACATCATGGTCGTGGCTGATGGCGATGGCCGGGTGTTGTGGCGGGAGGGCGATTGCGGGGTGCGTGCGTGGGCGGATCGGTTGGGGTTCGTGCCGGGGTCGAATTGGCGTGAGGACGCCGTGGGTACGAATGCGATCGGTACGGCGCTGGTGGTCGGTCGTCCGGTGCAGGTGTATTCGGCGGAGCATTTCCTGGTCAGCCACCATCCGTGGACGTGTTCGGCGGCGCCGGTGCGGGATCCGCGCAGTGGTGTGGTGTTGGGTGCGGTGGATTTGTCCGGGCCGGTGTCGACGGTGCATCCGAGCACGTTGGCGTTGGCGATGACGGCGGCGCGGTTGGCGGAGACCGAGTTGCGTCATGCGCATCGGTGGGAGTTGGAGCGGCTGCGGGCGGTGGCGGCGGGGGTGTTGGCTGGCTGTCGTGGGCGGGCGTTGGTCACTGACGCGCATGGTTGGGTTGCGGCTACGGCCGGAGTGGCGCCGGTGGATCGGGTGTTGTTGCCGGAGGCGTTGCCCGGTGCGTGTTGGCTTCCGGCGTTCGGTGCGTGTATCGCGGAGCCGGTGCCGGGTGGGTGGTTGATCCGGTTGGATGCCGCTGAGTCGCCGGGCCCGGCCGAGGTGGTGTTGGATCTGCGCGGCAGCGGTCCGGCGTGGTTGGAGGTCAGCGGGGTGGGCGGCAGTTGGCGGCAGCGGTTGACGCCGCGTCATGCCGAGGTGTTGTTCGTGCTGGCGTGCCATCCGGGTGGGCGCAGTGCCGTGGAGTTGGCCGAGGACCTGTTCGGGGATGCGGGGCGGGCGGTGACGGTGCGGGCGGAGATGTCGCGGTTGCGGCGGCATTTCGCGGGGGTGCTCGCGCACCGTCCGTACCGGTTCGCCGAGTCGGTGGTGGTGCGGGTGGAGATGCCGGTCGACGGCCCGCCGCTGTCGGCTTCGCGGGCGCCCGCGGTTCGCTGCTACCACTGACGCGTCTCGTGACGCTGTGTCACCCCGGTGTCGGGTGCGTGGGGTAATTGGTCGGGCGGAAGCCCACCTGATCGAGACCAGATGTCACACGAACGTGGTGAGCCTTGTTGGGTTGGCTGGTGGCTCCTACGGTGGGAAGTGCGGTTGAGCAGCCGCCACGGCGCACCTCTTGCGTTGAGCGCAGCGGCGAGTTCCTGGGCCCGTGGCCAAAGCCCGTCGATACGCAACCAGGGGAGGTAGCGTGATCGTTTCCAGATCCGGTACTCCACCGGCCGCGTGGACTTCGCGCGGTCACGAGATCGTGGCGCCACGCTCGCCGGACGATCCGATCATCGGCCGTAGTGCCTGCTCGTCCGCGTTGCGGCTGGCCGTGGAATGGCCCGCCCCCGGAATCGTGGTGGTGCGCATTCGTGGCGAGATCGACCTCGCCACGGTGCCCAGGCTCACCGAACTCATCCGGCAGCGATTGACCGCGGCGGCGTTGCACGCGGTGGTGCTGGACCTCTCGGAGGTGTCGTTCGCCAGCAGTGCCGCGGTCGAGTTGCTGCTGCACACCCAGCGCCGCGCTGAGCATCGCGGCATCCGGCTGTTCGTGGTGCCCGGCGGTGGCGCGATGTTGCGGCTGTTGACGATCACCCGGCTGCGGGAGCGGTTCGTCTGCCGGGAAACCGCGGCCCAAGCGGTTGCCGAAGCCCGCGTGTGAAAGCCCGGTTGAGGGGTCATTTTACGTGGGCCAGGTGCGGCCATCGGTGATCCCCCGTGCTGCCCGCCGGCCGATCGGGCTGAAAGAATTGTTGTGTGAGCACCTATGTCGCGCTGTTGCGCGCGGTCAACCTCGGCGGCCGTGGCCGCGTCGCGATGGCCGATCTGCGGGCGGTGGTCGCTGCCGCGGGGCATGGTGATGTGGCGACCTATCTGCAAAGCGGCAACGTGGTCTTCACCTCCGATGCCGCCGATCCGGTGGCGGTGGCCGCAGACCTGCGGCAGCGGCTGGCCGCCGAAATCGGGGTGGACACGCCGGTGATGGTGCGCACCGGCGCGGAGATCGCCGATATCGCCGGGCGCAACCCGTTCCTGGACCGGGAAACCGACCACACGAAGCTGCTGGTGGCCTTCCTCTCCGACGAACCCGACGCTGCGCACGCGGCGCGGTTGAGCGTGCCCGCTGGGGCACCCGAGGAGTTCCAGCAGGCGGGTCGGCAGCTCTACCTGCACTATCCGGCCGGGGTGGGGCGTTCCAAACTGACCGCCGCCTATTTGGAGAAGCGGCTCGGGGTCAGCATCACCGCCCGCAACTGGAAGACCGTGACCGCGTTGGCCGAGCTGGCCGGGCAGCGGTCATGACCGAGGGCGTCGTCATCGCCGGGGCCGGACCCAACGGGCTGATGTTGGCCGGTGAGCTCGCGTTGGCCGGAGTGCGTCCGCTGGTGCTGGAATCTCGCGTCGAACCCAACGAGGAACCCAAGGCCAACGCTGTCATGGGGCAGGCGGTGCGCCTGTTGGATCACCGCGGGCTGCACCACCGTCTCGGCGGCGATTCCCAGCGGCCCAGCCCGGTGCCGCGGTTCCTCTTCGGTGCGCTGCCGTTGGATCTGCGCGATCTCGCGGACAATCCGCTGCACGGGCTGGCGGTGGCACAACCGGAGTTGGAACGCGTGTTGGCGCGGTGGGCCGGTGAACTCGGTGTCGAGATCTGCCGCGGCACCGAAGTCACCGGCTTCGCCCAGGACGCCGACTCGGTCACCGTGCACCTGCACGGTTCCGACGGGCCGCGCACTGTGCGCACCCGTTATCTCGTCGGTTGCGACGGTGGGCACAGCACCGTGCGCCGCCACGCCGGGATCGCTTTCGTCGGTGCGGCGGGCGAGAACACCTGTTGGCGCGCCGCGCGGGTGATCATCGACGCGGCGGTGCTGCGCATGGACACCGCCGAAGTCGACCTCGGACACAAGCGGCTGCCGCTGTATGCGTGGACGCGTACCGCCACCGGCACGTACGCGATCATGCCGACCGGTGGTGGCGTCGTGCACGTCAGCACCATCGAATGGGATCAGGCCCCGCCCGGCGACGACGTCCCGATGACGGTGGAGGAACTGCGGGCCAGCCTGCGGCGGGTCGTGGGGGTGGACCTGACGATGCGGCTGCCCGCGGATGAGCCGCCGCTGCTGCGCCGCCGCAACGGCGGCAACACCCGGGTGGCCGAGCACTACCAGCTCGGCCGCGTTCTGCTGGTGGGCGATGCCGCGCACGTGCATTCCGCGATGGGTGCGCCGGGGCTCAACGTCGGCCTGCAGGACGCGGCCAACCTCGGCTGGAAACTCGCCGCGCAGCTGCACGGTTGGGCGCCGCCGGAGTTGTTGGCGACCTACCAGGCCGAACGCCGTCCGGCTGCCGAGCGCGTCGCCGCCCACACCCAGGCGCAGACCGCGCTGCTGGCGCCTGGTCAGCAGATCACGGCGTTGCGTGGGGTGGTGGCCGAGTTGTTCGGTGACGCGGCTGCCCGTCGACGTATCGCGGCGCTGCTGGCCGGGATCGACTTGCGGTACCCGACCGGGCCCGATGCGCATCCGCTGACCGGCTACTTCGCGCCGGAGCTCACCGTGACCACCACGGCTGGGGTGCGGCGGTTGGCGGAGCTGGCCCGCACCGGGCGTCCGCTGCTGTTGGACTTCACCGCCGGTGAACTGTCCACAATGGCTGGTCCGTGGGGGGACCGGGTTGACGCGGTCCTCGCGCGGCACCCCGATCCCCCGGCGGCGGGATTGCTGATGCGCCCCGACGGCTACCTCGCCTGGGCCGGTGGCGACGGGCTCACCGATGCCCTGGCCGCTTGGTTCGGGCCGCCCGCTGTCACACCGGGCGGGGGTCGGCGCTGATCTGCGCGAGATTGCGCAGGTCCTGCAACGCCACCGACAGCATCGCCACATCAAGCCGCCCGGCGCCGCGCAGCTGGTCCAACGTTTCGCGGCACCGGTCCACCGGCCCGGTGTTGGCGAGCAACCAGTCCTCGACCAGTTCCGCCGCACTCACCCCCGGCACGAACCGGGCCAGTGCCGCGCTGGTCAGCCGCCGCCGCTGGGCGAACAGGTCGTCGCGCAGGGAGATCTTGGCCAGCAGTTCCCAGTGCGATTCCGAGCGCAGCTCGACGATCTGCTCCTGCAGCCAATCCATCCGCAATCCCACGTCCAGGGCGGAGTACACGGCCGCCACGAACCCGACGTCGCGGCGGTCCCCGGCGATCTCCACCGCGTCCAGCGCCGCCGCCAGCGGTCCGAGCGCGGCGATGCGGCTGGCCAGCAGTCCCGGCACCCCGTGCCCGGTGAGCTCGTCGGTGCGCCGCGCCACCGCGTCGGCTTGCGAACCGGCCAGTGCGGCGGGCAGCACCGGGGCGAGCTGGCGGATCTGTTTGCGGAAGTGCTCGACCTCGACGGCGATGTCCACCGGCGGCCGCCGGTGGCGCAGGAACCACAGTGTGCCCAGCTGGCAGAACCGTTGCAGGTCGTGGAACATCTCGGTGCGCACCCGCGGCGGGCAGTCGGCGGCGAGACCGTCCACTTCGGACCACAGGCTGTTGAGGCCGAAGATGTCCCGCGCCGCCAGGTAGGCGCGCACCGCATCCGCCGGTCGGACCCCGGTGGTGTCCTCCAGGCGGTAGAAGAATCCGCTGCCGACGTGGTCGGCGATGTCGTTGCTCAGCGCGGTGCTCAGAATCTCCCGCCGCAGCGGATGGCGCGCCATGGTCTGCCCGAACCTCTCGCGCAGTGCCCGTGGCAGGTAGTGCAGCAGTTCCTCGACCAGATACGGGTCGTCGGGCACTGGTGAGTTCGACAGTTCGCGGGCGAGGTGGTTCTTGGCGTGCGCCAGCAGCACCGCGATCTCCGGTCGCGCCAACCCCAGCCCCGCGTCTCGGCGTTGCGCCAGCACCTCGTCATCCGGGAGGCATTCCAGTTCGCGGTCGAGGTTGTGGCGCTGCTCGAACCTGCGGATGCTCTGCGCGTGCTGGTCGAGGAACACCGGCGCCTCTGCTTCCACCACGCCCAGTATTCGGGCTTGCAACCGGCTGTCGGTGAGCACCGCCGCGGCTACCTCGTCCTGCACCGCCGCCAGCAGTTCATCGCGTTCGCCGCGGTTAATCATGCCCTCGGTGATGGCAGTGTTGAGCAGGATCTTGAGGTTCACCTCGCGGTCGGAGGTGTCCACCCCGGCGGCGTTGTCGATGAAATCGGTGTTGATCCGGCCGCCGCGCAGCGCGTATTCGATGCGGGCCGGTTGGGTCAGTCCCAGGTTGCCGCCTTCGACGACGACGCTGGCGCGCAGTTGGGTGGCGTCGACGCGGATGGCGTCGTTGGCGGGGTCGGCGGCGTCCGGGTGGGTTTGCGTGCTGGCCTTGACGAACGTGCCGACCCCGCCGTTCCACAGCAGGTCCACGGGGGCGCGCAGCAGCGCCTGCACCAGCTCCGGTGGGGTCATCGCCTCGACGTCCACGGCCAGCATGCGCCGCACCTGCGGCGACAGCGGCACCGATTTGGCGCGTCGGGAGAACACCCCGCCGCCGGGGGAGATGCGGCTGCGGTCGTAGTCCTGCCAACTGGAGGCGGGCAGTCCGGCCAGGCGGGTGCGTTCGGCGTGCGAGAGGGCGGGGTCCGGGTCGGGGTCCAGGAAGATGTGGCGGTGGTCGAATGCCGCGAGAAGGCGGATGTGCGGGGACAGCAGCATTCCGTTGCCGAAGACGTCACCGGACATGTCGCCGATGCCCACGACCGTGAACTCCGCCCGTTCGGGGTCGCGGCCGCAGTCCTCGAAGTGCTGCCGCAGCGACACCCACGCGCCCCGGGCGGTGATGCCCATCGCCTTGTGGTCGTATCCGGCCGATCCACCGGAGGCGAAGGCGTCGCCGAGCCAGAACCCGTACTCGCAGGCGATGGCGTTGGCGACGTCCGACAACCTGGCGGTGCCCTTGTCGGCGGCCACCACCAGGTACGGGTCCGCCTCGTCGTGGCGGACCACGCGCGGCGGTGGCACGACCGCGGTGTCGACGCGGTTGTCGGTGATATCGAGCATGCCGCGGATGAACGTCGCGTAGCACTCCCGCACCTCCGCCTCGATGGCGGCGCGGTCCAGTCCGGCCAGCGACCGGCGCAGCACGAACGCGCCCTTGGCGCCGCCGGGCACGATCAGCGCGTTCTTCACCGCCTGCGCCTTCATCAGGCCGAGCACCTCCGTGCGGAAGTCCTCCGGCCGGTCCGACCAGCGGATCCCGCCGCGCGCCACCCGCTCGGCGCGCAGGTGCAGGGCCGCCACGCGAGGGGAGTAGACGAACGTTTCGAACAGCGGCCTGGGACGGGGCACGAACGGCATCGAGGACGGGTCGATCTTGAACGCGAAGTAGTCCTTGTTCGCACCGTCGGGCAGCCGCTGGTAGTAGTTCGTGCGCACCATGGACTGCACGAACGCCAGCACCGCCCGCAGGGTCTTGTCCTCGTCGAGCCCGGTGACCTCCTGCAGGGTTTCCTCCAACGCCGCCGGGGCGGGCCCGCGATCGCGGTCGGGGTCGAAGCGTTGCGCGAAGAACTCCAGCAGCGCCCGCACGAACCGGGGACGGCCCGCCAGGGTCGCCTCGACGTAGGTGCGGCTGAAGGTGAACCCGGCCTGCCACAGGTAGTGGTAGGCCGCGCGCACCAGCGCGGCCTGCCGCCACGGCAGTCCGGCGGTGAGCACCAGCCGGTTGAAGCCGTCGCGTTCGGCGCGGCCGGTCCACATCGCCGCGAAGGCGTCCTCCACCAGCCGGGCGGAGGTGTCGGTGAGCTCGTCGAGGTCGTGCAGCAGCCCGAAGTCGTCGACGCGGGCTGGCGGTCGGTCGGCGGGGTGGACCTCGTAGCTGCGGTGGTCGGCCACCCGCAGGCCCAGCCCGGCGAAGATCGGCAGCACCTCCTGCAGCAGTGGTGCGGCATCGGGCCAGCAGATCCGCAGCCGCACCCAGCCCGGCGGCTGCTGCGGTGCCCGGTATATGCGGCCCAGCCCGCACCGGACCGGGCGGCCTTGCATGATCGCGATGTCCTCGACGGCTTGCCGCACCGGTGAGTCGTTCCGGTAGCCAGGGGGGAACGCCTGGTGGTAGGCGGCGGCGACCTGGCGGCCCTCGGCCGCGCCGAAGGCCGCCGCCAGCTCGTCGGCTACCTCCTCATCCCACCGCACATACCGCTGCGGGTAGGTTCCGCGCGGCTCGTCGGCCGCGGGTGCGCGTGGATGCATGGCGCCTTGCCTCCTCGGCTGCGACACCGAGCGCTGCGACATCGACCAGTCTCATCCGCCGCCACCTGGGGCGGGTAGGGCAGTTAGACCGCTCACGGGCCCAGCGGGACCAGGGCTTGCGCGATGGCGACCTGCACCGCGTCCAGGGTGGTGGCGCCGTCGTCGATGTCCCACAGGCAGTTCTGCAGCACCCGCCCCAACGTCCAGCCCGCCGCCCGTTGCCGGTCCAGGCCCAGGGTTTCGACCAGGACCGCGAACCGGCGCCGCACGGCGGCGGTGATGTCGCCGGTGGCGACGATGTCGTCCCACCGGTTGTCCAGGGCGGGCAGCAGTTCGAATCCGGGGTCACCGGCCATCGGTTGCGGATCGATGGCCAGCCACGGTTCCCGCTGCCCGGCCAGCACGTTCTCGTAGTGCAGGTCCCAGTGCAGCAACTGGTCGCCGGGTTCGTCGAGCAGGTCGGCGACCGCGCCCGCGCAGTGGCGCAGCAGCCGCTGCTGCCCCGGATCGGCCAGCCGCGCGCACGCGCGGTCGAGTTGGGTGAGCATCGCGGCGGCGATGTCGGCCAGCCGCCGCAGCCCGGTGGGTGCGGGCAGCGCGCTCAGCCTCGCCAGGAGTTCGGACAGCAGCCGCAGCGCGGCGAGATCATCGTCGACGTCGGCCAGTGAGCGCGGTTGCAGGCGTTCCAGCAGCATGCTTCCGGATGCCGGGTCGTGCTCCAGCAGCCGCACCGCGCCCCGCCCGGCCCAGGCCCGCAAACCCACCGGTTCGCCGACGGTGTCGTCGGTGACTGGTTGCAGCTTCAACACCGCGGGCGTGCCGTCGGCGCGCAGCACCGGCAGCACCAACGCCACCATGCCGTGCCGGGGCGCCCCGTCGAGCCGCAGATCCCACGCCGCCACGCGCTGCCCGGCCAACCGGGGCAGCGCGTCGATCCACTCCGCTGAACCGAAAACCCTGCGATGGGTGGCCGCCAACTCAGCTGGAACCACCAGGGAAAACGACATCTACTCCTCCGTCGTGACGAATGAACCGAGCAACGAAGGAGCAGCGGGCGGGCCACGCGGACGTCAAAGCACGACAAATATCCTAGCGATTTCAGGCATTCATGATGTCGGAGATCCCACAGCGAGAAAGCCTCTGAGGTTCCGCTCCCCGCAAACCGCGTCTGAAGCAGTCTCTAGTGGCCGGTCCAGTTGCGGGGGGTTTTGTCGAGGAAGGCGCGCACTCCGTGGCGGAAGTCGTCGCTGCCGAACACCGTGCGCACCAGGTCGTCGCCGTCGGGCAGGTTCGCCTTCCGCAGCCTGCGCACCGCTTCCTTGGACGCCCACATCGTCAGCGGCGCGTGCTGCACCAGCCGGTCCACCACGCCCGCCACGGTCGCGTCCAGTTCGTCGACCTCGCACACTTCCGCGACGAACCCGGCCGCGTGCGCTTCCTGCGCGCTGAACAGCCGCGCCCGCAGCAGCATGTCCTTGGCCCGCGCGGGCCCGAGGTGGAACACCAGCAGCGAATAGGTGTTCATGGCCAGGCAGTTGCCCAGCGTGCGCGCCACCGGCACCCCGAAACGTCCGGTCACAGTGGACACCCGGATGTCGCACACCGCCGCCAACGCGATGCCCGCGCCCACGCAGAACCCGGAGATCGCCGCCACCGTGGGCACCGTGGTGGATTCCAGCCGCTCCAGCACCGCTTCCATCTTGTTCTCGTACGCCACGCCGTCGTCGCCGCTGGTGAACTCGGCGAACTGGGCGATGTCGGTTCCGGCCACGAACGCCTCGTCACCGGCGCCGCGCAACACCATCACCCGGATGTCGTCGTCGGCTTCGGCCGCCTCGCACGCCGCGACCAGCCCGTCGTACATCTGCCAGCTCATCGCGTTGCGCTGCCGCGGCCGGTTGAACGTCACCTGCAGTACCGCGCCGTCGCGGGTGACCAGCAACTCGTCAGACATTGTGTTTCTCCTCGGTGCGGGATTCCTCCGGGGTGGGTGGCCGGAGGAATGAGCGGACGCGGCGGGTGAGCACCGGACCGGCCAGCAGCACCAGTGCCAGCGCCAGGATCACCACCGCGATCGGTTTGGTCAGGACCAGCCACAGGTTGCCGTCCAGCAGCGCTGAGGACTGCACCAGTGCCTTCTCGAACAGCGCCCCGATGACCACGCCGACCACCAGCGGCGCCATGGGCAGGTCGAAGCGCTTCATGCCGTAGCCGATGATCCCGAAGATCAGCACCAGCCACACGCTGAAGAAGTTGTTGTCGATGGCGTAGGCGCCGACGAAGCTGGTGAACAGGATCAGCGGGTACAGATAGGCGTAGGGGATGCGCAGCAACTGCGCGAACACCGGCGCCAACGGCAGGTTGAGCACCAGCAGGATCACATTGCCGATGAAGAACGACACCAGCAGACCCCACACCAACTCCGGCTGCTCCTCGAACAGCAGCGGTCCCGGCTGCACTCCGTAAACCGTCAACGCGCCCAGCAGCACCGCCGTGGTCGCCCCGCCGGGGATGCCCAGCGTCAACGTCGGGATGAAGTTGGCGTTGGCGGCGGCGTTGTTGGCGCTCTCCGGCGCCGCCACCCCCTGGATCGCGCCGTGCCCGAACTGCGCGGCATTGCGCGACAGGCGTTTTTCCAGCCCGTAGGCCATGAACGACGCCAGCGTCGACCCGGCACCGGGCAGCGTGCCCAGCAGGAATCCGATGACGCTGCCGCGGCCGATCGCCCCGGCGGAATCGCGGATGTCGCGGCGGCGGATCACCAGGTCCCGAAACCGTGCCCGGATCGGCGTGGCCGCACCCACCCGGATCTGGTACAGCACCTCGCCGACGGCGAACAGGCCGATGACCACCTCGATGTAGGGGATGCCGGAGAGCAGGTTGATGTTGCCGAAGGTGTAGCGGGCCTCGCCGGTGCCCGCGTCGATGCCCACGCACGCCAGGAGCACCCCCGCGCACGCCATCGCCGCGGCCCGCAGCTTCGACCCGGTGGACAGCACCACCATCGTCACCAGCGCCAGCACCATCACCGCCAGGTTCTCCGGCGGCCCGAACCGCAGCGCGAACGCCGCGAACGGTGGTGCCAGCGCGGCCAGCAGGACCAGGGAGAGGATTGCCGCGGCGAACGACCCGATGGCCGCGATCGCCAGCGCCGCACCGGCCCGGCCCTGCCGGGCCATCTGGTAACCGTCCAAGGTGGTCACCACGCTGGCCGCCTCGCCCGGTGTGGACAGCAGCACCGATGTGATGGTGCCGCCGTACTGCGAGCCGTAGTAGATCCCGGCCAGCATGATCAGCGCCGTCACCGGCTCCACGGTCAACGTCAACGGGATCAGGATCGCCACACCCGTGCTTGAACCCAGACCGGGCAGCAACCCGATCACGGTGCCCAGCACCACCCCGACGAAGCACCACAACAGGTTCGTCGGAGTCAACGCCGTCGATAAGCCCAACAACAAGTTATCGATCACGTGCGCCTCCGCGGGTTGAGAAGGTGCGCGGCAGGAAGTTGACGGAAAGCGGCTTCAGGCGAAAGTGTCGTGGTGCGCATCGGCATCCCGCCTAGAACCCGAACACGCCGGTGGGCAGCGGCACCCGCAACACCACCGCGAAGATCACGTGCATCGCCGCCGCCGACACCGCGGACAACGCCAGCGCGGGCAGCACCCGCCGCCGCTCCAGCCAGGTCGAGATCACCAGTACCAGCAGCCCGAACGCGGTGACCATGCCCACCACCGGCACCACCAGCAGCGCCGCGGGCAGCAGCGCGAACACCCGCCGCAGGATCCACATCCGCTGTGCCGGGCTGCGCCCGAAATCGTCGGTGCCGCGCTCGGCTTCGGCCTGTCCCGGCCGCCGCAGCTGCTCGACCAGCAGCAGCGCTGACAGCACCGCCAGCAGCCCACCGGCCACCAAGGGCAGGAAACCCGGCCCGATCCGCGACTCCGGCAGCAGCACGCCATATCCCAGCGCGCTGACCGCGAAACCCGCGCCCACCAGCGTCAGCCCGCTGAAGAGCACCACCTGGCCCAACCGCTGATCCGTCATCGCCGCACCACCTGCGCCAGCAGCTTCTCGCTGTCCTGCAAATACGCGCCGAACTCCGCGCCGAAGGCCACTCGCGGCTGCAGGTACTCCGACTCGACGTAGTCGGTGTAGGCGGGGGATTGGGCGAAGCGGCGGGCCGCGTCGATCCAGTACTCGGCGGCCTGCGGATTGAGCCCGCCCGGTGCGATCATCCCGCGGAACTGCGCGAACGTCACCGGCACGCCCTGCTCCACCGAGGTGGGCACCGCGGCCAGTTCCGGGTAGGTGTAGCGCTGGTCGGCGAAGACGCACAACGCCTTGAGCTGCCCGGCGCGCAACTGGCCGATGACCTCGCTGGGGTTCAGCGACGCCAACTCCACCTGGCCGCCCAGCACCGCGGCGACGGCCTCCCCGCCACCCTCGTAGGGCACCGTGTCGACATCCGCGCCCGCCACCCGTTCCAGCTGCGAGAACACCACCGCGTCCGGTCCCACCGCGCCGGAAATCCCGGCCAGCACCCGCCGCTGGCGGCTTTGCGCCACCGCGTCCGCGCAACCGGTGATCGGCGAATCCGGCCGCGCCACCAGCAACGTGTAGTCCTCGCCGACCTTCATGATCGGCGTGAAGCTGCGGTAGGAGAACGCCACGTCCACGCTCAGCGGCAACGACAGCAGGGACGTCTCGGTGGCCAGCAGGTAGTTCGGCGACCCGGCCTTGGCCAGGAAGTAGGAGTAGCCCACCGCGCCCTGGCCGCCCTCCCGGTTGTCGACGTTGATCCGCAGGTCCGGCTGCACCGACACCAACCCGTCGGCCATCGCACGCCCGGCGATGTCACTGCCGCCACCGGCGGCGAAGGGCACCACCATCGTCACGTTCCCCACCGGCCGCGGCCCGCCGGTACCGGAGCTGTCCCGCCCGGCGGCGCCGGTGCCACACGCACCCACCAGCGCCGCCGTGCACACCGCGGCCAGCACGCCACGGGCCAGAAACAACGCGCGCATCGCTCCTCCTTGAGCTGCGTCGCGGAAACCAAAAGCAGGTGGTTGCAGAAGAACTTCGCGCGGCCTGGCCAGGCCAGCACCGCACCAGTGAGGTCAGCGCGGCCGCTACTGGCCGGTGGCGATCACGCCGGAATCGCGCAACCGCGCCACCTCGGCGGGCGGCACCCCGACACCGGCGAGCACCTCAGCGGTGTGCGCGCCCAAGGGCGGCCCGGCGCCATCACGGCGCGCCGGGGTCGCCGACATCCGCATCGGCGAGCCGATCTGGCGGACTTCGCCGAGCTCGGGATGCGGCGCGTCCCAGAAGAACCCCCGCTGCCCGAGGTGTTCGTCGGTGAACACCTGGTCCATGGTGGCGATCGGCGCGCACGGCACCCCGGCGGCCACCAGCACCGCCACGATGTCGGCGGTGGTGCGGGTCGTGGTGGCCACCTCGATCGCCGGGATGAGGCTGTCGCGGTGCTGGTAGCGGTCGTAGGAGTTGGTGTAGCGGTCGTCGTCGAGCAGGTCGTCCAACCCGAGGGCGTGACAGAACGCGGGCCAGGTCTTGGTCGTGGTCGCCCCGACGGTCACCCACCCGTCCTTGCTGCGCACCGCCTGGTAGGGGGCGCTGTTCTGGTGCGCCGAGCCGTGCGCGCGGCCGACCTCGCCGGTGGCGAAGTAGTTCCCGGCCTCCCACACCGCGAACGACACGCCCGCCTCGTACAGCGACACGTCCACGTGCTGGCCTTCGCCGGTGTGCTCGCGGGCGCGCAGGGCGGCCATCGCGGCCATCGCCGCGTACAACCCGCACACCAGGTCGCACATCGGCACCCCGACCTTGGTGGGTTCGCCGCCGGGGCTGCCGGTGATGCTCATCAGCCCGGCGCGGGCCTGCGCCATGATGTCCAGACCAGGCTGGGCGGCCAGCGGCCCGTCCTGGCCCCACCCGGACGCCGAGACGTACACCAGCCGCGGGTTGCGGGCGTGCACGCTGTCGTAGCCGAACCCCAACGCCGACAGCGCACCCGGTCGCAGGTTCTCCACCAGCACATCGGTGCTCTCCAGCAGGGCGTGCAGCAGGCGTTTGCCCTCGTCGGTCTTCAGATCCAGCGCCACCGACCGCTTGTTGCGGTTGAGCCGGACGAAGGGGGAACTGTGCTCGTGCAGGAACGGCCCGCTCTGGCGGACCGGGTCACCTCCGACCGGGTTTTCCACCTTGATGACATCAGCGCCGAGATCGGCCAGTTGCATCGTCGCGAACGGCGCGGCCATGAACGCGCCGATCTCCACCACGCGCACCCCGCGCAACGGGGCCTGGGCGGAGGCAGGGGAGGAAGTCATGCGCGGCTCCAAGAAATCCGGGACAAAACCGGACACCGTGATCGGCATCACCTGACTTTTGTCTACAGCAGGCAGGATGAAGCTGACAAGCTTACCCGTCGAGGTTGCTCCAAGCGGACCAGCGCGCCGCCGGTGACGCGCAAAGCACCCCGGCGCCCGGCCCCGGAAGGAGACACTGCTGGTCGTGACCGTTGAAGACAGCCCCACCGCCGCCACCCGCGCCCCGAGCATCATCAGCCCCCCGAGCCTGGTGGAACTGGCCGCCGCCACGCTGCGCCGCATGATCATCGGCGGCGAGCTGCTGGGCGGGCAGCGCATCGTGGAAAACCGGCTGACCCACGAACTGGGCATCAGCCGCCCGCCGCTGCGCGAAGCGCTGCGGGTCCTGGAACGCGAAGGGCTGGTGCGGCAGGTGCCGCGCAAGGGCGTGATCGTGACCCCGCTGACGCTGCACGACATCTACGAGATCTGCACGCTGCGCGCCGAATTCGAACGCCTCGCGGTGCGGTTGGGGGTCCCGGTCACCGATCCCGCCCGGTTGCGCCGCTGCGCGCAGGCGTTGCAGCGGATGGGCGACGCCGTCGACGCCGGTGACGAACCGGGCTACCGGGAATGCTCCTTCGAGTTCCACCTGTCCGTGGTCGGCCTGTCCGGGCACCAGCGCCTGGAGGAGGCGTACCGGTCGCTGCAACTGCAGGTGCTGATGTCCATGGCGCTCAACCGGCGGGCCCGCCGGGACCGGGAAACCCTCGCCGGTGACCTGGCCCGCCACCAGCGGCTGCTGAAGATCATCGAAGGCGGCGATCCCGACGCGGTGCTCGCCGAACTCGCCGTGCACGGCGACCGCGCCTTCCTGGACGGCATCGAGACCAAAGTGGACGGACACACCGAGGCGTCGCTGCAGTGGCTGCGGCGGCAACGCGAGAACCAGGAGGGCAAGTGAGCGCAGGGCAGTCGTTCACCCTGACCATCGACGGGATCAGTCCGCAGATCGACCCGGCGGCGTTCGTGGCGCACGGTGCGGCGCTCATCGGGCGCGTGCGCCTGGCCGCCGGTGCCAGCATCTGGTACAACACCGTGCTGCGCGGGGACCGCGAGAACATCAGCGTCGGCGCCGAGAGCAACATCCAGGACGGCTGCGTGGTGCACGCCGACCCCGGTTTCCCGGCCGAGATCAAAACCAGGGTCACCGTCGGGCACAAAGCGGTCTTGCACGGCTGCACCGTGGAGGACGACTGCCTGATCGGGATGGGCGCGGTGGTGCTCAACGGTGCCCGCATCGGCGCCGGGTCCCTGGTCGCCGCCGGTGCGGTGATCCTGGAAGGCACCGAGATCCCGCCGGGCTCGATGGTCGCCGGGACTCCCGGCAAGGTTCGCCGCGCACTGACCGCCGAGGAGCAGGCCCGCCTGAAAATCGCCGCCGAGCACTACGTGACCATGGCCGCCAAGCACCGCGAAGCCCAGCGCTGAACGCCCGGCTCGCCTGGAGCCTGTGTTGTAAGCGGCGTAGCCGCTTGCGGTGTGGGACTCAGCTCGCACCGCCGCGGGTTCTCAGGCGTCTCCTCGGGAGGACAGCTCCGACGTGGTGAATTGGCATGATGTCGGGGATCCCGGAGTCGAGGCGGCGTCTGAGGTTCCGCCACCCGCACCGCTGCGCAAACCACTTCTGGAAACAGTCTTTAGCGGGGCCGGGTCGCGATGATGACGGTGGCGTCGAGTTCCGCGCAGGTCGCCACGCGGGTGAGCAGCCCGGCGCGGGCGAAGAGCTCGCAGCTGCGCCGCGCCTGGCGGCGGCTGGTCTCGATCAGCAGGTGCCCGCCCGGAGCCAGCCAACGCGGCGCCGCCGCGGCCACCCGCCGCTGGACGTCCAGCCCGTCGCCGCCGCCGTCGAGCGCCACACGCGGCTCGTGCAGCCGGGCCTCGGCGGGCATCAAAGCGACCTCCCCGCTGGGCACGTACGGGGCGTTGACCGCCAGGATCTCCACGCGGCCCCGCAACCGGGCGGGAAGCGGCTCGTAGAGATCGCCTTCGACGACCTGACCAGCACCTGCGATGTTGCGCCGCGCGCAGCGCACCGCGCGGGGATCCACATCGGCGGCGTAGAGCCGCACGTCTTGCAGCGACGCGGCCAAGGCCGCGCCCACGGCTCCCGAACCGCAGCACAGGTCAACGACGACCGCGCGCGGCCCGGCGAGTGCGGCGGCTTGGCGGACGAGGAACTCGGTGCGGCGACGCGGCACGAACACCCCAGGTGCCACGACGATCCGCAGACCGCAGAACTCGGCCCAACCGAGCACCTGTTCCAAGGGGCGACCGGCGATGCGCTGCTGGACCATCTCGGCGAGCTGCGCCGGAGCATCCGCGGCGTCGACGAGCAGCCGCGCCTCGTCTTCGGCGAACACGCAGCCCGCGGCCCGCAACCTGGTCACGACGGTGGCCAGCGTGGAAGAACAGAAAACGGGAATGGGAGTGCCTTTCGATATCAGCGGGCACCCTGCCACGTCACCGACGCGGATCACGGCCGTGCGGGGAGAGCACCCGACCTGCTGCAGCGGTAATGGGTCTCACCTCCCCGGTCGCACGCGATGGCCGCAACACTACCCGACCGTGGTGCGCACCGAGGGCCCGTGCCAAAACGATCGAGCGGAACTGGTCGGCAGCTCTGGGAGACCCGCGAGGTCGCAGTTCCGCCTATCCCGTCGCCGCTCACTTCAGCACCGGGAGTCCGGCGATCAGCACGTCCAACCCGCGCACGAAGTCGCTCTCCGCATCCCCGGCCGACAGCACGGGCTGCACCCGGCTGAAGTGCGGCAACTTGTCCGGGTCGAGGCGGTGGACGTAGGGGTCGAGTTGTTCCCCTGGGGTGGTCCGGCTGGTGTCGCGGACGAACCCGGTGGTCGACAGCAGGATCGATCCGTGGACCAGGCTCTGCACCGCCCCGAGCGCTTGGCGGACGCCGTCATCGTCGAGCCCTGCCTCGTAGAACGCCCCGAGCAGGTCGTCTATCGGTTGCAGTGCCCGCAGTGATGTCGGGTTGGCCTGGTCGGTGGCCAGCGCCATCGGCACGACCGGGTGGTGGCGCAGTGCCCGGTACATGCTCACCGCCGTGGCGCGTACCCGTTGGGCCCAGGGGAGCTCAGGGTCGGCGCGGTCGATGCCGCCGAGCACCCGGTCGGCGATGCCGTCGAGGATCTCGGTCTTGTTGGCCACGTGGTTGTACAGGGCCATCGCCTCCACGCCGAGGGACTTGGCGAGTTTGCGCATGGACAGCCCGTCCAACCCGTCTGTGCTGGCCAGGGCCAGGGCGGCGTCCAGGATGCGTTCCCGGGTCAGCGGTTGCCTCGGTGCCATCCGCCCGTCCTTCCATCGCTTCCGGCGTTGACAGATTTACACCGTACATGCTCCGATAATTACGCTGTAAATTTACATCGTAAACGGAGTGTTCTGATGACTGATGTCCTCGTCGTAGGTGGCGGACCGGTCGGTCTGCTGCTGGCCAGCGAACTGCGCCTGGCCGGCCTGGACCCGCTGGTCCTCGAAGCCGCCGACGGCACCGAACGTCGCACCCGCAGCCTTGGCCTGCGCGGCATCAACTGCCGCAGCACTCAGAGCCTGCGGCTGCGCGGTCTGACCGAACCACTGGCCCGAGTGCAGCGGGAGATGTTCGAGCGGTTGGACGCCGAGCACGGCCACGACGGCGCTGACGCCGCACCGGGGCACCGCCTCGGGCGCCAGCTCCGGTCCCGCAAGGTGCGAGGCCACTTCGGCGGGCTGATGCTGTTCGAGGAGGACACCGGCGAGGACGCCTCGCCGCTGCGTCCGCACCTGCTCAAGCCGCATCTGTTCGAACAGGTTCTCCTTGATCGGGCCAGCGAGTTGGGGGTGCGGATCTGGCACGACAGCGAGGTCGTCGACGTCATCGACGAGGGCGAGGCCGTGCTCGCAGTCCTCGCTGACGGGCGAACTGTCGACGCGGCCTACCTGGTCGGCTGCGACGGCGGTCGCAGCATCGTGCGCAAGCGCACCGGGATCCCTTTCCCCGGCACCGAGCCGACCATGACCGGCCGCGTTGCCGTGGCCGAAGTGGCCGATCCCGACGCCCTCGCTTCGAACCAGCGCGGACCGGGCGGCATGGTCACCGTGTCCCCATTGCTCCCAGGAGAGATCTCCACCATGGAGTTCGACGGCGGGCCCGGCGACCGCACCGCGCCGGTCACCCCGGAAGAGGTGCAGGCCAGCATCCGTCGCGCCAGCGGCGTCAGCGCGACGGTCACCAACCTGACCATTGCCAGCCGGTACACCGACAACGCCCGGCAGGCGGCCACCTACCGGCAGGGCCGGGTGCTGCTGGCCGGTGACGCCGCACACGTCCACTCCCCGATCGGCGGCCAAGGGCTCAACCTCGGCGTGCAGGACGCGATAAACCTCGGCTGGAAGCTCGGCCTGGTGGTCCGCGGCCTGGCACCGGAGTCCCTTTTGGACACCTACACCGCCGAACGGCACCCGATCGGCGAGCGGGTGCTGCGCAACAGCCGCGCGCAGGTGGCGTTGATACGACCTGGTCCGCAGGTCGAGGCCCTGCGGGAGGTGCTCGCCGAGGTGCTTGCGATTCCCGCCGCCAAACGCCACTTCATCGCGATGGTCAACAGCACCGACATCGACTACGCGCCCGGCTCGACACACCCACTCGTCGGCCGGTTCATGCCCGACCTGGACCCCGACATCTGGAACCTCGTCGCCGTACCACTGCGGCAGAGCCGCGCGGTCCTGCTGGATCTGGCCGACTCGGCGGAGATCCGTTCAGCGGCGGCCGAGCACTCCGACCGAGTGCAGATCATCACCGCGTCCAGCGCATCCTGCGGCGAGTTGGCCGGTCTGCTCATCCGCCCGGACGGCTACGTCGCCTGGGCATGCGCGACAGCCGACCCCGAGGGCCTGCCGGATGCCCTCACTTCCTGGTTCGGGGTGCCCGCCTAGGCAGCAGCAGGTACCAACGACGCCTGGTGGTGCCATCTGGCAGTCGTTCTGAGCCACTTTCGCTTGCGGTGATGCCACTGGCGTGCCATGGTGATGCCATGGATTTGACCTCGCATGTAGGCAACCTTGGCCGTGAGTTCGCCACGCTCGCCGAGGCTGGCGGTGACGATGCGCGAGCGTTGGCGGAGCGGCTGACCGGGCCGCTTGAGTCGGCGATCCGGATGACGCTGCTGGATGTGCTTTCGGCCGCCGCGGACGAGATCACCCGGGAGCTGGCGCCGGGTTCGGTGGAGCTGCGCCTGCGCGGGCGCGATCCCGATTTCGCCGTAACCCCGCCGCCCGCCGAGCCACCCCAGGACGTCGTCGAAGGCGGCGCGGAGGACGCGCCGGACAGCGGTCCACCGATTGCCGAGGACGGCCCGGCCGCGCGGATCAACGTACGACTCCCGGAGCAGCTCAAGGCCGCGGTCGAGGAGGCCGCCGCGAAAGAGGGGCGCTCGGTGAACGCCTGGCTGGTGCGGGCGGCATCGGCCGCCCTGCAGCGCGCCGATCAGGGTCGACGCGCTGAGCAAAGCGGCGGCGCAAAACGGTCCCAGCAGCGCTTCACCGGCTGGGTGCGCTAACCACACCTTTTCCGCTACACATCCCTGACCTGCGGGGATGCCCTACCTACTCGTGCTGAGGGGACAACCATGCCCAATTTCGAGACACCCGAACCGATTTCCGTCGAGCTCGAACTCGGCGTGACCGGCCGCGTGCGGATCACCGCCGCCGACCGGACCGACACCGTCGTCGAAGTTCGCCCGAGCGACGAATCCGACAAGTCCGATGTGAAAGCCGCGCAGCAGGTCCGCGTCGAGTACGCGGGCGGGATGCTGCAGATCAAGGGGCCGAAGGTGCGCCCCTTCGACTTCTCCCGCAAGACCAGGTCGGTCGACGTGTCCGTCGAGCTGCCCAGCGATTCGCGGGTGTCCGGCGTGGTGCAGCTCGGCGACTTCCACGGCACCGGCCAGCTGGGGGAGACCCGGTTCAAAACTGGCACCGGGGACATCCAGGTCGAACGCACCGGTGCGCTGCGTCTGGACACGGCGACCGGTCACGTCACCGTGGACCACGCCACCGGCAACGCGGAGATTCACACCGCATCCGGCAAGGTGAGCATCGGCCGGATCGAGGGGACCGCGGTCGTCAAGGACTCCAACGGCAGCATCGAAATCGACGCGGTCACCGGCGATGCGCGGATGCGTTCGGCCAACGGCGACATCTCCGTCGAGCGCGCCGACGCGGGAGTCGACGCGAAGACCGCCAACGGCAACATCCGCCTCGGCGAGGTGGCCCGCGGCGTGGTCACCCTCGCAACCGCGATGGGCAAACTCGAGATCGGCATCGCCGAAGGCACCGCCGCCTGGCTCGACGTGAACACCGGCTTCGGGCACGTGCGCAACCTGCTGGAGGACGCTGCCCGCCCGGAAGAGTCCGACGAGACCGTCGAAGTGCGGGCGCGCACCTCTTACGGCGACATCACGATCCGCCGTTCCTGACCGGTTCCTGCCCTACTGAAAGGGAAATCATGGCCACCACCCAACCGGCCATCTCGACGACCGGGCTGCACAAGTCCTTCGGCGACCACGTCGTGCTCGACGGTCTCGACCTGAACGTCCCCAGGGGAACGGTCTTCTCGCTACTCGGCGCGAACGGCGCCGGGAAGACCACCACGGTCAAGATCCTGTCCACTTTGATCAGTGCCGACGGCGGCAGCGCGCATGTCGGCGGGCACGACCTCGCGACCGAACCCGACGCGGTGCGCGCGGCGATCGGGGTCACCGGCCAGTTCTCGGCGGTGGACAACCTGCTCACCGGCGAGGAGAACCTGCTCCTGATGGCGGATCTGCACCACCTCGGCCGCCGCGACGGCCGACAGCGCGCCGCCCAACTACTCGACCAGTTCGACCTGGTCGAAGCGGGCAAAAAACCGGCATCAACCTACTCCGGGGGCATGCGGCGGCGGCTCGACCTCGCGATGACGCTGGTCGCCAGCCCACGAGTCATCTTCCTCGACGAACCGACCGCCGGACTGGACCCGCGCAGCCGCCGGAGCATGTGGCAGATGGTCCGGGAACTCGTGGCGGGCGGGGTCACCATCTTCCTGACCACGCAATACCTGGAGGAAGCCGACGAACTCGCCGACCGGATCGCGGTCCTCGACCGCGGTCGGCTGGTCGCCGAGGGAACGGCGGACGAGCTGAAGCGCCGCATCCCCGGCGGGCACGTTCGCCTGCGGTTCGCCGATCCGCGCGGCCTCGACGCGGCCGTGCGCGTCCTCGGCCAGGTCTCGCGCGACAACGACGCGCTCACCCTGCGGGTGCCTGGTGACGGCAGCCTCCGGTCGCTGAAGTCCCTGCTCGACCGGCTCGACGAGCGGGATATCGAGGTCGACGAGTTGTCCGTGCACACCCCCGATCTCGACGACGTCTTCCTCGCCCTCACCGGCAATCCCGACAACGAGAAGGTGATCACCCGATGAGCACCCCGGCACTCACCGGCCCCGCACCTGCGGGCACTCGTTTCCACCCGCTGCGCGACTCGGTGACGATGCTGCGCCGCAACCTCAAGCACATGCTGCGCTACCCGTCGATGACCCTGATGCTCGTCGGGATGCCGATCATCTTCCTGCTGCTGTTCGTCTACGTCTTCGGCGGCACGCTGGGCGCCGGGCTCGGCGGGGTGGCCGGTGGGCGCGCCGAGTACGCCAACTACGTGGCGCCCGCGATCATCCTGATGACCGTGACGGCCACGGTCCAAGGCACCGCGATCTCGGTCGCCATGGACATGACCGAAGGCATCATCGCCCGGTTCCGCACGATGAACATCGCCCGCGTCTCAGTGCTGACCGGGCACGTCCTCGGCAGCGTGATCCAGACGATGCTCAGCCTGGTAATCGTGATCGGCGTGGCGCTACTCGTCGGCTTCCGGCCCACCGCGGGACCGGGCGAATGGCTGGCCGCAGCCGGTTTCCTGGTGGCGGTGACATTCGCGCTCGTCTGGTTCTCCGTCGCGCTCGGACAGGTGAGCAAGAGCGTCGAGACCGCGAGCAACCTGCCCATGCCGCTGGTGCTACTGCCCTTCCTCGGCAGCGGGTTCGTCCCCACCGACTCCATACCGGACGGGCTGCGCTGGTTCGCCGAATACCAGCCGTTCACCCCGATCATCGAAACCCTGCGCGGCCTGCTGATGGACAAGCCGATCGGGAACAACGCATGGATCGCGCTCGGCTGGTGCGCCCTCATCGCCCTCGGCGGCTACTTCTGGTCGAAGAAGCTGTTCAACCGCGAGTACTCGCGATAAGAGCTGGGCTGTCGCGGCGGCCGAATTTCGGGAGCAGTTGCCTGGTCAGGCAAATCCGCCCGAAATTCGGCCAGTACTGCGGGCACTTCCGCGGCGAACGGCCAAGCCCTACACTGACTGAAAAACCAGTACGGTCAGTTGGTCAGGTGGTTGGTGGAACAGGGCAAGGCGGTGCGGATCCTCGACGCGGCCGAGGCATTGCTGGTGGGGTTCGGCTACCGGAAGGTCACCGTGGACGACGTCGCGCGCCGGGCAGGCGTGGGCAAGGGCACCGTGTACCTCTACTGGCCGAGCAAGAAGGACCTGTTCGCGACCGTCCTGGTCCGCGACTCGGCCGCGCTGCTGGCCGCGGAACTCGATGTGCTGCGCGCCGATCCGGCCGAGGTCCAGTTGCACCGCGCGTTGCGCCGGTCGTTCCAGGAAACCATGCGCAGGCCCCTGACCAGGGCGCTGGCCACCGGCGACCACGAAGCGCTCGGGGAACTGCTGACCGCGAGCAAGATCGGGTGGCAGTTCACCGTCGGCAAGGTGGAAACGACGGCGCGATACCTGGCCGTGCTGCACCGGCACGGTCTGCTGGCCGACGACCCGGTGGCCGAACCGATCCTGACCTACCGCGTCTCGGCCGCGGTCACCGGTTCTTTCCTGCTGGATGGCATGCCCGGTGCCGCCGATTTCAGCGTGGCGGACAAGGCGGCCGCCCTGGCCGAGACGGTGCGCCGCGCTTTCGAACCCGACACCGAACCGACCCCGGCGATGCTGCGGGCGGCCGCGGCCGAGATGACCGAGCTGTACCAGCAGTGGCTGACCGAACTCGCCGACGCGCTGCCGGGGGAGTCCGCATGACCGGCCGCGGACGCGAAGCAGGAGGAGCACGCCGCATGTCGCAGGTGAAGGTCCAACTGGGCGAGGCGATGGGCACGTCGCTGATCACGTTGTACGGCAAGGCATTGGACGCCCGGATGTCGCCGAGCGTGCTCGGCGACGAGATGGCCGCGCAGGCCATCGACAAGATCGACTACGACTTCACCAAACTGGGGATGACGCCGAAACTGGCACCCAATGCGGCGGTCCGCACGAAGCACTTCGACAACTGGACGCGAGAATTCCTCGCCACCCACGACGAGGCCACCGTGGTGCACCTGGGCGCGGGACTGGACCCGCGCGTGTGGCGAGTCGACCCGGCGGCGGATGTGGACTGGTACGACGTCGACTACCCCGACGTCCTCGACGTGCGCGCCAAGATCTTCCCCGAACGCCAGCACTACCGGATGATCGGCTGCTCGGTGACCGACCCGGACTGGCTGGCGCAAGTGCCCGCCGACCGGCCGACGCTGATCGTCGCCGAAGGTCTGACCATGTACCTGCGCCCGCAACAGGGGCACGAACTGTTCCGGCGGATCGTCGAGCGCTTCCCGCACGGCACGATCACCTTCGACACCCACAACCGGCTGGCCGTGCGCCTGGTGAACAAGAACCTGACCCGACTGTTCGGCGCGCCCCTGCTGCACTGGGCCATCGAAGACCCGCGCGAACTGGAAGCCGTCGATGCGAGGCTGCGGTGCACCGACGTGGTCAGCACCCTGCTGTCACCCAGTGCCGCCGCGTTGCCGAAAGCGACGAGGATCTTCGCCAAGCTGATGCGGCACATCCGCGCGCTGCGCGACATGAGCTTGTGCGTGCGCTACGAGTTCGGCACCGCCGACCGGGCGTGACGCGTTGTCCACAGTGGTCTGAAAACGCACTCGTGGCGGGGGCCGGGGGGCCCCGCCCGCGGGTTTTTAGCAAGTGCAGCAAAGGGCCGGGGGGGTGGTTTTGTGTGTGTTATAAAAAAAATAAGCGGCCGCCCACCGCGATAA